>JAIQFL010000406.1 GCA_020073365.1 Terriglobia bacterium | reverse complement strand
CAGATCGCGGAAATTCTGACCAAGGTGAGCGGGTTTCTCAAGCGAATCAAAACGACTGCGGAGCAGTTGACGCAACGGGAGAGGTGGAAGCTGATTCTCAGCGCCGCGTTTCGTCAATTCCTCGGTGGCAAGGTCATCGGAAGCACTGGTCGGCTCGCCGATGCCACCGGCTAACTGCCGTTTTTAGGATGAACAGAGCGGAACCACCAACGTATGGATTGTGGATGCGCGCGGCGTTCCCAGCCAGTTCACCTTCGATCATGGGACGGACCGTGCCCCCGTCTGGTCGCCCGATGGGCGCCGGATCGCTTTTGAGTCGGATCGCGACGGGCAGTACAAGCTCTACTGGAACGACACCGCCAGAGCCGGCGACGACCATCTGCTCTTACAGGCCGGCGGCAGTCCGGAAGCCACCGGCTGGTCCTCAGACGGCCAGTTCCTGCTGTTCTGGACTCACCCGCCCAATACTGGTACTGGCTACGATCTGTGGGTCCTGCCAGGCATGGCGGGCGATTCCGCCCAACGCAAGCCCGTGCCCTACCTGCAGACGCCGTTCGATGAAACGCAGGGCCAGTTCTGCCCGGAGCCCACCGGCGGCCCGCGCTGGGTGGCGTACACATCCAATGCATCCAGCTCTGTCGAGGTGTACGTGCAGTCATTCCCGGTCGGCTCCGGCAAATTCCTGATCTCCAGCGGCGGCGGCACGCAACCGCGCTGGAGGAGGGACGGGAAGGAACTCTTCTACCTTGCGGCGAACGGCAAGCTGATGTCGGTGGAGGTGACCACCACCCCCACATTCTCACATGGCGCGCCGAAGGCCCTGTTCGATCCGCACGAGGACACCGGCGGCGTTCCGCAGTTTCCCTTTCGCTACGATGTCAGCCCGGATGGGAAGCGATTTCTGGTGGTCACCAACCCTCGGGTTAACGACGCGGTGAACGAAACGCAGAGCTCACCCATCACGGTCGTGGTCAACTGGATGGCATCGCTGAAACCGTGAGTATTCAGGCCGGGCGCTGGCCGACCGCATCGAGGCACCCGCGAGTTGCAGACGGTGGCGCTCGATCGGGTGCTGGCCCGGCACGGGCGGTTGGCGGCGCGAAAGGGTGTGAGTGGAGCGATACACTGGGAGCCAGGAGAGTCCTCGTGAACCCTTCCCGCCGAGACCTTGGAATGATCCTTCCCGCGCTGGCCGCTGCCACGGCTTCCGCACAGGAGAAAAAGACGCTGCCTTCGAAGGCCTTCAAATACGAAGACCTGCCGGTGAAAGTCAACGGCCTGAACAAATCCCGCGCCGTGATGAATGGCGCAACCCATTCGGGCTTTCCCATCGAGTTGCACATGACGGAACTAGCCGCCGGCCAGGCGCCGCATCCTCCGCACAAGCATGTCCATGAAGAACTGCTGCTCCTTCAGCAGGGAACGCTGGATGCCACCATCAAAGGGGAAGCCACGCAAGTCAACGCCGGCTCCATTGTGTACCTGGCGTCTAACGACGAGCACGGCTGGCGCAACCCGGGTCCTGGTCCGGCACAGTACTTCGTGATCGCGCTGGGCCGAGACGACGCGTAAGGGTTCAAGAGAGTTGGCCGCGAGCGGGCGATTCGTTCCCAGTCCCCTCGGGTCGCCCCCGATGACAGGGATTTACACGCGGACCACCCTGTCCAGCTCCAGGAATTCCTGGATGTGGGGATGGTCCGACATCGCCAGGTCCGCCGTGGGGCCGAAGAAAATCACGCCGCCGTCATAGAGAAAGACCACCCGGTCCGCGACCTTATACATCAGGTCCAGATCGTGCGTCACCACTACCGAAGTCAGCTTCAGTTGCCGCTTGAGACGCAACATCATGTCGCTCAGGTGATCGGACATGATCGGGTCCACCATGGTGGTCGGTTCGTCGTACAGAATGCATTGCGGTTGGGCGGCCACTGCCCTGGCGATCGCGACGGCACGCTTGTAGCCGGTGGAAAGGTCGGACGGGTAAGCGTCCCGGGCTTCCGCAATGTCCACCATCCCCAGCAGGCCGTTGACCACGTCCTCCTTATTCTGGGCGTCGTAGTCCTGTCGAAGCTCCAGGGAAAACAGCACATTCTCCGCCACCGTCAGGGAATCGAACAGGGCGCCCGACTGGAATACCATGGTTACCTTGCGGCGGATGCGGCGGAGTTCGGCCTCCGACATGTCGGTGATGTCCTCGTGGGCCACAATCACGCGGCCGCTGTCGGGCTTCAGAAACCCCATGATGTGCGACAGCGTCACCGATTTTCCGACGCCGCTGCGGCCGATGATGGCCACCGTCTCGCCGGGGTCCACCTGGAAATTCGAATCGACTAATACGGGCCTGTCGAACGTCTTACAGACGTGCCGGAATTCGATGTAGTGGGGGTACGGGTCACTCTGCGGCATATCCGGCCCAATCCTCGGGAGTGTTAACGTTTTGAAAAGGCGTGAGTTCCGGGACGGGAAAAGTGACGATCCGGATTCCTTCAAACGCCGCCGTTACTTTTCGGATGCCCGTCGCGAAGGCTTTGTAGAGCGCCTGGCGGGAGCGCCGGTGGTATGCCGCGCAGAGCGGCTCGAGGAGGCCGGAGGGTCCTGCCGGAATCAGGATATCGGCACTGCCGCGCTCGGCGGCATCCAGCAAGCCGCTCAGAAACGCGGCGGAGACCTCAGGCATATCGCACGCCACGATAAGGCTCCACTCCGCAGTGGTGTGCTGCAGAGCGCTGAGAATTCCGCCCAGGGGTCCCGCACCGGGATAGATATCGGGAAGGATCGGGTAACCCACGCATCCATAACGGCGGGGACTTCCAACCAGTACCGCACTGCCCGCAGCCAGATTCACGGCCTGCGCCACGGACTGGACCAGCAAACCCCCGCGAAAGGGCAGCAGCGCCTTATCGCGTCCCATCCGGGAACTCCGGCCGCCCACCAGCACGTATCCCGCCCGCTTCACACAGAAATGATAACATTGGGTTTCATGGGGTTACAGGCATTCTTGCCTGGGTGGGTCTTTCGGCAAGACCACGCAGCTAACCTAAGCAGGCGCGAAGGCCTGTGTTACTATTCTAGGAGCTAACATTTTGATGCGTTTTTGTTTTAGACTGGGATGTGCCGCAGCCTGGGGGGCTTTGGTTTTGAATGCTGGCGGACCAGCGATCCAGCCCCAACGCATCACGAGCGTAGTTCGTGCGGACCAGCGGAGCGGGAAGCTGGTGAGGAGCGTGATCGTGACTCCGAGAACCGTCGGGCAACAGAGGGTCGTTGAGACCGTCATAGCCCCTCGTGTCGTTCCCGAGGTCCCGGTCCCGGAGGTCGATGCGGATGAGCCGAAGCCAGCCCCGCCCAGCGGCTTGGATGAAGCCGTGGACCGGATCGCCGCTCAGCATTCGCTCCCGCCCCAATTGATCCATTCCGTCATCAAAGTGGAGAGCAACTACAATACAAATGCGGTCTCGCCCAAGGGCGCACAGGGGCTGATGCAGCTCATCCCTGCCACATCACGGCGCTTCGGCGTCGCGAATGCCTTCAACCCGATGGAGAACATCCAGGGCGGGGCGAAGTACCTGAAGTACCTTCTGGATCTCTACAACAATGACTACGCGCTGGCGCTGGCGGCCTACAACGCCGGGGAAGCAGCCGTGGCGAAGTACGGCGCCGTGCCGCCGTACAAGGAAACCCAGAATTACCTGCATCTGGTGGCGGACCAGCTCAAGAAATCGATGGGGAGCCCGGCCGTCCGGGAGACCGGGCCGGCCCAGCCGGTCAAGCAACCCGAGGAGAATGCGCCCGCCGGCCTGAAACACATCCAGAAGATGGTGGATCGGGACGGCACAGTGCGCTACGTCTCGCGATGAAGCGATTGGTATGAAGCTGATTGCAGCGCTTGCGGTTTCGGTTTCGATGCTGGTGGCGCAAACAGGGCGCCCGGCGCTGCGCTCGGTGACGGCCGTCCGCCATTGGTGCCTGGCCGACGTGACTCGCGTGGCCATCGAGGTGTCGGGCGACTTCCATTTCGTGACGGAGCGCCTGCAAAACCCGGAACGGGTCTATTTCGACATTCCGGATGCGCGTCTGCGCATCGACGCGAAGCGCACCTACGCGGAGCAGATCGACGACAAGCGTTTGAAGCGCATTCGTATGGCGGAGACCCTGCCGGGTGTGACCCGCATTGTGCTTGAACTGGGAGGGTCGGTGGATGCCACCAGTTCCCAACTCACCAATCCGGACCGGCTCATCATCGAGTTGCGGAGTTCCCCGGTCGTTCCGGCTCTCGCGGAACAACCCCCGGCCCTTCACAACCGCCTGCCGCACTCGATTCCGCTACCGCCGGTTGGCAAGGTTGAACCGCCCAAGCCCGACGCGCCGAGCCCCGGGAAGCCACAGGTGAAACCCCCGGTTAAGGCGGAGACGGCGCCGGAACCCGCGGCGGCTGAACCTTCCACTGCGGAACTGGCGAAAACAGAGGCGCCGGGAACGTCGCCGCTGCTTCCCGATCCACCGAAGGTTACGGCCGTCGCTCCCCAGTTGCCGACCATATTGCCGGCGTTGCCCCGCGAGGGCGAAGTCGCCAAGGCCGCGCGCCACACCAGCACGGGCGAGACGTCGCTGGTTCGCGCGCTCGGCCTGAAGGTAACGCGGGTAGTCATCGACCCGGGCCATGGGGGCCACGACCAAGGCACCCAGGGCGCCAAAGGGCTGCTTGAGAAGGACCTGGTGCTGGATGTCGCCAAGCGCGTGGGAAAACTGATCGAGGATCGCATGGGTGCCGAGGTCATCTACACGCGCACCGACGACTCCTTTGTCCCGCTCGAAGGCCGCACCGAGTTGGCCAACGAGAAGCAGGCCTCCCTGTTCCTCTCCATTCACGCCAACTCGTCGCCGGTGACGAAGATTGCCGGAGTGGAGACGTATTACCTGAACTTCACGGAGGCTAAGGACGCACTGGACGTGGCATCGCGCGAAAATGCCAGCTCTCAGAAATCGATCTTCGAACTGCACGACCTCATCCAGACGATCACTTTGCACGATAAGGCCCAGGAGTCCAGGGATTTTGCCGGGCGGCTCCAAACGTCGCTGTACGCATTTTCGGCGAAGAACTTCCCCAACACCAAGAACCGTGGGGTGAAGAAGGCGCCGTTCGTAGTGCTGATTGGGGCGACGATGCCCTCGGTCTTGGCGGAGATCGGATTTCTCAGCAACCCGCGCGAGGAGTTCCTGTTGAAGAAGGCCGATTACCGGCAAAAACTTGCCGACGCCCTTTTCCGCGGAATCTCGCGGTACGCAGACAGCCTCAGCCACTTCCAGGTGGCCCAGGCGCAGAAGTAGGAAGGCGAACATCAAACATGCTTTCTGATGTTTGAGCCTGGGCAGAAATCACATGCGGGTACTCGCTTTCCGCCATGTGCCCTTCGAAGGAGTTGGTCTCATTGGTCCGGTTCTGGAGGAGCGCGGCCTGTCCCTCGAATATGCGGATCTCTATCGTGCGGACGCCGAGCTTCCGGAGATTAAAGACGCAGCCGGGCTGATCTTCCTCGGCGGTCCCATGTCCGTCAACGATGGTCTGCCATACCTGAAGCAGGAGTCCGACCTCATCGCTCGGGCGGTCGAGCGGAAACAGCCGATATTGGGCATCTGCCTGGGCTCACAGTTGATCGCGCAGGCGCTCGGCAGCAGGGTCTATCTGAACTCCAAAAAGGAAATTGGCTGGTTTGATATCCACCTCACAGCAGCCGCCCCAAGCGACCCGCTCTTTGCCGGCGTGAACCCTTCCGAGACCGTGTTTCACTGGCACAGCGAAGCCTTCGACCTTCCCCCGGGAGCCACGCGACTGGCTTGCTCGGAAGCTTGCCGGAACCAGGCATTTCGCTGGGGCGACAATGTTTACGGGCTGCAGTTTCATCTCGAGGTGACACCCGCGATGATCGCGGACTGGTCGACGCAGGACGAAAACTGTGGGGATGTGCGGGAGCTCCAGGACCCCATCGATCCCTACTGCAACTCGCGGCGATTGGCCACCTTGTCCCGCCTGGTATTCGGCCGTTGGTGCGAGTTGCTCTGAATGGCACATTTGCTCGCGTTTCCTGGATGACGGGCCCATTCCGGTTTGTCATACTGATGGATGTCTAGTGCTTAATGGCATAAATTGATAATGGTATTTCGGAGCTGGCTGCCCTTGACTTCGCGCTTGCGCCAACGGAACGGCTTGGCAACTTCGTTGTGCTTCTTTATGAAGGCTTCGATGGCCTCGCGCAACTGATCCTTGTTTTTGAAACTGGCTCCAGTGAGTGCCTTGCGCTGCAGCAGACTGAACACGATCTCGACCTGGTTCAGCCAACTGGCGGAGGTCGGCGTGAAGTGAAACTGCACCCGGCCTTCATACTTCGCCAGCCATTCGTCGTTTTTCTTATGCGTCGAGTAATTGTCCACGATCACATGGATTTCTTGGTCCGGCGGTTGCTCCGACAGCACACCGTCAAGGAAGCCCTGAAAGTCTTCGCGCTTCTTAAAATCCGTGGTCTTCGTGTGGACTTGGCCGGTCCCGACTTCAAGAGCGGCGAACAGATTTAGCGTGCCGTGGCGTTTATAGGTGCTCTTCAGCGCGCGCACCACGGCGCCGCTATCCGTCTCCACGTAACCGCTAGGCCGCTCGATGGCTTGCATGCTCGGTTTTTCGTCTACGCTGAGGACCAGTGCATTGACTGGCGGGTTCAGGTACAAACCCACGATTTCAGCGGCCTTGGAGGCAAACTCTTTATCCGTACTCACGCACCAACTGCGCAGCCTCTGTAGGTAGATGCCTTCGCGACGCAGAACACGCCACACTGCATACACGCTGGAGCCGAGTTTCTCTGCTACCGCCGGCCCATCCCAGTGCGACATGCCAGGCGGAGGTGGTTGCTCCAGTAGGGCCAGCACGCGGTCCCGAAAAGCGTCGTCGTAGATAGCCGGTTTGCCCGGCCGTGGCAGATCCCGCAGGCCTCTCAGCCCCCAGAGCGCGAAGCGTTGACGCCACTTGTTGACCGTGGGGACGGAGACTCCTAACTCCTTCGCCACCTGTTGAATCTCCTTGCCTTCCAGGGAAGCAAGAACGATTCGGGCACGCTCCACGGTGCGCGCCTCCTCCGTACGGCTCTTACTTATGGCAACCAAACTTGCCTTATCTTCCTCTGAGCATTCCAATACAGGTGCATGTCGGGGCATCCCAA
This sequence comes from Terriglobia bacterium, assembly GCA_020073365.1. Classification (GTDB taxonomy): domain Bacteria; phylum Acidobacteriota; class Terriglobia; order Bryobacterales; family Bryobacteraceae; genus JAIQFL01. The sequence goes on along the minus strand of JAIQFL010000406.1, from coordinate 2,738 downwards.
ACATTTTAATACAGAAATGTAGTAATACAATTAAGCACTAGCTACTATGACCGCCGATCAAGCAGGGCCCGGATGAAGCTTGACCCGGCAGGGGACTCCGCGCTAAACGGTACTGCCGGTCCCGTCATCACCGGCATCCGGCCGCGCCCTAACCCACCGCATTTCAGTTGCCGCACCCACCCATTTGTGGGGATTGTAAATCGGAGTGGCGCATCGGAAAATAAGAATACATGGAAACGCACTACGCGTCCAGCCCGCTCGAACATGCCATCCACTCGCCGGCTCATCAAGGCGCAATTGCAGTGGTCGAGGACCCGTTCATCCAGAAGTACTTACGAGACGTGCTGGTGCGCCACGGGTATCGGGTCATGGGAGCCTATGCGGAACGCGTCATCCAGTTGCTCCAGTCGGAGGATGACGAAATCGACCTGGTCATCACCAATCGCCCCGGTGATTTCGTGGCTTTCGCGGATCGGGTTGCGCTACTGTACCTGGCCGCCGCTCCGGACCTGGAGCTCGCCTCGCTCTTCCCGGCCTGCCGCGTCCTGAAGAAGCCCTTCCAACCCGAACACCTGTTGGCTGCGATTAGAGACCTGATCGGCTCGGTGTAACATGGGGCCGTGGGCTTCTATCTTTGGTTTGACCAGGAACTGGCGTGGGCGCAGGGCACCTGCGAATATCGCCCCATGGGAACGGCCGTCATCGCCGCCTCCGATCTGTTCCGTCGCCGGGATTTCGACCCGCGCCGCAAACCGCTAGCCGCGCCGTCCGCTGAGTTCGCCGGCCAGTTCGCCTCCCTCGGCCATTTGAACGCGCAACTCCAGAAGCGCCGGAGTCGCGGCACACGGCGATGATGGCGGCTCCGGAATCCGGCAGCGTGGCCGTATTGGCTGAAAAGCCCTCGGTGGCGCGCGACATCGCGCGGGTGCTCGGCGCGACCCACCAGGGCGACGGATACCTCCACGGCAATGGCTATGTGGTCACCTGGGCCATCGGCCATCTGGCCGCCCTGGCGCAACCGCACGAGATCAACCCGGATTGGCGGCAGTGGCGCCGCGATCGGCTTCCCATGTTGCCGAACGAGTGGCCCCTGGTGGTGTACGAGAAAACCAAGGACCAGTTCGAGGTGGTGCGGCGCATCCTCAACTCGCCGCGCATTTCCCGGATCGTGTGCGCCACCGACGCCGGCCGCGAAGGCGAGCTGATCTTCCGATATATCTACGAGGCGGCGCAATGTGCCAAACCGGTCCAGCGCCTCTGGATCTCGTCCCTTACCCCGGACGCCATTCGCAAGGGGTTTGACGCCCTTCGCCCCGGGAGCGAGTACGATCCCCTGGCGGACGCCGCCCGCGGCCGCAGCCGCGCCGACTGGCTGGTGGGGATGAATCTCTCGCGCGCCTACTCGCTGGCATACGGCGAAGATCTTTCCGTGGGGCGCGTGCAGACTCCTACACTGGCCATGCTGGTGGAACGCGAGCTCGCCATCCGCAAGTTCGTGCCCGAGGATTACCGCGAAGTCCTGGCCACCTTTCACCCTGCCGGCGCCCCCCAGGAGAGCACCTATCAAGGCACCTGGTTTCGCGAGCGGAAGGAGGCCGCGGACAGAGAATCTCTCCAACAAAGCATGCGGCTCGCCGCTGATGGAGAAGAAGCCAGGCGCATCGCGGAGCGCGCGCGCACCGGGCAGGCCGAAATCGAGTCGATCGAATCCCAGACCCAGCGCATGGCGCCGCCGCCGCTCTACGACCTCACGGAGTTGCAGCGGCACGCCAACCGGCTGTATGGCTTCAGCGCGCAGATGACCCTCGACGCGGCGCAGGCGCTGTATGAGCGTCATAAGCTCATCAGCTATCCGCGTACCGACAGCCGTCACCTCTCCGAAGATGTGGCGCGCACGCTGCCGCGGATCGTCAAGACGATTGAAGCGCCCTATCGCGAGCATCTGGCCCCCGGAACCGGCGAACGGCCGTTGGGCCGGCGGTTCGTGGACGATGCCAAAGTTACCGACCACCATGCCATCATCCCCACGGCGACATCGCCCGAGAAGGCGTCGCTCTCGCCCGAGGAGCGCAAGATCTACGATTTGATTTGCCGGCGCCTGCTGAGCGCCTGGCATGAAGACCACGTGTGGTCGGTAACCACGGTGATCACCGCGATTCGCAACGGCAGCGTCGTGGACCGCTATCACACGTCGGGCAGTGCCGTGCAACAGGTGGGGTGGAAGGTGTTGGACGTGGCGCCTCCGGCCAAGACCCGAAAGGGCAAGGGAGGGACCGAGGAGCCGCGCGCGGAACAAGTCCTGCCGCCGGGTCTGGCCAAGGGGCAACCGCAGGATGTAGTGGACGTGGAAATCCTGGAGAAGAAGACCCGGCCGCCCAAGCGCTTCACGGAAGGCACACTGCTCACGGCCATGGAGACGGCGGGCAAGACTCTCGACGAAAAGGAACTCTCGGATGCCATGAAGGAGACGGGCCTGGGCACACCGGCTACGCGCGCGGCCATCATCGAGGTGCTGCTCAAGCGCGGGTACATCGTACGCGGCGGCAAGAGCCTGGAGGCGACCGACAAAGGCGTGCGGCTGATCGAAGTGGTGCACCCCGAGGTCAAGAGTCCCATCATGACAGGCCAATGGGAGGCGTACCTCCATCGCATCCATCGCGGCGCCGCCCAACTAGACCCCTTTCTGAAAGGCATCGAAGACTATGTCCGCGAGGTGGTGGGGAAAGTAGGGCAGGTCC
>JAIQFL010000405.1 GCA_020073365.1 Terriglobia bacterium | reverse complement strand
CCGGCGCGATGAAGAAGGCTGGATACACCGTCGAGTCCTTCAAGCCGGAAAACGGCGAACGCACCTACCGCATCAACCCGTAGCATCGGCCCCCCTTCCTGGCCCGCCCGGCGCTGCCGTGGCGGGCTTTTCTTCGTTGGTCCCGCAGATTCTGCTTGATGTTTTCGGCCCGCAGAGCGATTAATCTTGGTGCAAGGAGAGAAACCAGATGGCAACCACCAAGAAGCAGTTCCCGACCTACAACGGATTTGCGATTCCGCTCCAGCCCGATAGCGATCTGGGCATGGCGATGCTGATCGCGGAGAGCGACGACGGACAACACGAGCCGGTGGCCGTGGTCGGCACGATCAGCGAGGCCCGCGAAGTTGCCATAAGCGATCTCCGCGACCGCATGCGCCGATTGGAACTTGGCGAGGACGCTGGCCTTTGCCCCACGCTGTACAGGGTTTGGGCGCGCGGGATTGACGGTAGTTACCGCACCGCTTGTGAGATCGCCGACATCCTGTAGCAAAACGCCGAGTTCCATCACGTCACGCGCCGCCGGCTCCAAGCCCGGCGGCTTCTCTCGTTGTTGGGTCCCGATTCATAAGCATTCATTTCCCAAATCTCAGACCGAACCCTGGCTTGCGCAAGAGGCCGAAACACACCACAAAAGGCCAACACGGCGCCACACAAGCCCCGTGTTGCGCCGTCCCAGCCCAAGTCGGCCAACGGTGCGTCCCTTTCCCAGAAGGCTGCCAAACCGCCCCCCGGACCCTCTCGACGCGGCAAATCGCCGCTTCACGGAGTTTCCTGCAGCCGTTCGGTACTGATCTCCTCGAAGGTACGCCCATCCCCGTCGAGAATGGCCTTTTGGCCCGAATGCCCCTGCCACCTGGTGATCACCACATCGGCATACCGGGGATCGATCTCCATCAGCCGCGCTTTGCGTCCGCGCCGTTCACATCCAATCAACGTGCTGCCAGACCCACCGAACAAATCTGCCACTACGTCGCCCGCCTTGCTGCTGTTGACGAGCGCTCGCTCGACCAGTTCCACGGGCTTCGCGGTCGGGTGCAGCCGATTGGCCGCGGGCTTCTTCTCCTCCCAAAGCGTCGATTGGGATTTGTCGCCGTACCAGGGATCCTTCTGCCCGGCCACATGGGCGTAGAACATCGGTTCGTGCTGGAACTTGTAGCGCCCAAAGCCCCAGGCAAACGTGTTCTTACCCCAGATGATCTGGCAGCGGATCTGGAAGCCGGCTACTTCCAGCGCGTTCTGAAACTCGCGCTGCCAGGACGACGAGTGGCAAACATAGAGCGATGCGCCGGGCTTCACGGCGGTTCGACACGAGCGGAATGCGGCTTCCAAGAACTGCTTGAAGTCAGCATCCGACATCCGGTCACCCTTGATCTTGAGCCGCTCCTCGGTATAACCCTCGTAGTCGACGTTGTACGGAGGGTCAGTGAAGACGAGGTCCGCCGCCCCACCGGCCATCAGCCTCAAGACGTCTGGTTGAACCGTGGCATCGCCAACCAGGAGTTTGTGGTTATCTGATCCGCAATCTTGGCGAATCAGTTCCGCACCCGTCCGAAAGTGCTCACCGCTCCAGCAGCTTCGGCCAGTTCACGATCACCGTGATGGGCTCCTCTCCCCTGTCGGCGACCGGCACATTCAGCAGGAACCGCTTTCCATCGCGAGTGACGTCATACTCGCGAATCCCGCCCGGCGTCAGGCGCGTTTGGAAGAGCGGTTTCGGCGCTCTGGACTGGAAGAAACTGTCGCCCGATTGGACCGGGACGGACATCATTTTACCGTCCAGCCCGAGATAGAAGATCTCCTTACCATCGCCGCGCCAGATCGGGTTGACGCCACCTGCTATGGAAATCTGCCACTTGCGATCAGCGCCGCCGGGATGGCTCGGGTCCGTGGGCAGAGCCTCGACAAACACTTCGGGACGGCTGCTCGCGAACGCGGACCGGCCCAGGGGACCGCCAGTTGCATAGAGCAGCCAATGGCCATCCGGCGAAATGCTACCGTCCGCGCCTTCCGTGAAGCGGATCGGCGCGCCATTGCCCCGGCGGGAAATCAGCCAAATGACGCTGCTCGCTGCGAACCATTCGCTCGCCACGACCCATCGGCCATCGGGAGAACGGCCGGTCGGAAGCTTGCTGATGAATAGCAGCCCGGAACTCTCCGATGCGGTTCCCGCGGTCTTTAACAGAACCGTCTCCGAGCCAGTGCTGTTCACCGGGCGTTCCACCAGAAGCCGCTCGTTTCCCCGCATCGAAAGATAGGTGATTCGGCTGCTATCACGCGACCAGACCGGATAATCATCCAGCCCTGGGTCAGACGTGAACCGGGTCGGCTTGTTTTCGGCCATATCGAGAAGCCAGATGTCCGTGTTCCCCGCGTCGGTGCGGACAAAGGCAGCCGTCCTCTGGTCCGGCGAGATCCTGGGGTATTTCAGATCGCCTGGCTCTCCGGACGTGCCGGACTGCGTGCCGTCGCGATCGAACCAGGCTAGCCGAGACAGATTGATGCGTGCGTGCCGGAACGCGAGAAGCCCATTCATCGAGGTCGAGAACCCATGTAACGCGACTACGCCATCTGCGAGGAGAACCGGCTCACCGTAGAATTGTGCTTTGTCCGGATCGAAGGGTCGGGCGAAGAGTTGGCCTGTGGTGACGTACAGCAGCCAGCCTCCGCCTTTCGGGTTGGGAGCGTAGCGAAACGGAAACTCTCGCGCCGCACCCAGATAACGGCGCGTCTTGCCGTCCAGAGACGCCAGCACGGCGCCCCTTTCGGGTGCAGTGGTGTTGTAGAGGAAGCGCTTTCCATCCGGCAGAAAGTCGGGGGCGCCATGCCAGATTTCGCGGCGCGACGCATCCAGACCAAAGACGGGTACCGGTTTGCCGCCGGAAGCCGGAACCTGGTGAAGGGGCTGATCGCGCACGGCGAAAAGGACGGTGCCTTCGGAGTTCCAGGACGCCGCACCGGCGTTGCAATCGCAAATCGTTTGCGGTGCTCCACCGGCGATCACGTCAATCTTCTGAAACTTGCCATTGGCATTGAAGCCCACCCAACGGCTATCCGGAGACCAGACCGAGACGAGCCCCACATTCTCGGTTCCCGCCAGTGGGGTCGCCGCGCCCGACCCGATCGAGCGCAGCCACACGCTGCGTTTACCGTCCTTGCCAGTGGCAATGAAGGCCAGCCGCCGGCCGTCCGGTGATATTGCCACTTGCCCCCAACCCACCGGCCCGAACGTAGTGCCTTCCGGCGCCGTCACCTCGAACTCCATCACTGGCTGGCTGGCATTCGGCTTCCAGATCCACAAACAAGCGACGGTAACTGCGAGGACCAGAGCGGCAGCCCAGGGCAGGTAACGCATGCGCCTGGCGAGGCCGGGCGCAGCGGCAGGGCTCGGTATCATTGCATCGAGCGCCCACTGCACGTCGCCCATGCTTCCCCAGCGATTGCGCGGCTCCTTGCTCAGGCATCGGCCGACGATCGCGGCCATGCCGGGCGGCAACGGGCTCAGGTCGGGCTGATCTTTGATGACGGACGCCAGAGTTTCCGCGATGGTTTCGCGTGCGAAAGGCCGCCGGCCCGTGAGCATCTCGTAAAGGACCACGCCGAATGCCCAGATGTCGGCGCGTTTATCGAGGCCCACCCCGCGCGCCTGCTCTGGCGCCATGTAGGGCGCAGTCCCCAGGATCATTCCCTTGCGCGTAGCCGTGAGGGGTGTGTCCCCGTTCAGAATGTCGCTGTTCTCGCTGAGAACTTTCCCGAGGCCGAAATCGAGAACTTTGACCACGCCTTCAGACGTGATCTTCACGTTGGCGGGCTTTAAATCGCGATGCACAATACCGCGCTCGTGCGCCGTGTCGAGAGCATCCGCGATCTGCGTGCTGACCCGCAGCACCTCGTCGAGGGGGACTGGTCCGGACGCGATGCGCTCCGCCAGCGTCGGTCCCTCGACTAATTCCAAAGCCAGTGCAATTATGCCGTTGGACTCTTCCAACCCATAAATAGCGGCGATGTGGGGATGGTTCAAGGATGCCAGCAACTGCGCCTCCCGATGGAATCGGGCTACACGATCGGGGTCGTTAGCAAAATTTTCGGGCAGGACTTTCAATGCGACTTCGCGGCGCAGCCTGGTATCGCGGGCGCGGTACACCTCCCCCATTCCGCCCGCGCCGATCACTCCGGAAATCTCGTAATGACCGAACCGGGATCCAAGCGTCAGGGTGAGGGCGCGCGGCCCGCGGGGGCTGGCGCCGGCCCGTCTTGGCAGAAGACGGGAGGAATCATCAGCCTCGGCGAGCAGCGATTCCACCTCCCGGCGCAAAGACTCGTCTTGCCCGCACTTGTCGTTCAAGAACTCATGGCGCTCTTCGGCTGGAGCTTTCAAGACGGCATCGAATAACTCCTGCACGCGGCGGAATCGCTCAGAGGGTGTCACCGTGTACTTGCCCCAGCCGCATTTCGTGCCGCAGCCAAGCCTTGGCAAATTTCCAATCCGATTTTACTGTATCGCCCGAGATCTTCAGCAGCGCCGCCGTTTGTTCCACCGTCAGCCCCACAAAGAATCGCATTTCGACAACCTGTGCCTGGCGCGGGCTGATTTTGCCGAGTTGTTCCAATGCATCATTGACGGCGATTACTTGGTCGGGCGGAGCGCCGGATAATTGAAACGACGCTTCCAGCGGCAGCTTTTCCCATTCGCCGCCACGTTTCTGGGCGTGACATTCGCGAGCGTGGTCCACCAGGACCCGCCGCATCATCTGCGCCATCGTGCAAAAGAAATGCTTGCGGCTCTCCCAGCCGCATGGCTTCCCGTGAAAGACCCTGATGTACGCCTCATTCACTAAGGCCGTTGTCCCCAAAGTATGATCGGGCCGCTCATGCCGCATGTACGCCGCGGCAACCTGCCGCAGTTCCCGATAAACAATCGACCACAACTCGGGCGCAGACTCCGGCCGCCCCGCTGCCCATTCGGCCAGCAAACAGGTGATTTCTCCCGCTGCCGGCTGAGCCCCGTCGATCCCCTCGGACGCCATAACGCTTAAATATACTACCCGGGGCGACGCGCTGGGGCGGAGGACCGCGTCCCACTTTTCGGCTCGAAACTGCGCATGTAAAAGTGAAGGAGGAAATTCCAATGTCAGGAATTGGCAAACCCGGGCGAAAAGGGATGATCGCGAAAACAATCGTCTGTCAGCTCGCCCTCGCGACCGCCCTAATTGTCGATACGGCCCTAACTCAGGTGAACGCTTTCGGCCAGAACGTGTCGTGGTTGGTGCAGTTCGATCGCACGCGGGGCCAGCTACCCGAAAGCATCGCAATCAACAAGACTGGCGATATCTTTGTCACGCTGGCTCCGATCCATACCATCATGAGGGTATCGCTGGACGGGACTGCCTCGACGTTTGCGGTGCTGCCACCGGGAACCACCCAGGGCGTGACCACGGATCCCGAAGGCAATCTCTACGTGCTTCTGAATACCGCACTGGCACAACCATCCAATGTGGGACAACTGTGGCGTATTTCGAGCGACGGCGCTACCCAGACGCTCCTCGCAGCCGTCAATGCCCGTGATCTCAACGCCCTGGCGTTCGACGACAGAGGAAATATCTATATCTCAGACTCATTCGGCTCAAATATCTATCGCGTCGATAGGGACGGCACGACTGAGCTATGGGTGCACGACCCGCTGCTTGCGCCCCATCCCAACCCCACGCCCTGCGGTATTCATCCTTTTGATCCCGGCGCAAACGGCGTGGCGTTCAACCACGGCATTCTGTATGTCTTGAACAGCACTCAGGCCACGCTCATCCAGATCCCTGTGAATCCCGATGGTAGCCCTGGAACACCCAGCATTTATGCGGGTCCCACTTGCCACCTGTTCGCGGCTGACGGTCTGGCCCTCGATCTCAGAGGGAACGTGTACGCGGCGACTAACATTCAGAAGAAAATCGTCCGCGTAGCGCCGGATCGAAGTATTACCACGATCGCGGCGGCGCCTGCTGATCCTCTCGTGTTCCCGAGTGCCATCGCTTTTGAGACCTCGTTCGGATTGCAGAAGCACATCTACATCACCAACTTCGCCGGGCCAGGGGGGACGCCTGGCATAGTTACGATGGACGTGGACATTCCGGGACAGCCATTGCCGTAAACGCATTGCCTGCCCTCAGCCATTTGCATACTTTGGGCCGGGGCACGAACACTACGCTATTCTGACCGAGTGGGATTTCGGAACCGGTGCTGATGCCCGGCGGGATCGCGGGACTCCCGACGGCGGCAATGAGCTGGTTCGCGACACTTGTCCCGTTATAGTTAGCGTGAAAGTCCGCATGTAAGAGGAGGAGATCAGCATGAAACGCAGCGTCAATTCGCGAATCGTTCTTGCCGGCATCTTTGCCGTTGCCGGCTTACCGAACCTGCACGCCGAGAGAGGATGCTCGAATGCCGCTCTCCATGGCGCGTACGGATTCTACAGCAGTGGAACCGTTCTCCCTGCCAGAACACCTCGTATCACAGTTGGCCGCGAGGTCTACGACGGGAATGGACATCTTTCGAACAGCTTCACGGTGAACGACAACGGGGCCGTGTCACACAATGCCGGCTCCGGAACGTATACGGTGAATCCCGACTGCACAGGGACCATTTTCACAACCTTAGGAGCGCTACAGTTACGTTTGGACTTCGTCATTGCGGATCGGGGAAACGAGATCAACTTTCTCATCGGGTCGAACCCTCAGATTCTGGACGTGTACGGTGTGCGCAAGAAGCAGTTTCCGAATTTTGAGAGGGAATGCTCGAATGCCGATCTAAGCGGCACGTACGGGTTTTACAGCACGGGAACCGTGGTTCCGGCCGGCACACCCCGCTTGACTGTGGGCCGCGAAACTTACGACGGCTCCGGTCATTTGTCCAATTTGTTTACGGTTAATGATAATGGCGCGGAGACCCAACATGCCACCTCCGGACTGTACACCGTAAATCATGACTGCACCGGCACGATTGTCACGCCCTTGGGCCCCCTGATGTTAACCGTCGACTTCGTGATCGTCGACTCTGGGAAAGAGATGTACTTCATGGTCTCCTCCAACCCTGCCGCGCTGGCTGTATACGGCGTCCGCACGAAATTCTCGGCGGACCAGGAGTAGCCGTTAAGGCGGCCGGCTCGGCGATCAAGGCTGAATCGTTCTGAAGCGGCGCCGGCGATAGGACCGGCGCTGACTTCAGTCTCGCGGGCATTAGAAGACGAACGGCGATGCCGCAAGGCACTTGGCTGAACGCCCTATCCGTGGAGGTGGCCTGCCTCCGATCGGATCGGCAACTCGGAAGTTGCGCCTCTGCACCGAACACCCAACAGAGCGCGATCTGCGCGTCAAGCGGCTTGCTTGCGGCGAATCTGGCGTTGCTTGCGCGCCGCCTCTAACTTCCGGTCGCGCTCCGAGTGGATCTCTTGCTGGCGCCCGGCCAGCATGTCCTTCGGCGTGATGTAGCCCGTCGCGCTGTTCAGGCGGACGTTGTTGTAGTGGTCCACGTATCCGCTCACCAGTCGCTGCGCATCTTCTAGCGACAGCGGCGTTCCTGGCCGGATGCACTCTCCTTTGAGCGATTTGTGCCAACGTTCGATTTTTCCGTTCGATTGCGGGTAGAACGGCGAGGTTCGGACGTGCGTCATACCTGAGATCCGAATAAACTCTTTGAAGTCCTTGGCGATGAACTGCGGGCCGTTGTCCGAGATGATGCGAGGCCGCGCTTCCGGGTGCTTCTCCTTCGCTCCCTGCAGGATGATCTCGATGTCCGCCTCGGTCATCGACTCCCGGATTCCCCAATTTACGAGGTACCGGCTGAAACCGTCCAGGATGCTGCACAGGTAGTAGAACGTCCCGCCGATGTTGAGGTAGGAAACATCGATGTGCCAGTGCTGATGCGCCGCGATCGGCTGCGCGAAGCCCGTGCCCTTCTTCGACGGCTTGCCGTTCCACTTCGATAACAGTCCCGCTTGCCCCAGCACCCGCCAGACGCTGGTCGGACTCACCGCCACGATGCCGGCATCCAGCATCATGAAGGTCAGCCGCCGGTACCAAGCACCCACAGGTCCCCAGATACGGACACCGGATTCTCCTGGAGTTCGGGTACCGCATCTTCATCTGTGAGCCCTTCTGCCGCGTCCTGTTCGGCGAGCAATCGCGCCAGATCCTCGTCGTCGAAGCCAACCAGACTGAGATCAAAAGCCTCCTCTTGGAGTGCCGCCAGTTCCAGCCGGAGAATCTCTTCATCCCAGCCAGCGTTGAGCGCAAGTTGGTTGTCGGCGATGACCAGGGCCCGCCGCTGGACTCCGTCAGATTCGGGAGCACAATCACAGGAACCTCCGTCATCCCGAGCTGGCGTGCCGCCAGCAATCGTCCGTGTCCCGCCACAATCACCTGGTCCGGCCCAACCAGAATCGGATTCGTCCAGCCAAACTCCCGAATCGATGCTGCGATCTGAGCGACTTGTTGATCGCTGTGCGTGCGCGGATTGATCGCCCGCGGGATCAGGCGCGCCACCGACCACCGCTCTACTTGTATATCGATACTGACATTCATCCGTTTACCCTGCCTTCCGCCTGCTTCCGTAGCACGGGGCCGGTCCGTTGTGCAGGATTCGCCTGCCATCGCGGTTCCGGGGGCTTTCCGCTGGCTCGATCGCAGCGCCGCGCTCCGAGGCGACCTCCGCGATCGACTGGCCGGTCGCGGCCAATACGGGCGGCTCGCCGCTGAGAGTTGCGATCCGCCGCAGAGCCACATCGCAGTAGGCAGGACTGATCTCGACCCCGAGGCCGGTTCGGCCCAGCGCTTCCGCCGCGGCCATCGTGCTCCCGCTGCCCAGGAACGGGTCGAACACCACGTCGCCGGCGTCGGAGAACGCCTTCAGGAAGAACTCGACCAGGGCCCGCGGGAAGGGTGCGCTGTGCGATCCTTGACCGCACTCGGTGCGGATCTCAATGACGTTGCTCGGCCGCGCCAGACCGGTGAAACGGCCATCGTCAGTATCGGGTCCGGCCTGGCCTGCCGCCTTACCGCGAGCTCCAGTTCCAAGCAGGCCGCTTCCTGATGTTGATTTCGGGTTGTTGGCCGAGTATTCGAAACAGTCCTCCGACATGTGGCTGACTTCCTTCGGCCGGAATTTGATCTGCGGTTGCCGGCAGAAGTGGAACACGGGTTCCCAGGCGTTCTTGAAGCGGTTGTTCCAGCCGCCGGGCACGCCGTTGTCTGTCTTGCGCCAGCACAGCTCATCTACGAACCGCCAGCCCCACTGCCGCTGGTGGGCGATTACCAGGTCCTTGACGTACAGGCTGCGCTCACCGTCCTCGGCATGCTCTTTGATGTTGAGGAAGTAAGAGCCGTCGGGCGCCAGAACGGCCGCGACGTTCCTGGCCACATCACGGAACCAATTGCAGTACTCCTCCGGCCGTACTGGTTGGAAGCCGCTCAAGGGGTCGTATTCGCGCTGGGTCGCGTACGGCGGCGAAGTGAAGACCATGTTCGCTTGAGCGCCGTCAAATAGGCGGGCCACGACGTCAGGATCCCGGCAATCCCCACAAATCAGACGGTGACGCTTGATCTGCCAGATATCGCCCGGTCGGGTTACCGGATTGGTGGGCGCCTCCGGGATCTCCGCGTCTTCATCCGCACCAGCAGCTTGCGCACCCACCGTTGGCTTACCCCCATCTTCTCGGCCGCCTGCTCTTGCGTCATGAGCCCATCCTGCACCCTCTTCAGCCACTCCAGCCAATCTCGTTCCTCCTGGTTCATCGCGATTCGTTCCATCCTTCCAGTTTTCTGCTGTCAAGAGGAACTTTCTACTTTGCCCTATTAGGAACTTCTCACTTTGCCGCGACAGGGTGGGCGTAGGCCTGCTTTTTGTTCTTCTGGCGCTGATACCGTGGCACTGGGAACGGACAAGAGGGCTTCTGCTTGTGGTCGTCTGATT
>JAIQFL010000404.1 GCA_020073365.1 Terriglobia bacterium | reverse complement strand
ACCGTTTGGGGATGGGGCGAAAACGGGAACGGCGAGTTGGGCGATGGCACAGCCGGATCGACGCCGGTGCAGGTAATCCAGCCGGGTTCTCCCGATCTCGCCATCGCGATCCGCCATGACGGCGACTTCACGGTCGGCGGCCAGGGCGTCTACACCTTGACGATTTCGAACACCGGCCTGACACCGACGTCCGGCGCGGTTACCGTGACTGACACGCTGCCAGCGGGACTGACCTACGTCTCCGGCATGGGAGACGGGTGGACTTGCTTCGTGGCGGACCAGATCGTTACCTGTACCAATCCTGGGCCGATCCGTCCGGCAGCTTCGAGCACCATCGCCCTTACCGTGCGGGTTGAGCCGCGAGCCTGGCCCGGAGTGACCAACCTGGCGACGGTGGCCAACGCGAGCGACCGGAACATCGCGAACAATACCATTGGCGACCCAACGGTGGTGTTGCCGCGGCCACTGTAATGGAGCGGTTGGGAGCAGTCCGAGCGCCAGGGAAAAACCAACACAGCCAGGAATGGCCGTGTCACGGCTTCGCTTCCTCCAGCTTCAGCTTGGCCAGCGTGCCGGTCATGCGCATTTCCTTGGCGCCGTTGCTGAGCAGAATCACCAACCGGCCGTCATCCAGCGTGGCGCCACGGCCGGTATAAGTCTCATCTTCCATCTTCAGATTCAGACCCGTCAGGTGCAGCCGGGGCGACCACGCCAGATTCGCGGTGCCCGAAACGCTGCGCCACGGCGAGAGCGCGCCGAAATCCAGGGCCAAAGCGGTAAAGGTGGCTTCGGACGTCAGGTTGGCCAGTACCTGGCTTCCGGTGCCGGAGGTTTCCAGCGTCCCCTCGGCGTCGACTTTGCCGGATTGCCAGCTCAGTCCCTTCACCTCGCCGGTGAGTTTGTAGGAAGGCCGATTGCCGTGGAGGTTAATGGCGAGCCTGCCAGTGATGGCCGCGCGGTCCAGTTTCGCCTGGATGGCGTCCAGCTCCACGTGCGCCACGTCCCAAACCAGGCGCGCACGAAGGTTCTGGAGGTGCGAGCCGCCCAGCAGCAGCTCATCGATTTGCACGCTGCCGTCGAGTTGGCGATCCGCAAGCCAGTCGGGCAGGGTGGCCCTGCCCAGCGCACGCTCCAGCAGGCCGGCGCTGCGACGCAACGTGGGCAGCAGTTCGGCTTCCAGGTCGGCCGCGTCCAGTTCTTCGATTCGCAGGCGCAGACGATGCGGGCGCGCGGCACCCGGCTCGTAGCGGTACTCGCCGGTGAAGGCAACCTTGCCGGCGGCCGCATCGATCTGATCGAGCACCACGCGTGCGCCGTCAATCTGCGCGTGAGCCGAGGTCAGTTGAACGGGGTCGGCCAGGCCCGGCACGGGGATCTCCGCATCGCGGAGCCCCAGCCGGCCAGTCCAGCCCGCGGCGGCAGATCCCAGCAAGCCTGCGGCCGTAGATCCCGGCAAGCCTGCGGCAGTGAATTCCGATGAGGCCGCAGCGGCGGGTCCCTGGTGGTAGTTCAACTGGCCGCTCCACACGCCTGACTTGACCTGTTCCAGCCAGGGGACGGCGGCCAGCGCCACCTGGGAGCGAAGCGACGCCACCTTCATGGCCTCAGTGGAGATGGAAAGATCCAGCGTCTGCTCGTTCATCGCATAATCGGCCTGGATTTCGGCCTGATCCTGGTCGGCGGTATGGACCACGGCCGGCGAAAGACGCACGTGCCCGTGATCGAGGATGACATAGGCCTGATCGAATCGGACAGGTGGAGAATCGGGAATGGTGAGCGCCGTCTCATGAAAGCCCAACTGGCCCTGAAAGCTGCCCTCACCCGAATAGCCGATGGCGCCGTCCATAGTGCCGCTCAGACCCAGCTTGGGCGGGAACTGCGCACCCATGTGGGTAGCGAGCTCCATGAGGGGCTCCACGGGGAACCGGTTCCAGTTAACGGCTACGGCCCAGTGGGGTTGCGACAGGTAGTCGGTGACGCGAAAACGGACCCAGAGGGGCGGCGTGGCATTTTGTGCGGAGGTGGATTGCAGGTCCAGTTGCTGGGTCAGGAGGTCCAGGCGGCCCCGGATGTCGATCGGCCAGCCCTGCCCCTGGGGCGGCAGGAGGTCCCAACGGTGCACATCCTCGATGGTGAGCCGCCCCTGTATGCCGATCTTGTCGATGGCGCCGCCGAAGTGCAGCCGCGAGGAGACGGTTCCATGGATGTTGCCGGACTGGCCGCGAATCAGAGCGGTGATCTCGCCCAGGCCGGTGCGGTCCAGCCGCAAATCCATATCGACGCGCTCGGGAGCCACGTACCAACGGCCGCTCAGGGTGAACGAGCCGAGCCCTTGAGAGGACCTGTCGGTGCGCGCCGGCCTGCCCGAGCAGTAGACGCGCCAGCCGCCTCCGCGGGAGCGGGGCGGCGAGATATCGAGGTCCGTTTCGGTGAGGTAGAAGACCGATTTGGTGTCGCCGAACTTGAAGTGGATGCGCCCGTTGCGGACGTGAATGGCGGGGGCGTTGCTCATGAGCGAAGGGTTCACGAACGAGGCGAAGTTCCAGCGTCCCCACTCGGATCCCTGCCCGGTCTTGGCAAGGTTGATGCTGACGTCATCCTCCAGACGAATCGACGCAATCACGAACTTGCCGCGGAGCAGCGACCACAGGCTGGGCCGGACCTCCAGGGTCTCCACATAGGCCATCGGCTCGATACCGATGGAGGGGTCCTCGTGAATCACGATGCCAGGCCCGGATTCGTTGGGCTCCACGGAAAACGCGGGGCTGGGCAAGAGACTGAAACGCACCTTTCCGATGTCGACCTGCCGGCCAAGCGCCTGTTCCAACGACCTTTTCAGGCGCTGCCCGTAGGGGTCGGCATTCAGATAGGGCGCCACGATGCCGGCGACCAGCAGCACTACTACGGCGGCGCCGGTGGATCTCAGAACCGTGCGGGGCCGGATCTTCATGTCGCGGCTCCGGTGAGAAGCCGGTAGGCTTCGGGGTCGTCAATATCGGCGAGGATGCTGGGGTCATCCACATCCAGGAATTGGGTTTGGAGGGCATGGCTGCGCACCACATCGCGGGCGGCGCCGTCCTCGGGGAGCGCCAGGAACTCGGGAATGAGCTCGCGGGACAGCCAGATGGGGTGGCCGCGGCGGCCCTGGTAGCGGGGAACCCGCAGCAGCGTCATGCTCTCCCTTTGCCCGGCCCCTGGCCCCTGGCCGCTGGCCCCTATGCGGTGGGGGAGATCTTCCCACCCGCCCAGCAGGGCATCGATAGTTTCGGGTGCTACGGCGGGGTGATCCACCAGGGTGAAAAGGACTCCCTCGGTATCGGGAGGCACGGCGCGGAGACCGCACTGCATGGAGCTGGTCTGGCCGCTTGGATAATGAGGGTTGACCACGAAGGTTGCGGGACGCGAGGAGCGGGCGCGGATGTGCTCCGCGGATGCGCCCAGCACCACGATCACGGGTCGACACCGCGCGGCCAAGAGGCCGACCAGGGTATCGAGAAATGTCTCCCCGCGATAGGGCAACAGAGCCTTCGGAAAACCCATGCGCCGCGATTCACCGGCAGCCAGGATCAACCCCGCGACGCTGAGGCTGGCGGAGCTCACTTGGTAAGCATAGCCCGCAACGATTCGTCGGCGAACACCGACAACGAAAGCGAGCGCCAGTTGGAAGGGGCATTGCGGCGCACCGCGATCATCTCCGCCGCCACCGCAATGGCGATCTCCTCGGGAGAAATGGCGCCGATGTCCAGGCCCATGGGGGCGTGGATCCGTTCGAAAGCCGCGGGCGGGATGCCTTCCTTTTCCAGTTCGCGGATTACGTTGATGACCTTGCGCTTGCTGCCGATCATGGCGATATAGCGCGCTGGTGTGGCGATGGCCAGTTTGAGCACGCGCATGTCGTCGCGATGGCCGCGCGTGACGACGATCACGTAGCTGGTCTCGTTGATGGGGAGTTGGGGGAAGACCTCCTCGTATTCGGCCGCGTGAATGGCGGCGGCTTCGGGGAAGCGTTCGCGGTTGGCGAAGGTGTCGCGGTTGTCCACCACCACGGTGGCGAAGCCTGCCAGCGTGGCCACCTTGGACAGGCTCTTGGAGATGTGGCCGGCGCCGAAGATGTAGGCATGCGGTACGGGCAGCACGGGCTCGACGAAGACATCGAGCTGGCCTCCGCAGATGAGGCCGTTGTCATAGGCCGCGTCCTGGCCCAGATTGAAGGTGAGGTGCTTGGGCTTTTCCGTTTCGATGACCTCCCGGGCGGCGTTCCACACCTCGGCCTCGACGCACCCGCCGCCGATGGTGCCGGTCATGGAGCCGTCCTCGCGAACCAGGAGTTTGGCGCTCTCGTAGCTGGGGATAGACCCGCGCACCTCGACGATGGTGGCAAGCGCGCACTTCTGCCCCAGGTTGCGAAGGCGCACCAGTTCCTCGTATACGTCCATTACGATGCGATTATAACGTGGGGCGGGGGAGACAGGGTTTGGCAGTCCCACCTATCGGTTTGGGCGGTAGTCGTTAGACTGAGAACTTCGGGTCGCCTTCCACAACTTGCACGTCGAGTTTCGGCGCTTCGCCTTTTTTCCATAGTCGTGCGCGAGACCGAACCCGATAGTTGAGCGGCCCTCCGTCCTCACGCCCGCTGCGTTCCAGTGGACGCGGGATGCAAACGAATTCAGTTTCAAGGGCATCGCTCGTGGCCCGAACCACCGAGTAGCCGTGGCCTCCCATGTCGACAAACCGTGCCGGCGCGCGTAAGTCTGGGACCCCCAGTTCCCGATTGATGCCCGCGCCGATCAGCCCGCTCGCCCCTGTAATCGCGATCTTCATGACTCCTCCATCATCGTTTCCACCAGGTCCACCACCAACTTCCGGACGGGCCGCAGGAGCGGGAATTCCGAAATCCTGATGAGGCGCACGACAATCCCGAGGCTCTTCGCCAGCAACGCGCGGGTGCGCTGCTGGGCCGCCGACCGGTCGTAGATCCAGAACAGAATCAGGCCCATCTGGTACATCCACAGGATCCGCGGAAGATGCCGTCCCAGATCGCCGCTGACGCGTATCTTGCTGCCCTCGAGCGCCCGCGCGAAGACCTTCATGTCGCGTTCCCTCATTGCCCTGGTCTGCTCGCTGAACGGCGACAGGCGGTGTTCCGGATCCGCATGCGCCGCCAGCGTACCGAGCAAACGCCGATTCGGCTCGAAGTATTGGAACTTGACCTCCAGCAGGGCGCCCACCCGCCCCTTCAGGTCTTTCGTGCGGGTCAGCGCCGCTTCGAGCAGCGGCTCCATCTCCTGCTGTGCCTGGTCATAGAACGCCAGCACGATCGCGTCCTTGGAATCGAAGTAGTAATAGGCGGCGCCGGTGGCCACGCCGGCTTCGGTTGCGATCTCCCGCATGGTGGTCTCCTCGAACCCCTGGCGCCGGAACAGGTCCATGGCCGCCGCCAGGATGCGGGCCCGCGTCTCATCGCTTTTGGCCGTCGGTTTCATCTAGTCCAGTACCTTGCCGATCGGCGCTCCCGCGGGCGCCCAGCCTGGTCCGGGTCCGAGAGGTTGCCGCCCGGACGCATCCCGCTCGCTCCGGTCCTGCCCCCGCTTACGCAGCCGGTTGAAGACGTACAGGTTGAAAAAGTGCATCACGCCGAGCACCAGCAGTACCACGCCGATCTTGTCGCACACCAGCTCGATGGCCTGGCGCGCGCTGTCGAGCGTGGCGCCCGTACGCAGCGCCAGCGTCACGTAGCCTACGTTGATGAGGTAGAAGCCCACCACCAGCAGGTGATTGACCGAGTCCGCCAAAGCGGTATTGCCGTGAAAGGCATCCAGGAGAAACACGCGGCCGTTGCGCACCAGGGTCTGGGCCACCCAGACGGTGACGCCCAGGCTGATGGCCAGGTAGGCGAGATAGGAGACGACGATGTACATGAACCCTCCTTTTTGAACGCGTTCATTTTGAACGTGTTCAATTACAGAATAGGGCAAGATCGCCTGCCTGTCAAATAAAAACTGAATGCGTTCAAAAATACTTTATCTCACCTTCAGCGCCGCGCCGCGCTGCTTCGTTCCCATGCGATCGTCCTCGCGATGCCCTCTTCGCGCGGAACCACCTCGGCATACCCCAGTTCCGTCCGGATCCGGCCCGTGTCCATGGCCAGATGATGGCGATAGTCGAGCGGCCTGCGTTGGTCGTCCGGGACTTCCGCCGCTGGCACCGGGACAACGCGGCCCGTCCAGCCTGCCACGCGCGCCCACTCTTCGAGCCTTTCGGTCCAGGTAGGAGCCCACGGTTCGCCGGCGTTGTAGATGCTGCCGGCGGCACGCTCGTTGGTTACCGCCAGCACCACGGCTTCGGCGACGTCCTCGGAGTACCCATGAGTCCAGCGCCATCGGCCGAAATCATCGCGGATCTTCAGCTCCGCCCGATGGTTCTGCATCTGCTCGATCCACGGCCCGAAGCGATGGTTGTCGTTGGGACCGTACACGGCGGGGAAGCGCAGAATCGTCACCGGCACTTCCGGCTGGTTGAGGAGCGTTTGCTCTACCAGGATCTTGTCGTACTCCTCCACACGCTCCATGGGCGCGTTCTCGACGCCACGATAGGGGTAGCGCGATTCGCGCAAGGGCGCATCTTCGGAAAGCGGGAGCGAATCGGGCGGGCCCGAATCGTGGTGCTTGAGGCGTCCGTAGGCGTGGTAGACATCACCGCTGGAGATCGCCACCACCCGGCCGGCCGCGCCTCGAAAACAATCCAGGAAGATCCGTGCATCCGCTTCATTCATGGCCCACATGTGGACCACGACATCCGGAGCAAGGTGGCGCAAGGCAACCGGCGGATGCGCCAGGTCCCCGTGAATGTGCCGAACCCCATCGGGCAGTTGGGTCTCGTGTTCCCCACGGTGGAAGACCGTGACCTCATGGCCTAAACCATGGAGGCGCCGCACTACGAACGGCCCCGTCAAGCCCGTGCCGCCCAGAATCAGGATCCGCATATAAGGTCTCCAGACCCTCATGATACAATTCGGAAGAAATACTCTCTTGTGAGGTGCGCCGTCCTATGGCAGAGAACAACGATCTCTCCCGCCGCGATCTGTTGAAAGCCGCTGGAGCCGTGACGGCGGTGGCCGCCGCTATTCCCACCGTGCAGGGAGCTCCTGCCATCCAGAAAGTGAGGGCCGCCAACGATCAGGTGCAGTTCGGCATCATCGGGTCCGGAAGCCGCGGAACCTACCTGATGAAGCACTTTAAGACCATCGACAACGGCCGCTGCGTGGCCATCTGCGATATCCTGCAGGACGCCATCGACAAGGGTGTGCAAACCATCGGGAACAACCCCAAGACGTTCAAGGACTACCGCGAACTGCTCGCCATGAAGGACGTGGATGCGGTGTTCGTAACCGTGCCGCTATTCGTGCACTTCCTCATCACCAGGGACGCCCTGATGGCCGGCAAGCACGTCTTCTGCGAAAAGTGCCTGGTCTTCAAGCCGGAGGAAGTACACGCCTTGCGCGCGCTGGCCCAGGAGCATCCCAAGCAAATCCTGCAGACCGGCCTCCAGCGCCGCTACAGCTACTTCTACCAAACGGTGAAGCAGATGGTGGATAAGGGCATCCTCGGCGACGTCCACCACATCCACGCGCAGTGGCACCGCAACATGATCAACAAGCCGAGCGGGCTGTGGACCATGAAGCCCGGCGGCGAGGGGAATATCGCCAACTGGCGGATCTTCCGTTCCATGTCCGGCGGGCTGACGGCGGAGTTGACGTCGCACCAGGTGGACGTCTCCGATTGGATGTTCGGCTCTTCGCCCGAGTTCGTCATGGGCCTGGGCAGCCTGGACACCCTCAAGGACGGCCGCGACGTCTACGACAACATCCAGTTGATCTACAAGTACCCCAAGGGCCAGAAGCTCACCTACTCTTCCGTCAGCACCAATCAGTTCCTGCCGTTCTTCAACGCCTCGCGCGCCGAGATGGGCGAGATCATCATGGGGACGGATGGCACCATCGAAATCACGGTGGGCGACGGCCCGAACTCATACGAGCCCCATGGATCCCCGTGCATTGCCTGGTGGTACCGCGAGCCGCCCAAGACCACGGAAGTGACCAAGGCGGAAGACAAGAACAAGCCCTTCGTGGCAGGCGCCACTATGGTGTCGGCGGGCGGGGCCAACGGGCCCATTCCAATCATGACCAGCGACCTGAATTTCACGGGCAAAGAAAGTTTCCTGGATCGCGAAGTGAAGTTCGCCCGCCGGTGGCTCACCGCCAAAGGCGTGATGATGCAGGAGGAGCAGAAGAATCCGGTGGATGTGGAACTCGAGAGCTTCTTTCAGAACTGCCGTGACGGGCAGCGTCCGCTGGCGCACCTGGAAGTTGGGCTGGCGGACTCGGTAGCCGTGATTCTGTCGAACCTGGCGATGGACGAAGGCCGCAAGGTCTACTTCAACGAGATCGAAAAAATGGGCCGCGGCGAGGCCCCCAAGAAGGCGTAAGGCAGCCGGCACGGCCCACGACCGGGGTGACCAACCTGCCCGCCGCTTAGCCAGAACACCTATCCGGTGGGACAGGCGGTTTCGCCTGTCGATCTTGGGCGGCAGCCTAAGATGGCCGACAGCCGGCCGACAGTCAGAACCGCCTGTCCCCATTTTCCATCCTACGGCCGCACTTCAAACACCAGGTTGAAAGGCGTCTCGGTGGCGCGCCGGAAACGGGTAGAGCCGCCGCCAGTGACCACTTCCTTCAGCCGCTTCTCGCCCGCCTGGGCGCCCAGCCCCAGTCCTACCTCCTGCGCCTTCAACGCCGGTGTGCAGAGGTGTGCAGACCATCGTGGTTGCTCAGAACACGCCCCACGGGATTCAGGGTCTTCTCCCATTCGTCGTGGGCGAACGGCTCGACAATCAACCAGGTGCCATGGGGCTTTCAGACTTCCGCGAACCCGACCATTTACCCAGAAGAACGGTCCCACCGCCTCGACAGTTGCTGGGGGAGAGAGGAGCCCGGTGAGTGGGTGAGTGTGCCAACCCGATTTGCCGAGGATATTCTGGAGGAGCGCGGGCAAGGAAAGATCTGGATCACAAGCGCTCCGTCAGTGTCGTCGGAATGCCCCGACTACGACCTCGTTTATTGGCGTCGCTGGTACCTCTTCCTTGCGCCGTCACACATCCACGGTCTTCTTGAGGCGCTGGGCATGAACGAACGCTTTGCCCGTTGGCTTAGTGTCCTAATTCGCAGGGGCGAAATCCCCCTGGACGATCGTGCCGTCCTGAGAGAACATTTGGTTGCAGCAAAGGGAGCGGAGGGTGAAGCGATGATCCCACGCCTCGTGCTCCCATTCGGGCGACGTTTCGGTGACTTGGCCCGCGCAGGAGGACGAGCTAGTCACTTTTTCGCCGACATGTAGGGTGCGCGTCGAGACCGCCGTTGATGATCTGCCTCTGGTCGTTTAACGGCCTATCGGGGACGCTCGGGCGGATCGAACAATGTCCGTGAGGTGGGAGATTCGAGTCCGAGAGGACCAAGGCAGGTAGATGACCTCCCTGCCAGCCGCTATATGATAGGCTCAACTCGTCATCTCATGCCGCTCACTCGCCGCGATCTCCTGAGCACTCCGGCCCTGCTTGCTTTCCAGGCTCGAGCGGCCGGCTGGTACGACCGTCCCATGCGCTGGGGACAACTCACGCTGGTGGAGAACGACCCACCGGAATTGAACGTGGGCTACTGGCTCGACTACTTCCAGCGATGCCGGTGCGATGCCGTGACGCTGAGCGCCGGTGGGGTGGTGGCCTATTATCCCACCAAAGTTCCGATGCATTACCGCAGAGAATTGTCCAATGCAAGATGATCCTGAAATGAAGTACGTTTCCAATGCAAGATGATCCTGAAATTCGTGGTCTGCCACCCTTTCAGGTGGATGCGAATTGGGATGAAGAACGTGGAGGGGCTAACGCCCCAGGAAATCGATGATTTTATCAAGGGCAGCTCGCAGATCGAGTTTGCCGGTGAAACCC
>JAIQFL010000403.1 GCA_020073365.1 Terriglobia bacterium | reverse complement strand
GGTTTCGTCGTGAAAAAGGGCTCAAACAGGCGCCGTTTGGTCTCTGCCGACATGCCGGTCCCGGTGTCGGTAACCGTCAGCGATACGTACCGGCCCGGCTTCAGGTCCAGGAATCCTCTGACCTCCTGTTCCCCGAGTTCGACGTTCGACGTGCCAATCGTCAGCAGACCTCCTTTCGGCATTGCGTCTCGGGCATTCAGAACCAGGTTCATGATGACTTGCTCCACCTGATCGGGGTCGGCTTTCACACTCCAGAGTTCGGAAGGGTGGATCTGCTTAACTTCAATGTCCTCGCGCATCAGCCGCCGGAGCATCTTCTCGAAGTCGGTAAGAAGCGTGTCCAGATTGATCGCACGAGGACGCATGACCTGCTTTCGGCTGAAAGCCAAAAGCTGGCGCGTTAGAGCCACCGCACGGTTTCCCGCATTGATGATCTCCTGTGCCTGACTCCGCAGAGGATCTTCGGCGTTCAGTTCGGACTGGATCATGTGGGCGTAACCATTGATCACCAGCAGAAGGTTGTTGAAGTCGTGGGCCACGCCGCCAGCCAACCGGGCGATTCCCTCCAGCCTCTGAGCGCGCCGGAACTTCTCTTCGAGGTGCTTGTATTCGGTGACATCCTGGACGGTGCCCAGTACGCGGCCCTGACCGGCCTCATTGCCGAGCGGTTCAGTGTATTGCCGCAGGAAGCGCTCCGTTCCGTCCGAAAGGATGATTCGAAGGTCGATCTGCGAACATCCTCCCCGAGCAGGCGCGTTGTGAATCGTCTCCCGAACCGACTCCTGGTCCTCGGGATGGATGAGGGAAATCAACGTCTCCATCGTGGTCAGGGACTGTTCAGGCTCGAGACCGAAGATCCGGCAAGCGTCTTCCGATAACTGGAGTTCTCCGCTTTCCAGATCTTGTTCCCAGCTTCCGAGGTTGGCCATTCTTTGCGCCCGCGCCAGACGTGCCTCACTGCTCCGCAGCCGATCTTCCTGGCTTTTGCGTTCAGTCGTATCGACCGCCAGGGCCAGAATGCGATCGGGGCTGCCGGAAGGGCCGATCAGCGGAATCCAGGTCGACGTAACGAAGATGGTCTCTGGCGGCGCGCCCGGATCGGGTTGGATGGTACGGGGACTATCTATCGCGGCGAAAGCCTGTCCGGTGGCGATGACGTTCTCGAGGCGAGCCACCAGGGGATCGGACACGTCACCCCAGACTTCCGAGAAACGGCGCCCGCGGATTTGCTCTCCAGGCGCCAGCGCTTGGAACGCGGGATTCACCAGTTCGTAGATGAAATCCGGGGCCCGCACAACGGAAATTGCGACAGGAGACTTCTCGACTATTTCGCTCAAGATTTGCCGCTCAGCCTGGATTTCCCGAAGGAGCCCCTCGCGTTGAATCTCGTTCTGGCGGCGCGCGGTAATGTCGCGAAGCCAGACCAGGAGGCCGCCCTTGGTCGAGGGTGAGACACGAATCTCAAGCCACGTCTCCGAGGGCGGATACAACGTATCGAAGGTGGTGGCAACCCGTTCCTTCATTACACGCCGGTACTGACGTTCGATTTCGGTTCCAACCGTTTCCGGAAACATGTCCCATTGGGTCTTGCCGAGCAGTTCCGTTTTCGGTTTTCCAAGGAGCCGCTCGCCGTCACCGTTCAAATAGGTGAATTGGAACTCGGAATCGTAAACCAGAAAGCCATCGGTAGCGTTTTCGAGCATGCTCTCGGCATCTATGGCCGGCGCTGCCCCCGCCTTAAGCTGGGCTACTTCGCTCTCGAGGCCGGCAAGGCGATCCATGAGTTGCCCGATGTCGTGTTGGGGTGCGTCTTCAGCTTCGATCGGTGGGCCCATATTCGTCACCTTTCAGAAGCGCCGGGACAACGCGCATCACGGCCCACGGCGCGGTTTGTTCTCAGCCACTACGCTCCGGCAGTGGGCAGCAATCGGCATTCACGCGCGGATGGCTGGCTTCGGAGTGCCGGCGCGGCCGGTGAAGGTTCCCGGCATACGCGATGGCGTTGCCTGCACCTCCGGCACTCGTACAAGGCGGTGTACCGGCCACATCGGCTGGTGGTGCATTAATCTGCACCAGGAGATCAGCGATTCCCGCCTGGGTCGGTTTCATCGATATACATTACTTGAAGGGAAGAAAACCACTGGTGTCTGGCGGTTTTGCTTTCCAGCGACCTGCTTACACCTGTATTCTACCGTGCCGTCAAGCCGATCCTGCGTGGCCGAGGCTACCGAGAATTCACCTAACCACTTACGCCACCTATAGATTATGGACGAACAAATAATTTGAATTCTCTTGTGACTACCAACCGGGCACTCCAGGATCGCCCACGACCGCCGAATCACGCTCGAACTGGTAGTTCGAAAAAAGAATATCCAGTGCGGTCGGGCCAAGCAGGAAACTGGAGGTGACCGACCGCACGTGCCCAGGCAGCCAGAAACCATTCACTTCAATGAATTCCTCGCTAATGCGTGGCGCGCCGACCAACATGGAAATACTGGCCGCGAATTGACCCTCAATCCGCACCACGGCGTAACTGTCGGCGTCGACCCAGGCTTTCCCTACGATCAGGAACCGGCTCTTGATTCTTGGCGCCAACTCCACGACATAGCAACCTCGCCCTCCTGCGACTTCGGTTCCGAGCAGACGGACCCGATAGTTGGCGGCAGTAATCTGGTGGCGGGCATTTGCCAGCGGCAAGCTTTCACCTACCTCCGACGCGAGCACCTTATCGACGATGCCGTTGAGCATGTCCGAGCCGGATCGCGTCAAAACGGTATAGCGCTCACCATCGACTTGGCGGTAACTCATCAGCACGGCTACCGCCGCCTGTTTGCCAAACCGAAGGTTCTGCAACGTGTATTGCCGCGAAACCGAGTATTCCTGCAAGAGGGCGTGACGTCTGTTTGTCTCGCTCTCGATGCGGGCGAGGATCTCATCGCCGGACGGCGCCACAGAGTCGGCGGTCGCCGTAAGCATCAGCCCGCCAATTGCGATCATACTCCCAAGCCGGTAGAGTCCCGAAGACATGATGACCTCTCTCTTTGCTGCCTTAGGGATGCCAGGCCAGCAGCACTCCGTAGCTGTGATCGGAAGGCTGAACCTGCGGGACCACCTGTGGCAACAGCCATCCCTTAACCGGCGACCGGCCACCGGCCCGGCGCCTTTCGGACACCTGCCTGCCGATAAACCAGCCCATGACTCCTCCTGCCATAATGTCTGATGCGGAATGCTGCCGGGCGCCGAAGCGAGCTGCCCCAACCATGGTGGCAAGGCCATACGCGAGGACCACAACCGGTTTATTGTCGTGGTATCGATGCGCGATTACGGAAGCGAACGCAAAGCTCCCGATGGTGTGGCCGGACGGAAATGCGTCGCTGCCGTGGAAGAAGTGTACGCCTCCGTCTCCTTCCAGGGGGCGCTGCCGGCCGGTTGCGGCTTTGAAGACTTCCGACACAATTAAACTATCCACGAGCGCCTCGCCTCCAAGCAACCCCGTCTCGCGCAATTTCGACCCTCCGGTCAGAGCTCCGGTCAAATATAATCCGCCGGCGAGAGGAACCAGCGTATACACGGCGCCCAGTTGCGAGACGTCACGGCTGAAGGCCACTTGGTGTCCTGTTTTCGGCAGTTGTTGCGAAGTGAAGCGGTCTGTTGCGATCAGAGCGCCGGTGGCGGCTCCGAAGATCAGCCACCATTTGGCGTTCTGGCGCTTGATCCGGAAGGGACTCGTCCAGATCTGCTCCTGATCGCTGACGATGTCTTTGGCGATGTCCTTGGGGGAGTCCAAGGGCGCGTCCTGAGCGAACGCCGGGGGGACCGCCACCAGCACGCATGCCAGCAGCCAGCAGCGGCCTTTGCCGGTCATTTGGACACGGGTGCGATCACCGCGATCGCCACTTTGGAACTCGCTGGTGCAAGGTCCCGGTCTATGCTCGCCAGGTGACTCAATTCCTCCTGCAGCCTTGTCCAGTCGCCCTCGTTGGCTTTGGTCGCGATCGGAAGGTTGAGGTCCTGGTAGAAAGCCAGGATATCGCTCCTGAGGTCTTGCGGCATATCTGCATAGTGACCGTCCAACTTGTGCACCAGTTTGGCGTACGCGGCGTCCGTAAGCCTATATTTGCTTGCCTTTGTGGCTTCACCCACATCGATATTGTCATTGGGCAGTTTGAGCTGCCGGCCGCTACCCAACCCGGCGAGCAACTCGCGATATCGGTCGATCGACGCGTTGAAGCCGACCATGTATAGCCTCTCCGTCTCCGGCGTCAGTTTCTCAAATGCCAGCGCCTTGAATGGGCCCATCCTGGGTACGATGTGGAAGAAGCCGGCCAGTATTCTCGACCGAATACCCGGTCGTTGATAAGTGGCACCCCAGTTCTTTTCGTAGCTGGACCGGGACAGATTGTAGAGAAACTTCTTGCGGGTGATGCCGGGAGCATCCTTCCTGATCTCCGGGCCCTTGAGTTGCCAGGCGACTTTGGTCAGGGCCGGAAGGATTGTTCCGACCGCCCGCCGGTACGATCCGATCGCCAGATCGAGGTTCAGGAAGACATGCTCGATCCGCATTCCGTAGGTGTCCTCAAAGGCCCGCTGAAGCACGGGTTTGGCAACTTGAAAACCAATGAATTCTTTGTAAGCCGCGGAAGCATAGCGGCTCTTTGCGGACTGAAACACATCGAACCCAAACTCTGTCTTGCTGTGCGAGAAGGGATCGTCCGCATACGTAATGGAGTTGCCGAACTTCAAGCGCAGCTTCGGGTAGAGCAGCGGTACCGACACGTTCGTCGCCTTCCTGTGGCCATTGTTGTCGGCCGCGAAATGCGATAGCGCGCCCAGCGCGAAGGCGTACTCGTTGAGATCCTGAGATTCACGAATCAGATTGAGGATGAAGTCGCCGCTCCGGACGTAGTGCGTCAAATCGCTGAAGAACTTACTGCCGAACGGATAATATCCCAGGTCCTGGATGATGCACCCGCCGTAAGCGTAGGCGTGGGCCTGCGTCAACTCATCGGCGGTGGAAGCGGGAAATCGCTTCAGCAGCAGGGGCTTAATCGCGCTATCCCAAGTGGAGTCGACAATGGCCTCGTGGGTGAGAACGGAGTACGAAGCGGCTGGAACTGCGAACATCCCCAACAGCCCAAAGGCCCCGGCGGACAGCAACCTCCAAAATCGTCGCGAGTTTCTATGTTGAATCAAGGTTTCCACCTCACTTTCTGCGGAATACTTTTTTCTTGATATCCGGCCAGAACTCCGATCCGAGGTTGCTGACCAGATCGAGCCCGACAGTCACGGAGCCCTGGATAAACCCGAGGCGCGCCGTATTGAGCCGGGATGGATACCACAGGTTGGAAAGAACGGCCGAGCCATAATCGCTGCCCAGACGCCAGGTGGACAGAGTTTCGCCGCCGCTATCGGTGCGCGTGAGGATGGTTCCCCGGAGCGCATGTGCCGACCGGCGCCAGAACCCTTTGCTGGTGGATCGGAAGTATCGCGGATCCTGATGCAGCGTCGAGTCCAGGCCGAAAGCGAGAGCGCTGTGGATTCCGGTCCACGCCACCATGGAACCAACCCGCCTGCCGTAGGCTGCACCGCCCTGCTTCCACTCTTCGGGTGCGTTAGCTTCCTGCAGGATCGCGGCGTACGCGGCGACACCAAGGATGGCCGTGGGCCCCACCGTGCGTTTGGCGTGAAAGTAAAATTTGTCAGTCACGTCGAGCGGAACGAAGGGCTGTAGCGGATCGGAGGTCTGCGCAACTCCGGCAACCGGAATCGCCGCCAGGAACGCGAGCATCAGGGTTGCCGTGGCCGGACGGCTGGGTCGAAGGAACGTCAGTAGACTTTTCACAGGATCTCCGTACTATAGTCGGCCGGCACCGAGTGCGTCCGGAACTGGACGATTAAGGTTATCAAGGTAGCTGTGCAGGTTAGCCCCATCAGGAGAAAGATCTTATCCACGAGTAAAAGCGGGCTGAATACTACGGCAATAGCAACGAATCCGGCGGCCCAGGAATATTCCTTTAACTGAACCGCCCGCCGTACACAGACGACGGCTCCCAGGCAAACCACGAGATTCACCGTGAGTTCATAGGCTGCGGCGTAACGCGCGAATATTGAAGCAATCAGTAGGACCGGAATCGCGAGCCACTTGATGATTCTTGTAATTTGGAACACCGTTTTCTCCTTCGCTGGCCACCAGCACTAGGACACTTTCGGCGCAACTTAGCAGGGGCACGTTAGCCGCCGTTTGAATTCAAAGGGGTTAAGTGGCGAAGTTGCCTCCAGCCGCCGTTGCGGCATCGCGGCGGAGCGATATGTGCATTCTTAAAGGCAGATTCTGCACCTACAAATGCACGTACAGGTGCCGTCTTTCTCCGCATTGATGCGCCAGGGCGGCCTGCGGCGCTTGGCCCGGCTCGTGCACATACGGAGCCGGACTGTTCCAAAGGGAGGAACACAAATGGCAAGGAATACATCGGTGATGGGGATCTATCCGGATCGCACAACCGTTTCGGATGCGATTAACGTTCTGCGTAAGACGGGGTATCGGACGACGGATATCTCAGTCCTGGCGTCTGACAACCAAGGCTCGAAGGATTTCGCGCACGAGAAGCGCACTAAAGCTTTGGAGCGAGCGGCGATTGGGACGGCGGTGGGTGCCGTGGTTGGCGCCGCAACGGCTTGGTTCGTTTGCGTTCAGATTACGACCATCACTGTGTTAGGGCCGATCGTCGCGGCTGGACCAGTGCTGGCGGCTTTGGCTGGCGCGGGCACCGGCGGGGCCCTGGGTTGGATCGTGGGATTGCTGACGGGCCTGCCTGTGACCGAATACGTCGCCAAGCGCTATGCCGGCAGAATCAGGCGCGGCGGCATTCTCGTCTCCGTCCACTGCGACAGCCCTGAGTGGTGTGAGCGGGCGAAGAAAGCCCTGAAGGACACGGGCGGCCGGGATATCTCTTCCGCCTCGGAGACTGCCGCCGATTACGGGACCACGGACAAGCCGACAGAGAGGGCGCCCGTAACCGTGACCGTACTGGACCGCGACGAGGTTCCAGCCAAACAGGCTGTGGAAGTCGTCGGAGAAGAAACCAAGAAATAGGATGCCGCACCACCCGGAGGCAGCAGAATCTATTGGAGGTCGACTGGTGGCCTGCGTGCATCACCGATAGCGAACTTAACGGAGATAAATTACCATGCAACTCGTTCGAGCAACCAGTACCGCCGCCCTGTTTATGCTTTTCGCGACGCTTGCCCCTGCGTACACGCAACAAGACCGGCAGAAGGAACAACCAGGCAAGCCTGAAGCCCGGCAGGGAGGGCAAGAGCAAAAAGGCGGGTCGCCCGCACAACAGCAGCGCCCTCAGGCGCAGCCGGAACAGCGCGGGCAGCAACAGCAAAGGCAACCGCAAGAACAGCGCGGCCAACCCGCTCAGCAACCGCAGCAGCAGCGCGCCCAACAACCGCAACAGCAACAGCCTCAGCCGCAACAACAGCAGGCACAACGCGGGCAGCAACAGCAAAGGCAACCGCAGCAACAGCAGGGGCAACCCGCCCAGCAACCGCAGCAGCAGCGGGCCCAACAACCACAGCAACAGCAGCCGCAACAACAGCAGGGACAACGCGGGCAGCAACAGCAGAGCCAGCCGCAAGACCGGCGTGGACAACCCGCTCAGCAACCGCAGCAGCAGCGCGCTCAACAACCGCAACTGCAACAGCCTCAGCCGCAACAACAGCAGGCACAACGCGGGCAGCAACAGCAAAGGCAACCGCAGCAACAGCAGGGACAACCCGCCCACCAACCGCAGCAGCAGCGGGCCCAGCAGGCTCAGCAACAGCAGCAGGGGCCACGCGGACAGCAGGGCCAGCAACAACAGCACCCTCAGCGAACGGAGCAGCAGGCAGTCTCTTGGCAACAGCAGCAGGGGTGGCGACAACAGGGCGGCTGGCAGGGGCACGCTACGTTTCAGCAGGATCGTGCTAAGAGCTGGGCTAGCGACCATCGCACCTGGGCGCAGCGTGGAGGTTACGGAGGTTATTACATTCCTCAGAACACCTTCAGTCTCTCTTTCGGGAGTCAACACGGCTTCCGGCTGCAGTATCGCCCCACCATGTACATGGGCTATCCGCGCTTCTCATACGGCGGATATTCGTTCATGCTGGTGGATCCCTGGCCCGAATACTGGGCAGACGATTGGTATGACACCGATGATCTTTACATCGATTACGACGATTATGACAACGGCTACTATCTTTGCAACCGCAGGTATCCGGACGTCAGACTTGCGATCACGGTCGCACTATAGCTGATGGATCATGGAACGACACCGGTACCGGACGCGTCGGCTGGCTGTGCGCGGCGGTCTTGGGCGCGAACGACGGGATCCTTTCGACGGCCAGTCTGGTGCTCGGTGTCGCGGCGGCGCGTGGGACTCACAGCAGCATAGTGGTCGCGGGCGTCGCCGGCATGGTCGCCGGGGCGATGGCGATGGCAGCAGGTGAATACGTGTCCGTGCACTCCCAGGCAGACACCGAGAAAGCAGACCTCAAGTTGGAACGCGCGGAACCGAAGGCAGACCCAGCGGGCGCGCAGAAGGAACTGGCGGCCATCTACGTCGCCCGCGGGCTCTATCCCACACTCGCCAAACAGGTCGCCGGGCAACTGATGGCGCATGACGCTTTGGGCGCGCATGCCCGAGACGAACTCGCCACTGGGCGGCCTCCAGGGCGCGTCCGCTCCAAGCGGCCTTGGCATCGGCCGGCAGTTTCGTGGATGGAGCGGTCCTGCCCCTCATGGTAACGGCCATTGGCCCGGAGGCGGGTCTGATCCCCCTGGTCGCCGGAACTTCACTGTTGTTCCTGGTGATGCCATCCAGCGTTCCGGCGGCATTCTCAGCGAAGACCGCCGTCACCGGACTGGTTGCCATGTGGTTTTCCGTTTGGAGTGGACAATCAGCGCCGGAAGATGAGGGTGATGGGCTTATGTTCCGGCCTTTCGACGTTGACCATCAAGGTGCCATCGGTGGCAAGCGTGTAGCTTTCTAGTGTGGTTGCGCCGGACTGGGTGGTGGCCACCTTCAGGACATCGTGATCCCACCGGGTCTTGCTCTTGAGGTCTTTGCCGGTGTGAATGGTGGCATTGCGCTGGCTGTCGGCAATGTCGCTGTAGAAGAAGGTTTCGGTGGCCCCTTCATACACAAAACTGCGAGAGACGGTGATGTTGCCCTGCCGATCGTTGATCGTCACGGTGCCGGTCTGAACCACGGACTGGCCGGCAAAATCGCTCTTGGCGGGCACCAGCGTCCAGGTGCCGTTCAGGGCACTATGATCGCGAGCGACCGCGGGGAACGCTAAAAGGAGGCACGTCAAAACGGCTCCCGTAAGTTTAGTAGTTGAGTATGTCCGCATGGTTTCCTCAGTCGTCTGTGCGGCACTGTTAGAGCACGCATTCGACCGTTGACGATCCCGGCGACAGGTCGCGAGTTCCTGGAAGTTGGGCCTGCAGCAAGTGCCGGTTTAGGTGTACATTCTGCACCTTGCGCCAGCCGGACTCCACGGTCCGGCAGTGCAACGATTGGCCTGCCCCCTCTGAAAAGCAGTTTGCCGCTTTGGACTTTCGCTTGCACCCATCGATCGCGAAGGAACACAAAGATGCTTTGGACAATTTGCGTAATTCTGCTGGTTTTGTGGGCGTTGGGAATGGCAACCTCCTACACCGCCTCCGGGCTGATTCACATCCTTTTGGTCGTTGCCTTGGTAGTAATGGTAATCCGCCTGGTTCAGGGCCGCAGGATTCTCGGCTAGCAGAGTCCGAAACTGCGGCCACCAGGAAGTGGGTTGCTACTTGGCATTTTAGGAGAACAACGAACATGCCGTTAATTAACATCGTTCTGGCGCTGATCGTGGTCGGCGTTGCGTTGTGGCTGATCAATAATTTCATCCCCATGGCCTCCTAAAGTGGACCCCATTGTCAAGACCATTTTTGGCCCTCAATAAGTTAATGTCCGACG
>JAIQFL010000402.1 GCA_020073365.1 Terriglobia bacterium | reverse complement strand
GAAACCCGCCTGCCGGCGGACGAAGGGGAGGACTGGAATCAGGTTTTGCAGAATGCCCGAACTGGATCAAACTGGCCTTGCCAAACAGCCAGCCGGTAAGGTAAAACAGGTCTGTCCAGGATGATGGTCCGTTGGCCGGTTTTGAAGTGACCCTCTATGGCCGGTTTTGAAGTGACCCCCGAGGCTGCTGCTTGACACGATTTAGCCACTGTTCGTTTTGTTCGCCCGGCTGCCGGTTGACCAGGAACGCAGCAAGCAGCGGCTTTAGGCGTTCTGCCTCTGATTTTAGCGACTGAATACTCTGCTTGATGTCATTAAAATCTTGTTGCTGAGGAATGTGCTGGAGGTGCGCTGAGTTGTCAGCCACTTGCTTATCAAGGGCAGACAGCTTGAGTTCAATACCAGACATTTTGGCTTCAAGTGCCGCGATACGCTTACTATCAGTATCCTTGTCAGAGTTGCTGCAGGCTATAAAAACAAAAGATATACCCACACCCGCGGCCACGATTGCGGTGCGCATGGTAAGCACTTCGCGCTAGAATCGTTCTAGGAATGAGTTGACTTTTCCCAAAAGCGATTCCGTCGCACTCAACGCATCTCTTGCCACACTGGGAAGCTCTTCAGCCAAGACTTGAGACGAGTCTAAGGGATTGTTTACAACTCGACCTGGGTTTGTTGCATTAGGCGGCGCTTGTCTGATTAAATCCTTGGCGGCAGCGGCCTCTGCCTCATCAATGGTCATATTAGCCAGATTCTTGACTGACTGGGCGGGCTGCGGTGAAGCCGTAGATATCGGCCACAGGAACAGGAGCGTGAGGAGAACGATAGTTCGGTAGGTCATGATTTTAGCCAAAGTACCGGCAGCTCACTAATGTTGGCGGGTGTTACTCCAGGCACGTAGATGCAGAGTTTACCTAATGGGCAGTCCGGCATCGGCGTGCGGTCATGAAGCAAAAAACCGTTACCTGGAATTCTGAAGCTAGAAACTTGTACTTTGTCGTTGGTAACTCGATTGACCCTGCTTGTGATTGCCATCGACTGAGCCAGGGCAGTTTCAGACAGTTGGTACTTCTGAGCGACGAGTCTTATGGCAGCGTGAAAGATTGATGGTTCCCAGCCTTTCAAATTGACTGCTTGAAGTCCGTCGTATGCCGTGACCATCTCTGCCCTGTTTTGGGTATCTTCTTTGGCCACGAACATCGAGAAATTCCTCTCGACACGAGGTGAAGTGGACACTCCGTGGAAATCGCTATAACCTTCGCGCCGCGCCGCGGCTTCAGCCATTTGAAAATCTCGTGCGGAGCACGCACCGTCATAGCGAACGCTGGAACTGAATCTGGGCCTAACGCCAAAATACTCCAGGATTTGGACCACGGCGGCAATCGCGCCCAAAAGCATCGCAATGAAAGCAAAGAGGCCTCCTTGAGCAGCAAAATACGCTTCTCGGGGCTGCATCGTCGCAAGGTGACGGGCAGCAAGTCGTTCCAACTCGGTAAAGTCGGCTGAGGTTGAATCCGGAACGACTCGAAGTAGGGGCTCTACGACTGGAGCAAGGAGCGTAGAGCCTGCCAGAATTGAACTGCGCTGCAAAAAGCCTCGCCTGCTGGCAGAGGGCGGTTGGGTTGACATAAGCCACCATCCGTGTAGAATATGGAGGCATTTAAGGCCTCGGTACTGGCGGTTTGAATGGCCAACTACCCCTCAACGAGAGCAATCTCCTCCACAGCCCCTCCCTTGGGGGCTACGGAGGGGGCTGCTCCCGC
This sequence comes from Terriglobia bacterium, assembly GCA_020073365.1. Lineage (GTDB taxonomy): Bacteria > Acidobacteriota > Terriglobia > Bryobacterales > Bryobacteraceae > JAIQFL01. The sequence goes on along the minus strand of JAIQFL010000402.1, from coordinate 8,257 downwards.
TTTGGATGCTGTGTCATCCAGAGGCGCATGAGTTGGTACGCCATTACCAGCCCATACGTTGGGAGCGGTCTCCCTAAAAGATTTTGCTCCCTAGTTTACCACAACTCGTTGCACCGACGCTCAAGTGGCACGAACGCACGAACGCAGGAGTGTCAAGGAGGAATCATCTATCAAAGTGTGGACGAGCCCACACTAAAGAGGCACCCACGGTGGTGCGTTCATTTGAGCGTTGGACTGCTTCCCAACGCTTTTTGTTTTCTTCGGCTCTCAAGTCCGGGAGTACAGCCGACGCTTGGCGAGGTTTCTTTCTCGCCTGTCAGGGGCGTAGAGAAGAACTGAAGGAACTACTCGGAAAATAAAGCTCCTCCACGTGGAGTGGGGGAGTGGTGGCCGGCATGAGATGTGCTGACCTATTTTTTGTTGTGCTACGGCGACCGCTGGTGTTTAGGCCAGTCTAAGCGTTCCGGGACTGGCGATGCTCATGAATGATGCCGTTTACGTCTTTGGGTTTTGGGCCGAGCTTCTTGGCTTGGGCGGCGCCGTAGCGGGCTAGGCGCTCATCCTCGGCGAGCATCGCTTCTACGCTCATGGGATTCTTGGCTTGCTCGGCCTTGGCTTCCTCGATGAGGTTCATAATCCAGGGATTGTTGTTGCTGGGCATGAAGATAATTACTTGGGGTGGCGGGTTATGTCCTGAAGGATATAGGTGTCGCCGTCAATCTTGAAAAAAAACCTCCAGGAGCCGGTGACGCGGGCTTGCCAGCGATCTTTTCCTTCGTCGTATTTCTTGGCGCGGAGAGAAGGGTGGCGGAGGTTCTTGATCAGGAGCAACGACTGCTTGTCAAAGGCGTCTCGAATTTCTTTTGGCGCTTTGCTGTAGGCCCGCGCAAAGTGCGTGGTCTGGCGTATTTTCATTTGGCAGAGCGTTTAGTTTTCTTGATGCCGTACTTCTTGGCTGCCTTGTGAAGGTCGGCAATAAACTCCTCGTGGCTTGAAAAGGCTTTGGACATCCGGCCGGCTTTGATGTCCTGGTCGGCTTTGTCCAAGCGGGCGTCAATGATACGGCGCTGCTCGGGGGTGTATTCGTCGTCGGCGGTGGGAAACTTGGAACGGTCAATCACCAGCGTGGGCGTGATGACGATTTTGCCTCGCTGATAAGTAGCCTGCACCAGGTCGCCTTCAGCAATTCCGGCCAGGCTGCGCAGGCGGGTGGGCAGCGTCATTTGTCCCTTGCGGTGGATTTTAACAATGGTGGTCATAAAGCAATTGATTTAATGGTCAAAAGTCGGACTTTCCGACTTCTGCCCGTAGCATAGCAGACCGGCTGGTGCAGTCAAGGCTTCAGGCCTTGGCCACGGCGGGCTGCGGCGAATTTTCAGCATCGCTCAGGGCATGCATGGTGAGGTCGGGCAGAGCCCAGATGGAATCTAAAATGATCTCGGGATGGTCGAGGTGACCGGGGAGGGTAGAGCCGGCTGTGGGATCGGTAAACTGTGGCGTGATAGTAAACCAGAACAGCCCGGCTCGCTTGGCCGGTCCGCAGACCAGCGGGTGATTCACCAACTCCATGAGCCGCTTTCCGCGCGCTTCATCGGTCGTCTCCACCAGGACGGCGCGGATGGGATGGATGCCGAAGGCCTCTTTGTGCTTCTGTTGTTTCTTGATGAGGTGGTAATAGCCGCGCAGCTTTTTGAGCATGTCGGTCATAACCATGGTCCCCCGATCGGCCTCGTAGAAAAAATGAACGAGCTGGCCTCCCGCCGGCCGATCAGTCAACCGAAGCGTAAACATGCCGTCCGGCTCCACGGGCAAACGTTCGGTTTCCGAAGCCTCCTCCCAGAAATAGCCGGTACCGCCGCGGCTGGATTTAACTTTCGGCACTTCCACCTTGCGGCCAGCCAGTTGGCCGCCCTGGCACCAGGCCTCAAGGCGCGCTCCTGCGCCAGAGGTTCTGCATGCCATCTCCAGCATGAAATGCATCCGTGAAATCATCAGGCAATGCGCCAAGAACCCAAGCTGCATGTGTTGGCCCCGGAACGCTGCCTGGGCATAGTCCTTCTCCCGGTTGCTCTTGATTTCTTCCTGCATTTGCGGATGGATCTCCAGGCCCCGGCGCTCAGCCAAAAGATTGAGCGGCTCCCGACTGTCGAGGTAATAGTGAAATTCGCTGTGGGTGCGGATGCCGGGGAAAGCCCAGCGGTTGATCAGGCCCTTTTCCCACAGGCGCCGCAGCCGGCGCTGGGTCACATCCTCGTTGCCTCCAACGAGACGGACAAGCTGGGAAGCGGGAGCAAAACGGTAGCGGAGAATTGCCTCGACGATATCCAAATCCCGATCGGTGATCGGACCGCCTCCGGTTACTTCGGGTCTGATGAATTTTGAAAATTTCTGCCTTGCCATAAACAGCTCCTCCATTTTTAGTCTCCGTAACTGGCTAAGAAAAAAGGACATTGGTGGGCCATCTGCTTTTTGAGCAGACGCTCCGGAGCGGGTTTGCCGTATCAGAACCGTATCAAAACCCTATCCAAATGGCCCATTTTGGGTTGTTCGCTGAGCGAAAGCAGACTCCCCAAATTGTTGAAAAACCATGGAACAGGATTAAGCTAAAAGAGGCTCTGGAGGCGGTCACCCGCGCCTCCTAAGCGACAGGTCGGCAGTTCGAATCTGCCCGTGCCTACCACTTAACACCTCCAGCACCGTGGCACTTCACAGGAAACGGCGTTTTCTTTTTTGGCCGGCTGGTCCTGCGGCCGCGAGGGGAGAGAAGCCGGGCTTATTTCCCTAAGGCGCGTTGAAAGTCAACGGGGTGGACGATTCCGATTCCCCGGAACGTTTTCAGACGCCGGAGGTGTTGGTCGCCGGAGACGATCAGGTCAGCTTTGCCGTCCACGGCGCATTCGAGGATGCGGTTATCGTCATCGTCTTCCTTGACGATCTGGAGTGTGGTCGTCGGCACACAATCTCGGCTGCTTTGGTGAGCAATTTCAGCCGGGCGACGATCCGGTCATCGTCCCAGGCAAACCTCAACCTGAGCACGCTGGCGATCTCATTGACAATGGCAGGGGATACGAGCAGTTTGTACTGGCCGGACAGCGCCTTGCGCCAAAGGTGAAATAGCCGGCCTTGCGGATAGGCGAAGGCGGAAATATAAACGTTGGTGTCCAAGACAACCCTAAGCTCTCCGGGATTGGCGATGCTCATGAATGATGCGGTTTACGTCTTTGGGCTTTAGCCCGAGCTTCTTGGCCTGGGCGGCGCCATAGCGGGCCAGGCGCTCATCCTCCGCGAGCATCGCTTCTGCGCTCATGGGATTTTTGGCCTGCTCGGCCTTGGCTTCCTGGATGAGGTTCATGATCCAGCGGTCATCGTCGCGATCCCGCAGGTCGCGGTAACGCTGGTAGACGCGCACCATTTCCAGGAACAGTTCACTCTTGGTCCTTCGTTCCTCTTTGGCCAGTGTTTCCACTTCCCGGACTACGGCCGGCGGGACAGAAAAGCCCATGATTTTGGTTGTTCTGCTCATGTGCACAAACCGTTGGAACGCTAAAATTAGTTAAACTCATTATAACTGACGGACTCGGTCAGGTTGACCGAGCCATTCGGCACGCGGGAACTGCGGGCGCGGATCAAGGCGCTACTGCGGCGCGCAGCGGGCGAGCCGGAAATGGAGTGCTACCGGTTCGGAGATATGGAAGTGGATTTCCAGCGGGGGGAGTTGCGGCGGGGGGGTGGCGGTGGAGCTGACACCCATCGAGTTCAAACTGCTGGCGCTGTTTATTCGCGGGCGCGGGCGGGTGCTGAGCCGCGAGCGGCTGCTGGCGGGGGCTTGGGGAGCGGACACGTTTGCGTCGGACCGGATTGTGGACAACCGCATTGCGAATTTGAGGAGGAAGATTGAGCAGGACCCCGGGAATCCAAGGTATCTGCGGAATTTGCGGGGGCTGGGATATCGGTTCGACGGATGAGGCGGAAGCACCGCGGAGAGGCGGCAGCAACCCCGTGGCTATCGCAGCGCCGGTCCACCCCGGAAACGGATTGCCGCCACACAACTCCGCCGTATGAATTACGCCACCCTCTGCGGAATGGGAATGGGCGAAAGCGATGACCTAAATGTGCAAAACTCTAGTCTAGATGCTTCAGACCCGGAAGAGGATTTTCACCATCGAGACGCCGAGAGGCGGGGAAGAAAGAACACCCACGGCAGAGCCCGAAAGCGCCGAGGAGGGCAACGCTCTCTTTTCTCCGCGTCCCGGCGTGTGGGTGGTGAGTTCCTGCCCGGTGCGTCTCATCTCACTCCCCGGTTGCGTGAGACGCACCCTATGAAGAGCGTTGCCATTGTCGGGACGGGGCTGATCGGCGCCTCTTTCGGCCTCGCCCTGCGGCAGGCTGGGTTCGACGGGCCCATACACGGTGTCAGTTCCGAGCGTGCCGTCGCCGATGCAGTGGCCGCGGGCGCCATTGACAGGGGAGCGCCTCTCGCCGAGGCCGTGGCACAGGCCGACCTGATCTTCCTCTCCCAGACCATTGGCCGCATTCTCGATACCATTCGTCATCTGGATCCTCTGGTCCGCCCGGGAGCGCTGGTCACCGATGCAGGGAGCACCAAGTGCGAAATCGTCGACCTGGCGAGGCGGAGCGTCCGCCGCTGCCAGTTCCTGGGCGGCCACCCCATGGCAGGCAAGGAGAAGCGCGGCGCCGCCGAAGCCCACGGCGGCCTTTTTCGGGGACGCACCTGGGTTCTGACGCCGGATGAACCGTCGGAATTGGAAACGCCGGTTGCCGGCACCTTCCGTTCCTGGCTGGATCGCATCGGAGCGCGAATCATGGTCATGGACGCCGACGAGCACGATCGCGTGGTGGCTCTCACCTCCCACCTGCCACAATTGGCCTCCACGGCGCTGGGCGCCACGGTGGGCGATGGTTTGGGCGGCTCGCCGCGGTGGTTGCAGGTGGCAGGCGCCGGTTTGGAAGATATGACCCGGCTGGCGCTCGGATCATACGACTTATGGCGTGACATTTTGGCGACTAACACCGAGCATATCGAGCGTGCGTTGGCCGTCTACATTCAGAAACTGGAGCACATGCGCGAGAACCTTCGAACGCGGCAGCTTCAAGAGGAATTCGAGCGCGGCGCCCTTTTGGCAGGCCGCATACGCCGGACGGTCTGATCCCGTCCGCGATTTTAGGATAAACTACGCATGAGGCTAGTAGCCGAATCTGAACCGCCAACGGGCGCTTTGCCCGGCGGCAGACCCCCGGCCTTTCTGGCGCGACGGTCCGGTACCCAGAGGGTACTCCCCGCCGCACCGATTGGCGAGTATAAGGATTTCAAAATGGAACAGAAACTCAAGATCGCCGTGTTTATCGATTTTGACAATATCGAAATCGGCGTCAAGTCCACGCTGCACCGCGAGTTCGACGTGGCTGCCGTGCTGGATGCGTTGAAAGAGCGCGGCGAGATCGTCACCAAGTTCGCTTACGCGAACTGGGGGCGACAGGAATCTGCCACCCGCGCGCTTTCCGAGCACGCGGTGCAAATGGTCCAGCGCGACCCTTCACCGCGCGGCGACAAGAATGGCGCCGACATCAACCTGGCGCTCGACGCGCTGGAAATGGCCTTCACGCACGATCACATCAACGCTTTCGCCATTGTCAGCGGCGACAGCGATTTTATTGCGCTGGTCAATAAACTGAAACAGTACGACAAACGCATTTTCGTCGTGGGCGGCCGCGCCTTCACCAGTACGATTCTGCAGAAGAACTGCCACGAGTTTGTGGCGTATGAGTCCATCATCGACGACCCGCGGCCGCGCTCGTCGGGACACCAGCAGCAGCAACCACAACCCCAGCAGCAATCGCCGCAACAGCAGGAACGTCCCGCGCAGGAGCGGCCACCGCAGGAGCGGCCACCGCAGGAGCGGCCACCGGAGAGGCAGCAACAGCAGCGGCAGCCGCACAAGCGCGTAGCGCTCGATCTGACGCAGGCCATGCCGCTGGTGGAACGCGCGCTCGGAGTTCTGGAACGGCGTGAAGTACGCCCGCAGCTTGGTCTGCTGAAATCGACCATGCTGCAGCTCGATTCCACGTTCAACGAGAAGGCTTATGGGGCGGGTTCGTTCACGGATTTCGTGGAGAAGCTCCAGAAAGCCGATTTCGTCGAGGTGACGGGTGGCGAAGGCCGCTACATGATCCGGATGAAAGGCGGCGGCGTTCCCGAAAAGCCCACCGCCAAGCCCGAGCAGGCCATCCCGATGCTGCGCGACGTGCTCGAAACGCATCGGCTGGATGTGGACAATGGCGCTTTGGCCGACGAACTGGCCGAATGGGTCCGCCAGGATCACCCCAGCTTCGACTGGCGCGAGTATGGCTTCCAGGAGTTCAGCGAACTCTTGAACTACGCCCAGGATAAGTCACTGGTGCGGATCCAGGCCGATGAAGAGAAGGGTCTCATCGTGTACCTGGGCGCGGAGTTCCATCCGCCTGCGCCGCCACCCGAGCCGGAACCGGTGGTGATGGTCGACGAGGAAGAGGAAGACGAACCGCAGCCCCTGGTGCCCGGCCAGCCTACCGCTACCGGCGAAATCCCGATCCCGGAACTGCCTCCTAAGCCGCAGCGGCGTCCGCGCGCCCCCAGGAAGACCTCGGGCGATGGATCCCCGAAGAAGCGGTCCTCTTCGCCACGGCCGCGCAAGAAGCAGCCGGTGTAAGGTTTGCTCCCAGCGCGGGCAGGATTTCATCCTGCGGACCAGCTTTCCAGCGGGTCCAGCCGGCCGAGAGGCCGGGGGAGGCCTCCCGGCCCGGCCAGAAGTGAGCGCCCCGACGGCATTTTATAAGCTTGAGCCTCAGATAAGCACCCGGAAGCCCTCGGCGTTGCTGTGGCTCATCGTGTGCGTGAGGTCACCTTTCCTGGTTCCCCGGGAAACCCTGGTTACCTGAAGCCGGGCACGCGAGTGGTCTCCCACACCTTTAGTATGGCGGACTGGACGCCCGACAAGGAAGAGTTGGTGGACGGACGACACATCTATCTTTGGACCATCCCTGCCAAACCATGAGCACTGCTCGGTGCTCCGACATCAAGACCGTCTTCAGCACGAAAAAGCCTGTTCGTTCGGCCTTTTTTTGGCGTTTACGAGGGGCGCGTTGAGGAATTCCACGAAGGGGGCCATGGCGCGGAAGTGCTTGCGTATCTCCCCGTACAATTCCCGACTTGTAGCGAGTTCGGCCGGACGTTCTATGTAGAGCAGGAACTGTTTGAAACGTAGAAGGCTTTCCGCCGGATGGTCCTTGGCGAAACCTTTTGGCACCCGCGAAAGCTGCTCGCCCTGCATCTCTCCGAACAGACTCCGCACGGGGCGAGCTTCGATGATGCGGCGGAATGCGTCGGGCCGCTCTGCAATGTGATGCCGAATTGCCAGCAGGGTCTGCGGAGAGGTCATGTACACTCCGCCGCCGATCCCGACGTTCTTGTGCGACACGGCGAAATAATAGCCCGCCGCTCCATCGCTCGCCAGACCCCGGCGCGGAAAGCTGGCGGCGATGTGGTCCTTGTAGGGCGATTTGTCTTTGCTGAAGCGGGTATCGCGGTAGAAACGGTAAATGGCCTTGGCCGGATCGGTAACGTATTCGGGAGCGAACTCCTTCATGGCCCTGTTCACCGCCTCGACCAACTCCCACATGGGACGCTTGACCTTCTCCTCGAAGATAGGCTTTCGCGGAAGAAACCAATCCCGATGGTTGTTGCGGGCTAGGCCGCGGAAGAACGTCATGGCTTCGCTCGGAAAGCCGGGAAATGCGGTACTCATGGAATGCCTCCCTTATAATTGAGGTGATGCCGACCACGGAAGAGACGCATGCGCGTCTTGCCGAGATTCCTAATTTAACTGTTTCTACGGACACTCCGCTCTCCCGGTATACGCGATTCGGCATCGGGGGACCCGCCGACCTCTATGCCGAGACGGGCAGCGCGGAGGCGTTCGTCGCCGCTTTGGCTGCGGCGCGCGCGAGCGGCATCCCCACCATGGTGATTGGCGGCGGCACCAACCTGATTGTTTCGGACCGCGGCTTTCGTGGGATCGTGCTGCGCTTTCGCGCCGACCGGCCCGATGGGTCCTTTTACGAGCCTGACTCCTGTGTATCAAGGATATGCCAGCGGGTTCCCATACCATAACTGACGCTAGATGCGATCACGTCGCCTGGTTCCCGCATCACCATCGTCGAGGACATCTGATATTGCGAGCGTGGAACATTCCTTCGAATG
>JAIQFL010000401.1 GCA_020073365.1 Terriglobia bacterium | reverse complement strand
AGCTCAAGAAATCGCCGAATTACTGCATCGAAGGTACGCTGATCGGCGCCTTCGGTCCCGCCGCTCTGAATTTCACCGTCGAGGCCTTGCAGCCCTCCAGTGGGATGTCGAGTGGTGGAGGAATGTTTACTGTGCCTCCGAACGGCATGACAGGTCCGGACGGAAAGTTCCGGGTCTGCGATCTTTCGCCAGGGACTTACCGGCTGACTGCCATGGACAGCAGCCCTGGGAGCCAGCAGATGCCATCGAACTTCGCGATTGGCAACGTCGTGATCTCGGATCGGGACCTGCAGAACGTCAGGATTCCGCTTTCGCCCGGGCTGCCCCTGGAGGGTGAAGTGGTGTGGGACGGCACGCCGCCCGAACAGCCGGTCACCACCAAGGTCTCGGTTTCGCTCCAGCCTCTGTCGCGCAACCCGATCACCAATGCCGAAAGACCCAATGCCCGCCCTGACATCCCCGGAACCTTCTCCTTTCCCAGCCTGGTGATGGCCGACTATGGAGTGCGCACGTTGCTCAACGCTCCCGGCCTGTACGTGAAGGACGTCACCTACGCCGGCAACAGCGTGCTGCACGAGCCGTTGCGGCTGGGCAGTGCCATCCAAGGCGCAGGTCTGCGAGTGGTGGTTGCGCGCGATGGCGCGACGATCGGCGCGCGCGTCACCGATAAGGACGGCAATCCCGTACCCGCGATTGCCGTGCTGGTGATGCCCGCGGATGTGCGCTCCGAGGCCATCCTGCAAAGTGTGCTGGTGACCGGAGAGACCGATCAAACAGGCTAATACACATCGCACACGCTGGCGCCGGGCAAATACTACGTAGCCGCCATCTCAGAACCCTTCAATGCCACCACGGAAAGCATCGACAGGCTCTGGCGTTCCCGCAACCGGTTCAAGGAGGTGGAACTCGCGCCCAGCGGATCGGCGCAGGTGAGCCTGGAGCCCGTGAAGATCGAGTGATACGGGCACCGCTGCCTGTGTGGTTTGAATAAAGACAACACAGGCAAGGATGCTTGTGTTACTGCGGCCTCATCCAGATGTCTTCGAGAACACTTACCGAGGACGTCATGGTCTGGCCGCCGACGGTGAGCCGGACCATGTAGGTGCCGGGCTCGATGACAGGGCCAACAGCCGCGCCGAAGCCGCCGAAACCACCGCCACCGCCACCACCACCTCCTCCTCCACCGCCGCCACCGCGTCCACCGGTGACGACGAAAGGCACGCCGAGATTGGCCCCGCCGCGTCCACCGCGTCCGCCACCCTGGCCGCCTGCCGCCGCCTCGGGTGCACCCGGTGCAGCGGGCGCCGCCGGGTTACCAGCAGCCACCGCCGGCGCTCCGGCTGCACCTGCCCCGGCGGTGCCCGGCGCTCCAGCGGCGCCGCGTCCGCGACCGCCAGCAGTAGCGCCGGCCGGCGCCGGCCCGCGCATGCTCCACTGGAAGCGGTTCATGCCGGCCTTGATGTCTACATCCATGGTGCTCGCCACCTGATTGTTCTGCAGGAACTCGATCTTGCCGGCGCCCAGGTCAGACTTGGCCCAGACGTTGATCGCAGTTCCGCCCTGCGGATTCCGTCCCACGAACTCGCGATTCGCGGCGTGGCGCTGAGCTTGCGGATCGTTCTTCCACAGAATCGCCGGCCGCGGCTCGAACAGCACCGCGTCCTGGGCGCCGGCCGGCTTCAATTTTTCCAGCGGGGTGATGTCGTCGGCGATCCAGATGGATCGCCCGTGCGTCGCCAGGATGAGGTCGCGATCGCGGGGGTGAATCAGGATGTCGTCCACGCGCACGCTGGGCAGGCCGGTCATGAACTTCTTCCATTCCTTGCCGCCATCCAAGGTCACGTACAACCCGAACTCCGTGCCCGCGAAGAGCAGGTTGGGGTTGTCGTAGTCCTCGCGCAGGGCGTTGATGTTCCCTTTGGCAGGCAGGTTGCCGGCCACGTTGACCCACGTCTTGCCGTAATCGGTAGTCTTGAACAAATACGGCTTCCAATCGTCGTAGCGATGATGGTCGATGGCGACATAGGTGGTGCCCGGGTCGAAGTGCGATGGCTCGATGCGTGAAATGTGAGTGTAGCCCTTGGGCGCGCCCGCGATGTTGCCGTAGACGTTGGTGAAGGTCTCGCCGCCGTCCTGGCTCACCTGGAGGTTGCCATCCTCAGTGCCCACCCAGATGACGCCCGGCCGCGAAGGCGACTCGCGCACCTGCGTGGACGTCGAGCTGGCCGCGTAGCCATCATGCTTCTCCGCCATCGGCTTGTCGCCCGCCACGCCCATGATGGGCATCTCCGGCGACCAGCGGTTGATGTTCTTGCTGAGATCTTTCGGATTCATCCACCACGTGTCGCCGCGGTTGGTGGACTTGAAGAAGTACTGGCCCGCCATGTAGATTACGGCGGGATTGTGAGGCGAGATCTCGATGGGTGCATTCCAGTAGAAGCGGAATGGTTCGACGTTGGCCGTCGCGTTGACCACGTTGGGTGGGCCTCCGCGCCCCCCACCGCCACCGCCGGCGCCACCACGTCCACCGCCCGCGCCCGCCGCGGCCCCTGCGGCTTCACCGCCGGCCACGCCTTCCGCTGGGGGCGGGGTCACACCTGCCGGCGGATTGGCGGTTGTCTGGGTTGCATTCGCGGCAGGCGCCGCCGCACCGCCACGTCCGGCCACCGCCGGACGGATGCTCTTCTGCGTGCCGGTGCGGAGGTCGTGACGCGTCATGTTGCCATCCTGCGACTCGCCGTAGACGATGGCCCAGTCGGTAGGGTCCTGCCGGGTATAGAAGCCGTCGCCGCCGGCAACCGTGAACCAGTCGGTGTTCACCGGGCCAACGTTCGAGCGGAGCGCGCTCGGTCCGCACCAGGCATTGTTGTCCTGCAGGCCGCCGCAAACGTAATACGGCCGGCGCATGTCCGCCGAGACCTGATAGAACTGCCCCACAGCGATGTCGTTGTGGTAGTCCCAGGTGAGGCCACCATCGTTGCTGATATCGAGGCCGCCATCGTGGCCCACAGCGACGACGCGCGGGTCCTTGGGATTGATCCAGAAGGCGTGGTAGTCAGTGTGGGAGCCCTGGACGCCCGTCCAGGTCTTGCCGCCATCGAGCGACATCTGGGCCGGGTTGCCGCCCACGAATAGTTTCTGGTCGTTGACGGGGTCCACCCGAATCTGGCTGAAGTAGGTGGGACGGTTGTTCTGGTTGCTCATGAACGTCCAGGTCTTGCCGCCATCATCGGAGCGGAACACGCCGCTGCCATTGGGATTGGGAGGGCCTGCCGGCGCGCCGCCGCGTCCGCCCCCGCCTCCTCCAAAGCCGCCGCCCCCACCTCCGCCGCCGGCAGGAGCAGCGCCAGCAGTTGGCGCGGCACCTCCCGCGGCTGCGCCCGCTCCCGCCTCTCCTGGCGCCAAGGGAGCCGCCGATTCGTTCGCCGCACCGCCGCGGCCGCCGCGTGCCGGGCCGCCCTCAGCCGTGGTGCCGCCCCCGGTACCCGCGCTGGCTCCGGCTTCTACCTGGGCGTAAATCGTGGTGGGCTTCGCCCTGAAGACTGAAATCGCAATGCGGCCGTAGATGCCGTCCTTGGGTTTCGGCCAGCCCGGTCCTTCGAGCTTGGTCCAGGTGTCCCCGCCGTCGGTGGTCTTCCACAATGCGCAGCCCGCGCCGCCGCCATTGTAGCCCCACCACGTGCGCCGCCGCTGGAATGACGCGGCGTACAGGATCTTGGGATTGGAGGGGTCGATGGCTACGTCGGTGAATCCGGTGTCCGGGTCGATGTACTTCGCCTTCTTCCAGTTCTTGCCGCCATCTATCGATTTGTATAGGCCGCGTTCCGGATTGGGGCCGAACAGATGCCCGTTTGCCGCCACGTAAACAATGTTCGGGTTCGTGGGGTCCACCACGATGCGCCCAATGGTCTGCGTCTCTTCCAGGCCGAGATGGTTCCAGTGCTGGCCGCCGTCGGTAGTGCCCCAGACGCCGTCGCCGATGGACGAGCTCTGCCGGTTGTTGGCCTCACCCATGCCGACGTAGACTACGTTCGGGTCGGAGGGTGCGATGGCAATGGCGCCCACGGATTCGTTCGGCATGTTGTCGAACTGCGACTTCCAGTGATTGCCGCCGTCGGTGGACTTCCACAACCCGCCGGTGGCGAAGCCGATATAGACGATCATCGGGTCCTTTTCGGACCCCGCGATGTCGTCCACGCGGCCCATCATGGTGGCCGGGCCAATCGAACGAAACTCGAACCCGCGCAACAGCGGATCGCTGGACGCATTAGGTGGCGGGACCGGTGGTTGTCCACCGCCTCGTCCCTGTCCCTGCGCCCATACCATTCCAGCCACGCCAAGGCTGGCGCTAGCGATCAGCAACAATGACCAACGGTGGTTCGAAGGCCGTACACGCATAGTGTTTCAGCTCCTGAAGTCCTGAGACGCTTGGTAACAGGGACAATGTAACATATGCAGCGGCGAAATACGGCCGGCTTGGGAGCGGGGGGAGCCAGGGTAGGGCACAGACGAGCCAAGCGGCTTGTCTAGCCGGCTAAAAGCCTTGCTGAGAGCCAGCCGACAGACGACGGAAGACGATCGTCTGTCCCACTGGGGCTGCCCGGGGGCGCGATTTTTTGGGGGTTGGGAGTCGTCGCGCCCCGGTCTCGGTCTGCACATTAGACGCCGGCGCCTCGCCACTCGTTGACTGAATTGGAGCGATCGCCATGGGCTCTTGCGTACGTAGTCATACCAAGTGGCAGCGAAAAACGGATTGCCAATCCACCGCAGGTTGCCAACCTGGTTGCCAACCTGCCCCACAAGCTACCAGGTGTCATTGAGGGCCGCGAACCGGGAACGGGCTTGATACAATCTGCTTGATGAGTTTACGAATGGAAGGAGTGGGGCAACTGGAGATCGACGGCCAATCTCAGCCAGCCGAGTACCTCATCGAATACTCCGACCGCCTGGGCGACAAGCTGCCCGATGGCCAGCGAGGCCCGTCCAAGAGATCCACTCGCGGCCGCTTCACCAATGCCGCCCTCTTTAGCGCAGCCCGGCGCGCCGAGGGATCCGGCAAAGCCGTCTGGCTGGTGCTCGAAGACCAGACCAGGCACCGGCTGGCTTTTGATTTCAGCGGGACGTTCTCGTTGATTTCTCACTGAATCAACGTTCGGCGAAGCTCTCGCCAAAGCCGCCGCACGGATCAGGAGAGATTGTCTCAGATTGGCTTGACTCTGGTTGCCGCAAACTGGCCGTCGAGGTGGTCTGTGGCCGTTCCATTGAGGTCAAAAACGTCGACCGTATAAGTGCCTGAAAATTTGTTACCGCTGCGATCCAGTTCCACTACCTCGCGGATCAGCACCGTGCCGATGAAATTGCCATTCATGTCGAAGTTCAAGGCGGGATGTGTGAGCTTATACGTGAGCGTGCCCGTTTGCGCCCACGTCCCGATGCAGACGTTGCCCTCGACCGGAGGGGTTTGATCGATCAGTACCTCGGTCCCGTCGGCGTGCCATATTTCGAAGCTGAGATCCACCGGTTTGCCGTCAACCAGGTCCATCACTTGCCAAAGGCCCACAATACTGGGGTCGACCGGTTCAGCCTGGAGCTGAGTCGGATCCGTTGCGCCGGTTTGGTCCCGACCGCCAAGTCTCGGCGGTTGCACCAACCCCAAGTTCCTCAAAGAGGCCACTTTTGGAGAGAGGGCCGCCCCCAGGGCCGGGTTTTTCGATGGGCTGCAAGCCATCGCAGGCGTGCCCAGTGCAATACTGTATCCGACCACCGCTGTCAATACCATGACGCTGATTTTAACCATGCTTCTGATTCGTTGTTGCATTGTCATTCTCCTTTTCGTTCCCGCCGATGCGCTACACTGGCGATCTCTAGTGAGTGCGAAAAGTCTCCGCTGAATTGGGTCATCGAGACGAAAGTTATTATGCCGGACCAGAATCCAGGCGACGTGACGCAGTTGTTGGTCCAGTGGCGGAACGGGGACCGGTCGGCGCTGGATCGCATGATGCCTCTGGTCTATGACGAACTACGCCTGATCGCCAGCCGTTTTCTCCGGCGGGAGCATTCGAATCCGACGCTCCAAAGCACCGCGCTGGTCCACGAAGCTTACCTCCGGCTGGTGGACCAGACGCGAAGCAACTGGGAGAGCCGCACTCATTTTCTGGGAGTGGCTGCCACCATCATTCGCAATATTCTGGTGGACCACGCGCGCTCCAGGAAGGCGTTGAAGCGCGGCGGCCCCATGCCGGCCCTGCTGCTCGAAGAGGCTTTGGCGATTCCGGCAAAACGGGACATCGAACTGGTAGCCCTGGATGACGCGCTGGTGAGCCTGTCCCGCTTCGATCCGCAACAGGCCCGCATCGTCGAGTTGCGCTTCTTCGGCGGACTCTCGATTGAAGAGACCGCCGAGGTCCTGGGGATTTCCGCTTCTACCGTAAAACGGGATTGGATTCTGGCGAAGACCTGGATCTTCCGGGCCTTGGCGCGTGTTTGAGACAGTAGCCGGGATGACAGACGAAAACGTCTGTCCCACCACCCTACCGGAAGCGGTCCACCAGCATCAACGTGCTCTCTTCGCGATCGATCTGTGAGTACAGGATGGACCGTTCGTCCGGCGCGACGCTGAGCCCGAACCATATCGGCTTCGGCAGGGCCGCAATCGTCTCAATTTTGCCGTCGGCGAATCGCAGGAGGTCGACCGCCGTGCCACCATCGGGCAGGTGCGGCGTGTAGTACACCCCCGTGCTGGTGACATAGAAGTTAGTCTGGAAAGTGATCGACGGAAGCACCTGGCTTTCCTCGCCGTCCGGAGATCGCTTCCACAGACTCCAGTCATCCCCCGAACGCTTGCTGTAATACAAAACGCCCTGGGGCGATTCCAGCGCGAGTTCCCCGCCGCTCCTGGTCACTTGCACTTCGGGCCCACCCGCGGCCGGCACTTTCCAGACTTCGTAGTCTCCGCTCCGGCTGGAACGGAAGTAGATGAATCGTCCATCCAGCGACCAACTGGGGATGTGGTCCCGGCCGGGACCGGTGGTCAGTTGCCGCGGGGCCCCGCCGTTGGACCGGACCACGTAGATCTTCTCCAACCCCTTGAACCGTGCGAGAAACGCAATCTCGGTGCCGTCGGGCGACCAGCGCGGCCCCCCCGTGTCACCGAACGATGTGAGCTGAAACGCGTTCTTCCCGTCGCGGTCGCAAACCCAGACCTCAGCGCTGCCCGATCGCTGCGACAGGTAGGCGATGCGCTTTCCATCGGGAGAATACTGGCCGCCGCTATCCAATCGCGTCGAAGAAAGCAGAATCACGGCGGAGGAATCCCCGGCTTTGCCGGAGAGCCGGATCTCCCAGACGTTGGTGTCCAGCAGGGTAGACGCGTAAACCAACCTCTGCGCCAGCAAGGATGTCGTCACGAAAGCGCCCGGCAGGCGCAGCGATTCCTGCCTGGCGGTTCCGATTCCCAGCCACGGCAGGGTAAGACGATTCAAGCCGGGATCAAAGTAGTAGCCGTCCGAGAACACAATCTCCCGTCCGTCCGGTGTCCACGCGGGGCTTGCGGCTGAGATGCCATCGGGTGTGAGCAAGGCCGGCGCGCCTTGCGCTTCCATACGCTCATCCAAACGCTGTCCGTAAAGCTGGCCCGCCGCGAATCCCGTATATCGCCGGAAAACCAGGGTGCGGCCGCCCGGCGACAACGCCGGAGCCGTGTCGCCAGACGTATAGCCGGGGGGATTCGTTATCTTGCGCAATTGACCCGTGTCGATGGACAGGTAATACAGGGCGAATGGCTCCTGAGCCGTCTGCCTGTGGCTCACGATGAGCCCCTTCCCATCGGCCGACCAGGTCAAATGCGGACCGGGGTAGAACAACCCGGGCTTGGGCCACCTGAGCACTTCCCCGACGATGCGTTCGGGTCCGCCGAGCGACGGAATTATAATGATCTGCGCCTTTTCCCCGGGCATCTCCCGCAGAAAGGCGATCAACCGTCCATCTCTCGACCAGGCTGGACTCGAATCGTTCGCTGGATCCGTGGTGAGCCGCAAAGGCGGGCCGGGGCCGATCAGCTTGATGTAGATGTCGAAATTGTCTTGATTCTCGCCGTTCCACGAATACGCCACGTGGTTGCCCTCCGGCGAGAGGCTAGGCTCCAGTTCCTGTCCCGGAGCGCTGGTGAGCGGCACGCCCCGCAGCGATTCCGAGCCGGGCTGCGAGAACCAGCCGAAGGCCAGGGCGGCTACCACGACCAACCCGAATAGTGCGGCGCCGCCGGCCAGCCAGAGCACGGCGCGGCGCCAAGTCCACCGGCGGCCCGCGGAACCGCCCGCAGGATTCAGATAACGCTTGATTTCGCGCGCAAGTTCCGCCGCGGTGGCGTAACGCTGCGCCGGATCGGGATGGGTCGCCCGGCGCACAATCTCATCCAAACGGCGCTCACCCGGAACGAGATCGCGCAGTACCACGCCGAGGGAATAGACGTCCGAAGCGGGAGCCGGCGGGTCGCCACGCAGTTGTTCCGGACTCGCATACGCCGGCGTCGCCGCGCGCTCCCGCGTCACGGTGCGGCCAGCCGGGTCCTCCTGACCGAGCAGTTTTGCGATTCCGAAGTCCAGCAGGCGGGGCGCCCCATCTTCGCCCACCATGATGTTCGCCGGCTTGATGTCGCGGTGAATGACGTTGTGCTGGTGCGCGTAGTGGACCGTCCCGCAGACGGTCTCGAGGAGGCGTAGGCGTTCGGCATCGGCAAGATTGCGGCTGGTGCAATACTCGTCGATCCGCTGGCCCTCGATGTACTCCATCACCAGGTAGGGCTCGCCGGCATCCGTGGTTCCGCCGTCGTAGATGCGGGCGATGTTGGGATGCGAGAGGTTGGCCAGGATCTGCCGTTCGGCCCGGAATCGCGCGACGGAGAAGGCGCTGGTTGCGCCGCGGACGACTTTGATGGCCACGTGCTGCTGGAACTCGCCGTCGTCGCGCTCGCCTCGATACACCTCGCCCATTCCGCCCACGCCGATCAACCGGGTTACCCGGTACGCCCCCAGGTGCCGGCCCATCAGGGTGAGCCCGGCCTCAGCCAAATCGGTCTGGATAGCGTCGTGCATGCCGGCGGTGGCCAGGAACGATTCAGACTCGCCATAAGCGGCCAGCAAGCCGCGCAGTTCCTCCGCGATTTCAGGGTCCGACGCGGTTAAACTGTGCAGGTACTGCTGGCGGGCGGCGCCGCTCAACGTGCGGGCCTCCTCAAATGCCACCTTCACGCGCTCCCATCGCCCGGCTGTCATCGTGTCACCCTGTGGTTTTCATACCTCGCATTCCAGCCGCTCCGCACTAACCAACACTATAAAACGTAATAAAACGTGGAGCGGGCTCTGGGCCGGACCGCATTCGTGCGGGCATGACTTGTTCCCGAACGAATGCCGCCACGAATGGCGGCATGGCAGGCCAAAAGGCCCGTTCCACGGTGTTCTTTGGCAACCCCAGGGAATCGCCCAAAAAGTCCTATTACGTCGCCCGTACGGGTGGACCTGTCCTTCCACCGCGAACCCGCATATCATCACACTGGTGGCTGCAAAAGGCCACCGCGCAAAAGCGTCATTGTGCCGGGGCACTCGCTCCGCCCCGGCACCCTTTTTCCCCACTCAACGGCACAGGTCGACCAATTCTCGTTGAACGGCACGGCTACAGATGCGTCGGGCGGAGCCATCCAATGGCGCCCGCATCGAAGTAGTGTCGCCTGCTACCGGCTTTCGGCGCCAGGTGTTAAAGTTTCGTGACCGTAAGCGTGGTGTGGGGTAAGGTGCAGATGGAGGCCATTGCCATCGACGGCCGCAAACTAGACTCAGAACTCCTATAGTAGTCGCCTGCGGGGCGAGTGCTCGTGTTAACGACGCCCAAATGGAAACAGTGAGTATCTGTATGTTTCCGAGCGCCCACCGCTCCGGCGCTTAAGTCCCAGAACTCGTCAATGACCCAATTCGCGTGAGCTTGTAAGAGGATGCGAGTTGTTCAGACGGCCGCGCAAATCGGCACGATATTAACGATAATTA
>JAIQFL010000400.1 GCA_020073365.1 Terriglobia bacterium | reverse complement strand
CGAGCGTCGCCATCAGAACAGGAAGGAGCGATTTGATCTTCGAAACCCGCCTGCCGGCGGACGAAGGGGAGGACTGGAATCAGGTTTTGCAGAATGCCCGAACTGGATCAAACTGGCCTTGCCAAACAGCCAGCCGGTAAGGTAAAACAGGTCTGTCCAGGATGATGGTCCGTTGGCCGGTTTTGAAGTGACCCTCTATGGCCGGTTTTGAAGTGACCCCCGAGGGACATGTACCTCGGCGATGCGTGGTGCTTCATTGGAATCGAGCGCCACACGAAACTGATTCTCGCATTCGAGTTTGCCAAGCGCACCGAAACCAGCACCAACCGGTTCATGGCGAAGATCGCTACCGCTACCGATCCCGAGGTTCCTTTTCAGTTAACCACCGACGGCCTGGCGACCTACCCGAGCGCCGCCACTTGGGGGAGCGCGTAGATTACGCACAGTACATTAAAGTTTACGCGCAAAACCGCCGAAGGCGAACGGCGCTACAGCCCTGCCGAGTGCATTTAGCGCCGAAAAGAAGGACATATACGGAGAACCAGATCGCGACCGGATTTGCACGTCCCATATCGAACGCCAAAACGGGAGCCTGCGCCAGTGGTGCAAACGGCTCCTGCGCTTGACCTACGCCTTCAGCAAAAAATGGGAGCATTTAAGAGCAGCATTGGCACTTCACTTCGCCTACTACAATTTCTGCCGGGTCCACACAAGCATT
The DNA here is from genome assembly GCA_020073365.1 of Terriglobia bacterium. GTDB lineage: Bacteria > Acidobacteriota > Terriglobia > Bryobacterales > Bryobacteraceae > JAIQFL01. The sequence goes on along the minus strand of JAIQFL010000400.1, from coordinate 9,326 downwards.
CGGCAGACCCCGGCAATGGCCTCTGGTTTGACAGATCGTCCCTGGAATCTGGCGGATCTATTAGCGGGAGGGCCAACACAACCCTAGCTAGCTATGGCAGGACGATCTGACTGGCGTCAAGCGGATGGGTGTTGCACCTGAGAATCGGGGGCGCCGAGGAGCATCGGCCGGTACAGAAAGGGTGGGGTGCTTCATTGGTGATGCGAGCAACGAAAGAAACCCGGCCGCGACCCAATCTTGGCCGGGGTTCGTGGTTGCTCTGCACCCCACCCATTGCGATTCTGCCAACGGACGAAATTCTCCACAACTTGCCATTAGGTTATCAGGGTACCAGTCCGGTACCATTCCTTTGGTTGGGCTGGGCGGTCGTTCGCCGGCCGTATTTGGCGCTTAGTAGAAAAGTGATGTGCCGCTATACTCCATCAGCAACCATGTAGAGATTGAACCGGCAGAGTCACTTCTCATCCCCGCAATAGTCGCCTGCCGAACCTGGCGCGGGAGCGGTAGGGGCCGGTTTCTTACCAGTGCGCGCCGCCATTTTCTTGTGCAGCCTCTGTCTGACGGACCGAATCTCCTTAGCGACCGCGCCCAGCGCCCTGTCGATGCGGCTTTCGATCCGTTCCAGGCTGCGCTCCAGAATTCGGAACTCGGAGACCGGCTGCTCTTCCAGTGATTCGTGGTGGAATCCGGCGCGCTCCAGACTGGCGAGCAACTCGCTCCTGGTCTTCCGGCCGAGGCCACGCACGGTGGACGATAGATCCAGCCGCAGCGCGTCTTCGACGGTGTTGCACCCGACCCCGCGTAACGCGTTGCGCGTCCGCACCGAGAGGCCGAGATCCTCGAGGGGAGATTCCAGGGAAACGAGTTTCGATCCAGTCCCGCGAACGCGTCCGAGCTGAGCGTCAACCTCGTCCACGATGCGGCGGACCTGATCGGGAGAAAGATGGAACGTGCTTCCGATTTCGTCGAATGTGCGTTGTTTGTGGCAGTAGGCAGTAAAGATTTCCCAACTGCGCTCCTCAATCGCGGGAGGCTTGGGAGCGGCAACTCTCCGGGAATACCGGGCGCTCGATCGCATTTGATCTCCGTCTACCGAACCTCTAGAAGCTGAGGGAAACCGTGCGAAGGTTCGGTGCGGCATTAAGCGACGGAGCTTAGTACACCATTTCGCAAATACGGTCTCCGATTCCGTGAAGACCGCTCCCTCACGGTCGCGGCTCCGATCGGCCGGTCGCGGCTCCGACCGGAGCGCGCGCGCCTGCAAGCGGGATCCCGATACGCGACCGAACCTCTAAAGCGACGGAGCTTAGTGGCGTTGGTCCAGGCGAGGGAGATCCGAAGCCGACTGAGGACGATTGTAGGCGGTTGCGGCAGAGCTTTTCCAATAGAAAGAATTGATCTCTCGCATTCAAAAATACAGAGGTCGCGGGCTCCCGGCGGGTCGCTGCCGGCTATCTGGCCTCACCAGAGCGGCTTCCGTACCTCCGCGACGCGCACAACGGCGAGGCGAAGATTTCCGAATCCGTCCGATAGAAAATATCGATTAGCATCTGGAGCCAAGAACCGCTAGATTGTTTCTAATCCAAGCGGGAATGGCCGCCTCGTTAGCGCGCTCCCGGGCATTTTTGAGCTTTGTCGCTCAGCATCCCACTTCAACAGAGTCTAAGAGGAGTCACATGCGGAAAAACAGCATTCGATTACTTGTCGCCGGGGCATTAGCGCTTACGGGCGTCGTCTTCGCACAGCAGTCAACGCCGGACTCAGGGCCGGCGGAGCAGGCTCCAGCACCACCGGCGGCAGCACCACAAACGCCAGCCGCTCAAACGCCTGCTCCCGCGGCAGCGCCGGCGAAATCGCCGTTCACGCAGGGGGGCATAGACTTCAGCTTCATGTTCGACGGTTACGTGGACGCGAACTTCAACCATCCGGATTCCGGATTCAACCAGCTCCACAATTTCGATATGCGCGCCGATACGGCACACGTAAACATGGGAATGATCACCATGGATCGCGCGCCCGCGCCGATCGGGTTTCACATGGACGTCGGCTTTGGACAGACCTTTGATGTCATCCACGCCGGCAACCGCGATCCGGAAGCCTTCAAGTATTTCAAACAGGCGTATGTCAGCTTCAAGCCGAAATCGTGGCATGGTATCGAAGTGGACGCCGGCGAATTCGTCACGGCCGCCGGCGCCGAGGTCATCGAAACCAACCAGAACTGGAACTACTCGCGATCGCTGCTGTTCGCCTGGGCCATTCCCTATTACCACTTCGGCGTCCGTGCGTCCTTCCCGATCGGCCCCCATTTTACAGGTGGCGTGCAGTTGGTGCAGGGCTGGAATAATATCTACCCCGTCAACAGCGGAAAGACCGTGGGCCTCAACGGCGCCTATGCCTGGAAGAAGGTAACGTGGACCAACGTATACTACGGGGGACCCGAGAAGGTCGGAACCGATAAGGGCGTCCGTCATCTCTTCGACACCACCGTGCTGGTCAATGCCAATGACAATTTGAGTTACTACATCAACTTCGATTACGGCCGGGACAAGAATATCGGGCCGGGAGCGCAGCAGTGGGCCGGCATCGCCGGGGCGGCGCGCTATGCCTTCATGAAGAAATACGCGGTGGCCGGACGCCTGGAGTGGTTCGACGATATGGACGGCTTCTCCACCGGCACGGCGCAGCAGGTCAAGGAATTCACGCTGACCGGCGAATACAAAATGAACAGTTGGCTCATGAGCCGGCTGGAGTTCCGGGACGACTGGTCCAACCAGTCGTTCTTCCAAAAGAACCACACCACATCCAAGAACCAGCCTACGGTCCTGTTAGGTTTGGTGGCGTTCCTCGGGCCGAAGAAGTAAGGCGGCATTCGAGAGAGAAGGGGGCAATATGCGGTCCGATTCAACAAACGACAGATTGAGAGGGAATCCAAATGGCAGATAACGCCGAAGTCCAAATGAAACCGACGCTGGGATTGACCGGCCTCACGATGAACGCCATGGCGCTCATCGCTCCGGGCGCCTTTTTGTGGCTCACGTTCTTCATCCAGGCCACCACGGGGAACACCGCGCCTTCTATGTGGATCGGCATTGTGTTCGCGCTGATCCTTTGCCTGGCCACTGCGGTTTGCTACGCAGAGATGGCCAAACTGTACCCCGGTACGGGAAGTTCTTACTACTTCGCGGAACAATCGTTCCTCAACCACGACAAGGTGTGGCGCTATGCGCGGCTTTCCAAATTTATCGTGGGTTGGGGCTCCCACCTCTACTATTGGATCTATCCGGGCGTGATGGTGGGCGTCATGGGTGTGCTGGTCGGCTACCTGGTCGGCACGCTGTGGCCCAATTTCATGAGCGCGTCCAATCCCGGCCCGATGTTCATGATGCTGGTGGCTATCCTGTTCTCTTTCGCGATTGCATACATCGCAAGTCGCGGCGTAAATGGATCGACCTCGGTGAACATCGCCATCAACGTCATCCAGATCACCGCGCTGGTGGTCTTCGCGGTAATTGCATTGGGCTACCGCGCCAACCATCCGCCGGGGAGCATCGCCTATCAGTTCGATTCGGCTTCAGGCGACGCTTACACGTACGAGTTCGCCACGCAGACCGCCATGGTGGACGGAAAGCCCGCCGACGTTATCCTCCGCGACGCCAATGGAGTTCCCAAGCCTAAGCTGGACGCCGCCGGACAGCCCGTGCCTTTCAAGATCAGCTACCCGGCAACCGACGACAAGGGCAATTTCCTGAGTCACCCGAGCGCCGCATCGGTTGTCTCGCCTCACAATTTTGGCTGGATGTTTGTGCAGGCCACGGTCGCCATCCTGATTCTGGTGGGATTTGAATCGGTAACGGCCATGGGCGGCGAGGCGAAGAACGCCAAACGCGACGTGCCCATCGCGGTAATCGTTTCGCTGCTGGTGCAGGGCTGTTTCTGTTACCTGTTTGAGTATTTCGCGGCCAACTACTTCCTCAATAGCGGCTACACGATGCAAAGCGCGTCGGGTTCCGCGGCGCCTATCGGCGACATGATGATTGTAGTCGGCAACGCGCTGTTCGGCCCTGGCCGGGGGCGAATCTTCATGCTGGTGCAGGCGTTCACGGTGTTTCTTGCGATCATCGGGACGACTCTCTCCTGCATGAACACGGGCGCGCGGGTCACCTACGCCATGGGCAAGGATGAGGAAGTGCCGGAGCACTTCGGTTTTCTGCACTCCAAGAACCTCACCCCGCACCGCGCCATCTGGACCCTGGCTATCATTTCGGCCATCGTCGGCTGCATCGCGGTGTCGATCGCATTTGGCGATGGGAGCGCTCCCAAGGATTCCGATATCAAAGCCCTCCCGCAGGGATTCTTTTCGAGTTTTGGTTATACCACTCACGACAAGATGGCGGCCCTGCCGAACACCCTGCTCCTCATGACGCTGGCATCCAACTTCGGCACCTTCGTGCTGTATGCGCTCAGTTGCGTCATCTGTCTGGTGGCGTACCACGGACACCCCAATTTCAAACCCATACGGCACCTCGCCATTCCTCTCTTCGGGTTGGTCGCCAACCTGGGCTGCATGGCGTTCTATGTGATCGGTCCGTTCATGGGGTTCGGCACCAAGATGGAGCCACTCCTGGCCCTGGGGGTGGCCCTCGTCTGGGCCATCTACGGGGGCATTTACTTTGTCTCGAGCACCAAGGCGAAGGGGAGGACGACATTGGTCGCCGACCGCTTCCAGACGGCACGGTCGTGACGGAGAACGGGCGGTTATGATATAGAAAAGCTCTCGCCGGGTGTCGGGCCAGTCCGACACCCGGCGGGCGCTGGAAACCATGCTCGATCTGGATTTCGTGCAGCTTTCCGATGACGGCAGGCTGCGCACCAACAACGAAGATTACCTGGGTTACTTCCAGCCGGCGACGCCCGATGAGGGGCGTTCTCATGGCTGGTTTTTTGTTTTGGCGGACGGCGTAGGCGGGCACGACCAGGGTGAAGTAGCGTCCCGTGCCGCGGTGGAGAACGTCCTCGCGGCCTTTCCCGCCGGACCTGCCGAAGAACCGCTCGCCGCCATGCTGGTCCGCTTGGTCCGCAGCGCCAACCAGCACGTCTACGAGATCGCACGCCGGGCCAGACCCGGGGGCAGCAACATGGCGACCACGCTGGTGGCCTGCGCGTTGCGCTACAACCGCGCTGTGGTGGCTCACGCCGGCGACTCCCGCTGCTACCTGGTGCGCGAAGGCCGCGCTACGCAGTTGACGCGCGATCACACCGTCGCCCAGGACCGCGAGCGCCTGAAACTGCGCTCCTCGCGCGAAACGTCCAACGCCGCCAAGCGCAACGTGCTCATCCGCTCGCTGGGGATCGACCTGTTCCTCAATGTCGATACCTCCGAGCACCAGGTCCTTCCCGGAGACGTGCTGTTGCTATGCTGCGATGGCCTCCACCACTCCGTATCTGAGGCCGACATCGCCGCCGTTGCCGGCAATGGGACGGACCTGAACTCCGCGGCCCGGCAACTGGTCGCTCTTGCGAACCAGCGGGACGGCAGTGATAATATAAGCGTTCAGCTAATCCGCGTTCGGAGTGTGGAACGTGTTGGCATCTATCGAGGGCGGCCTTACAAGCTCCGCTGACCCGTGCCGCTCAAAGTGGATTCTGCGCTCCGGCGCTCTTCATGACATCACTGCATCCGGGCGACCAACTCGACCACTACCGGATTGAGGCGCTTGTCGCGCGTAGCGGGATGGCTTCGATCTATCGGGCCACCGACATGCGCATCGGCCGCCAGGTCGCCATCAAGATTCCGCATCCCGAGATGGAAGCCGATGCGGTGCTCTTCGAGCGCTTCAAGCGCGAGGAGGAAATCGGACTAAAGCTGGATCACCCCGGCGTCATGAAGGTGTACGCCGATAACGAGCGCAGCCGCGTGTACATGGTGATGGAGTGGGTGGAGGGCCGCCTGCTGCGCCACATTCTAGGCGAGCAACGCAAATTGCCCATCGAGCGCGCCATCGCCTTCACCATCGCGATTGCCGACACCCTGGACTACATCCACCGCAACGGTGTGGTCCACCGCGATCTGAAGCCCGAGAACATCATGGTGGATGGCAACGACCGCACCAAGCTGATCGATTTCGGCATCGCCGGGAAGACCGGCGCGCGCCGCTTGACCTTCGGCAAACTCTCGCAGGTGGTGGGAACGCCAGACTACATTTCGCCCGAACAGGTGAAGGGGAAGCGCGGCGACGGCCGCAGCGATATCTACTCGCTCGGCGTGATGCTCTACGAGATGTTGACCGGAAAGACGCCCTTCCCGGGAGCCAATCCGTTCGCCATCATGAACGACCGGCTGCTGAACAATCCCGTTCCGCCCCGCGAGTTGAACCCCGAGATCTCTCCCGAACTGCAGGAAACCATCTACCGGGCGATGGAGCGAGATCCCCAGAATCGCTACTCGACAGCCAACGAATTCGCGTGGGACCTGGAGCACCTGGACCAGGTAGGCGTGGAGGATCGTGCGGAGTTGCGCGATTGGAAACAGCGTCGTACACCGTGGGTGAAACGCATCTTGTTTTACGTGGGGATGGCGATGATTCCGGTGGTGATCTTCGGCCTGCTGCTGGTGCTCGCGCGCAAGGGGTAGGGCGGGCAGATCGACGCGTTCAGAATTTCGGCGGCTTGCGCGATTCGAATTTGGAAATCCACTGGGGGATCAGTTTTCGAACTTCGTCAATCGATACGGTACGGCCTTCGTCGGCAGCTTTGATCCCGCGCTCAATGGCGGCCGCTGTCTCGGCATCGACTTCGACCTCCTCGGTGGATTCAAAGAGATCCAGTTCTTCCTCCGCCATGCCTTTAGCGTACTCCATTGGTCGATCGCGATGCAGACTATAAGATTCACCAGCACGTAACCTTGGCGCCGTTTTTCGAGGCCTTATTCCCTTGACCTCTATATTCCCTGCGGGCTATACTTGAGACGATGACCGAAGTGCTCTACACCGGCGAATTTGAAGAGTGGTGGGACGGACTGAACATGGAGGAGCAGGATTCGATAGACCGCGTGGTCCGGATGCTTATCGAAGAGGGTCCGGTGCTCCGCTTCCCATATAGCTCCGGGGTCGAGGGCAGCGTATATTCCCACATGCGCGAATTGCGCATTCAGCATCAGGGGAGGCCCTACCGAGTGTTGTATGCGTTCGATCCTGGGCGCAACGCCGTGCTCCTCATCGGCGGCGACAAGACAGGAAATGAGCGCTGGTATCAAATCTTCGTTCCGATTGCGGACCGGCTGTACGCAGAGCACCTCAGAGAACTGGAGGAGACTTGACTATGGCAAAAGCACGGAATTTCAAAGAATTACAAGCCCGGATGTCCCCCGAGCGCCAGGAGCGCAATGCGGCCGAAGCCGCACGCATGCTCCGGGAACTGCCCCTGGAGGAACTCCGCGCCGCGCGTCACATCACCCAGACCCATTTAGCGGAAGTGCTTGGGATCAAACAAGCCAGCGTTTCCAAAATGGAGCGCCGTACGGACATGTATATCGGGACGCTGGCTAAGTTCATCGAAGCCATGGGCGGCCAGTTGGAAATTCGCGCGAACTTCCCGGACGGTTCCGTGCGCATCAACCAGTTCAGCCAGGAGCCGTGACGGTTGCCGGCTGGCTCCCGACGTTCGCGATGATTGCAGGGAGATCTCTTTGGCGTCATCCACGGAAAACGCTGGGACCGGAGGAACTCAAGATCAAGCCATTTAGTTTCAGTTGCTTGCGTTGATCATCGAAATAACTGCAACGGCCTCTTTACATTTGAGGGCGCAGGCGGTATGATTGGGTTCTATATGAGCACCCAACTAGCTTCCAGAGCAAAATATCAGAAGACCTCCGTGCAATTGAACCCGCAGACCCTGCGCCGCATGGATAAATGGCATGGCCTAACGCGGAGCGAGGCCATCCGCATTTGTGTAGAGCGTGGTTCCTATATGTCCACCTTGAAGGCGCAGGAGATTTCCGACCTCGCTTATACCTACAGGCCTATTCTCCGGGGCGCATTGGCAGACCTTGGCTACGATGACTACAAGATAGTTGCCCGTGTTCTCCCTGAAATCGTGGAAAGGTATGTTACGGAAGCGAGCCTAGCAGGTTATTCATGGAACCACGAGGGAACCGGTGCCGAATTGAAGCCGGATGAGCTTGTCAAGAAACTTTACGAACTCCATCCCACCGACCGCATTGGCGTTTTGGATTGCACAGTCGCAGCACGGTATCAGATCGAAGACGAGGAGAATAAGGATGCCGGAAAGCCAGCCCGCAATAGAGAGAGGAGATAGCGTAGCCCATCTAGGCCACACTGGCGTGGGGCGTGGGCGAGGTCGAAAGCATTGCGATCTGAGCGCCACATCCAGTCTGAAAAAGCTTTGGCATGACCCCGTGGGGAGCAAAGTCATCGCCGGGATTATTCTTGTAATTCTGGCGGCGAGTTGGGCGGCGATACATTTCGATTGGTGGTCTGTTGTCTTAAATGCAACCCTGTCGGCGACTCGGTGGGTACACGCGTTTCTCATCGCCACATCGCCGATTCCACACTGGCTGATTGGGTTGGCTGGCTTGATAGTCATTTTCGCGATCACCATACTAGGAGCGGTAGCCGTAGCGTCACTGACCGCAGCGCAAACCGCACCTGAACAGACGTTTGCCAAAATTGAGCGACCTGCTTGGCAGTCTTACCTCACCGATACCTTTTTCGACATTCGCTGGCGCTGGACCTACGGACCTTCGGCGACGCCGGAGAATCTAGTGTGTTATTGCCCTCACTGTGACTGCCAACTGATCGTGCATGATCTCACCAGCATCCCCGGCATGGATGTAATCGCATTTCATTGCGTCCGCTGTGCTCGTCACATCAAAAAGATCGACAAACCGCTAGCCTACGTCAAGCACTCAGTCGCTCTCCTCATTCAGCAGAACATCCGTAGCAAGCTCCTGTAGAAAACGGGCGCATTTTGAACCTAACATTTGCAACATGCCAAGCCCTTTGTTTATGGGCTTCCCGGCAATGATGCAAAACTTACCCTTCGTGAAACGCCAATGAAACCAGGCGACGAGCAATCCGGCACGCCACAAGGGCTACATCAAACCCAAACCGTAGATCGCGGAACGGCCGAGCGAGCGGATCGGATCCCGGCTAAAACTCTGCCCCTGGGGAGAACGTGCAGCGCCGGGAGGCAACGGGAATGCGCCGCCTACTCAAAGGTTACAGAGAACGCTACTGCGGTCAGCTTATCGCAGCCACGAATCGTCAGTGTGGCTCACGAAGTCGGGGTATGCGCCCGCGCCCAGTTCG
>JAIQFL010000399.1 GCA_020073365.1 Terriglobia bacterium | reverse complement strand
TCCTCGGGCGCGGGCGAGTTCACTTTTGCGCTCGACCGCCTTCTGGAAACCCGCGGCCGGTTCCAGGGCTTCAGCTCCGACGACGTGATCTACCTGCTGATGCCCGACCGCTTCTCGAACGGCGATCCCTCTAACGACAGCCCGCCCGAGTACGGCCGCCCCGCCGACCGCAATGCCGTAGGGGCCTATCACGGCGGCGATCTCCGTGGCGTTCGCGAGCACTTGCCCTACCTCAAAGACTTGGGCGTGACCGGCATCTGGATGACCCCCGCATACAAGAACTCCAACTCCGCCGCCAGCCCCTATCACGGCTATCACACCGTGGACTTCTACGATGCGGAACCGCGCTTCGGAACCATGCGGGAGTTCAAGGAACTGGTGGACGCGGCCCACGCCACCGGCATCAAAGTGGTGCAGGACCAGGTAGCCAACCACTGCGGCCCGCGGCATCCCTGGGTCGCCAACCCTCCCACCAAGACCTGGTTCAACTACCAGGACCGCCCTGCCAAGCCCAGGAACAACTTCGATATCGCCGCCCTGGCCGACCCCTATGCGCGGCCCAGCCGGCGCGACCTTCCCCTGCGCGGCTGGTTCGCCGGCAACCTGCCGGACTTCAACCAGGACGATCCCCTGGTGACCGACTACCTGGTTCAAAACGCGCTGTGGTGGATCGGCATGACCGGCGTGGATGCCATCCGCCAGGACACCTACCCCTACGTGGACCGCCCGTTCTGGGAGAAATGGCAGACCGCCATCGATCGCCAGTACCCCGGATTCGTCGTCGTGGGCGAGATTACCGCGCCCACTCCCGGTGTTCTGTCCTTCTTCGAGGGAGGCGCCCGGCGGAATGGAATCGACACTAAATTGCCCTCCATGCTGGACTTTCCGCTCCAGGGGGCCACCCGCCAGGTGTTTGCGCAGGGTCAGCCCATGAGTAAGCTCGCGGACATACTGGCCCAGGATTCGCTCTATCTGCATCCCGAGAGGCTGGTGGCCTTCGTGGGAAATCACGATGGCCCGCGCATGCTGACCGTGGCCGATGGCGATATCTCGAAGCTGCTGATGGCCCAGACCTTCCTGCTGACTACCCGCCGCGTGGTGCACCTCTACTACGGCGACGAGATTGCCATGGGGAAGGGAACGGACCGCACCGATCGTTCCATCCGCGGCGATTTCCCCGGCGGCTTTCCCGGCGATCCGTCGAATGCCTTCACCCCCGAGGGCCGCACCGGCGATGCCGCCCTGGTCTTTCAATGGATGCGCGACCTGCTGCATTTCCGCCAGGAGCACGCCGCTCTCCGCCGCGGCGCGCTGGTCGAACTCCTCGCCAACCAGGATCAATACGCCTACCTTCGAACTTCACCGGAGGAATACATACTCGTCGTCCTGAATCGCGCCGGCAATGCCAAGCCCCTCGAAATCGACGTCGGCGATCTGTCGCTCCCCGAGGGCTTGCGTTTCCAATCGTTCCCCGCGGGTTCGCCCGACGTTGCCGTATCAGCCGGCAAGCTCGCGATCACCGGGCCCAAGCCGATTCAGATCTACCGCGCCGCGCGCGCACGGTGAGAGGTACCACCGCATTTCATCTGTCTGCTCACAGGGTTTTCGAACCCGGTTCCGTCGTGAGTGCGTCTGTTGAAAAAAAGCATCCCCCGGTGGCCCCCCGGCACCCTCCCGTGTGTCCTCCCGGCCATACCCGAAATCCCCGGCATCCCCCCAGGTGGCCCCCCCAGCATCCCCGCGGTGTGTTACGCCCGGCCATCCCCGGGGAATCCCCGGCACCCCCCGTTGTAGTGGTTGCTGCGCTACTCGCGGAATTGGCGTATCATATTGTCATAGCGGCTGTGCAGGAGTTTTCGACTATGTTGTGCAGATCTGTAGCGCTTTTGACCATCCTGGCCACGTTGTCGCCGGGTGTTTTCGCCGGCGACAAAAAAAAGAACCCCAAGGACGACCCGGAGGCGATTGGCAATCGCAACGTCGGCCAAGGCGTCAACTTTTATTCCCTGGAGAAGGAAATTGGTCTGGGCAAGCAGTTGGCGCAGGAGGTGGAGCGCCAGGCCAAGGTCATTGATGACCCCACTATCGCGGAGTATGTAAACCGCGTGGGCCAGAACCTTGTCCGGAATTCCGATGCCAAGGTGCCTTTCACCATCAAGGTGCTGGATAGCGAGGAGGTGAACGCATTTGCGTTGCCCGGCGGCTTCTTTTTCGTGAATTCGGGCCTGATCCTGAAGGCAGAAACCGAAGCGGAACTGGCCGGCGTAATGGCGCACGAAATTGCGCATGTGGCCGCACGGCACGGCACGCGGAACGCCACCAAAGGCCAGATCGCGCAAATCGGCATGATTGCTTTGTCCATCGCCATGCCTTATGGCTGGACTGGTTACGCCATTCAGCAAGGCGCCGGCATGGCCATTCCCTTGGGGTTCCTGACCTTTTCGCGCTCCGCCGAGAGGGAGGCGGATCATTTGGGCTTGCAGTATATGTACAAGGCCGGCTACGACCCAACGGCGTTCGTGGATTTCTTCGAAAAGATCCAGAGTCTGGAAAAGCGCAAGCCCGGCAGCATGTCCAAGGTCTTCTCCACACACCCCATGACGGATGACCGCATCAAGGCCGCTCAGGGGGAGATGCAGCAGGACCTGGCGCCCAAATCCGAATACGTAGTCAACACGTCGGAATTCAACGACGTGAAAGCGCGCTTATCTATGCTGCACGGCCGCCGCAAGGTGGACAATTCCGATCCCAGCCGGCCCACGCTGCGCCGCGCTCCGGGTAGCGGCAACGGCCCTGTGGATGAGAACGACGACGGCACGAAGCCCAAGACCGATCAGGACGAGCGTCCGACGCTGAAGCGCCGTGACGGTGGTGGCAGCTAAAGCAGTCTGCGCCACTCGCACCTCATTGGTGCAGGACAGTGCCGAACACCAACGGAGCGCAGCGGATAACCTCTGTGGCCTGTTCAGAGATCTCAACACCAACCCCCGTACGGCGGCGGGCGCTCACACCTGACGCTAGATGGCACCCAGTGTCCCGGTTGCGTGGAAGCCCTGTTGGCCCCTCATTCCAGTCCCTAGCCCGCTCACCGGCGATTCTCATCCTCCTGCGCGATAGTTCGATTACGCCGGCCAATCGTGCCGCATAATGCCAATGACAGGAGCTGCCCCCCGCCCCGAGATGGACCATGCTTAACAACCACGAGCCGCTGATTGTCAATGCCGTGGGCCATCTGGCGGGCGCGATCGTGTTCGGAATCTTTCTCGTGCTGGCGCTCCGCGGCGGGGCAGGACGGCGGTTGAGCCAGAATCGCCTGTCGGTCGGTTCGGCCGCGCTGGCGTGGCTCTGGAATGCCGGATCCTTCGCAATCCTGGTCTTGCCGGCCGGCGGCGCCCGGTGGATTGTCGAGGCGGCGAGTTTCTCCAGCCTGAGCCTGTTGCCGGCAGTCCTTTTGCACTTGTCCTTCGGTGGTAAGTTTCGCCTATTTGCGGTGACCGGGTACGTGCTGAGCGCCGGGGCCATCGCCATGCATTTGGCGGAGGGCCTCCTGCCGGCACTGCCTCTGCACAAGTGGGCGCTCTGGGTCATCACCGTTGGCTTCGGCGTACTGACCATTGTCGCCGCGGCCGCCGTTCTGTTGGAAGGAGGACGGGCAACCCGCCGCAGGACATCACAAATACTGGCATCCATGTGCTTGTTGCTGTTCGCTGTGACCTTCTCCCACTTTGGGTCTGGGCATCCGCCGAACCCCTGGTCAAAAGAGCTGCTGCTCCACCACGCGGGAATCCCCGTGGCTCTTCTGATCCTGCTCCAGGACTACCGGTTCGTTTTTCTCGACGCCTTTCTTCGTTTCCTGGCCAACGTCTTTTTAGCGGCCCTGCTAGGTCTAGCCGCGATACGGATCGCCGTGCTCCTGGTGCCCGAGGACGCATCGTCACACCCTCTTGGGGACACCGTGGCCGTGGCCAGTCTATGTGGCCTTATGATCTTGTTTGCCTGGCTTCGCGGAGTCCTCGAGCGATGGTTCACCATGGTCGTGTTTCGCCAGGGCGACGTGGAAGGGACCATTCAGGAGCTCAGGACGAAAGCCTCGGAAGGCCGCGACGAGATCGCTTATTTGTCGTGGGCTGGTGAACGGCTTGCAACATTTGCGGGCAGTTCCCGATTCGAGATGATCAAAGATGCGCGCATCCATCCTGGAATACCGATTGCGGATGTGGAGTCTCCGTCGGTCGCCGCCGATTCGCCGTGGTTGCGGCTCGATCCCGCCTGGAACTGGGTCGAGGCGGCCGTGCCGATTCGTCTTTCGCAGCGGGATGCGCGATGTCTTCTGCTGGGACACCGCCGGGGAGGGCGGCGGTATTTGAGCGAGGATCTGCGCGCGCTCAACCGGCTGGCGACCACGGTTGTCGAGGAGGTGGAGCGCTTCCGCACCGCGGAAATGGAGCGATTGGTTTCCGAGGCTGAATTGCGCGCGCTTCAGTCCCAGATCAATCCGCACTTTCTGTTCAACGCGCTCAATACGATTTATGGGATCATCCCGCGAGAAGCTGCCGGCGCGCGTCGCACGGTGCTCAACCTGGCGGAGATCTTCCGCTATTTCCTGCAATCCGACAAAATGTTGATACCGCTCTCGGAGGAACTAAAGATCGTCCGCGCCTATCTAGAGATCGAGCGGCTTCGGCTGGGGCCCCGTTTGCAGACCGCGATCCAGGTCGACAAGGACGCCGAGGATGCGTTGATCCCCATCCTGTCGGTGCAGCCTCTGGTGGAGAACGCGATCAAGCACGGCTTGTCGGTACGCTCCGGTGAGGGGTGGCTGCGGCTTACTGCCAGGCTGGCGGACCGCTGCCTGAACATCACGGTGGAGGATTCCGGGACAGAGGCGGCGCAAAGCTTCGTCTCGGACGGTCCGAAAGGGGCCGGCGTCGGATTGGCAAATGTGACCCGCCGTCTACAGCTCTGCTTTGGGCCAGATGCCGGCGTGCAGATGGAGAAGGGCCCCTTGGGCACGAAAGTTCAGTTCTCGGTCCCTCTCTCCGAGGTGCCCGTGCACCAATGACCGCGAAAGGAATTCTCGACGCCGCCAGGCGGATGCGGCGGCAAGATGAGAGGTTATCCTGCCCGGTGGCCTGCCAACCCACGGGAATCCCTGTGGATCGGACTCTACTCGATTCTGTTAAGAATTGGAATAGACCGGTGGCGGTGTCCGCCTACCGATCAATTTGGTCCGCTCATCGCCCCTCTTTTAGTCGTTCGCCATTTTTCTTTTGGAATCTCGGGCGGTTGGCTTAAATCTGACAGATGGACTCCGGTGTGATGAAAGCCCTGATTGTCGACGACGAACCGATCGCACGGCGAGTCCTTCGCGAGGAATTGGAATCCTTTCCGGAGGTCGTGGTCGTGGGCGAGGCCGGAGACGGCAGGGAAGCTTTGCAGAAGATCGCGAAACTCCACCCCGACATGGTCTTTCTCGATCTGCAAATGCCCGTGATGAGCGGATTTGAAGTGGTCCGGAATCTGGATGGACCCCAGGTTCCCGTGATCGTGATTGTAACCGCCTTCGACCAGCACGCTATCGAGGCATTCGAGGCCGGGGCCATCGACTATCTATTGAAACCGGTCGGCGAGGCGCGACTATTGAGAGCCGTGGAGCGCGCCCGGCACATGCTGGGCAAGCCTGCCGAAATCGCCGCCCATATCGAAAAGATCGCCTCAGCCGCCCAAACGTCGAATGCCCCCAGGAGCAGAAAGGTCGTCGGCCGAAGTGGCGAAGAGTACTATCTCCTGGACGCGGACGAGGTTCTGGCCTTTCAGGCGGAGAGAGAACTCGTCTGGATTATTACTTCCAAGCAACGGCTCCTGGCCACACAGACCCTCCGTGTCATCGAAGAGCGCCTGGGCGAGCCGCAGTTCCAGAGGGTGCATCGCAATGCCATCGTGAACGTCAATCACGTTCGCAAGATGAGTGCTCTCAGCAGCCAGCGCTGGTTGATCACGCTGAGCAACTCCCTGCAATTGGTCGTGAGCAAGCGTCAGGCGCACAATATTCGGAAAATCCTACAGTGGTAATCCCGGTCGAATCCTGCGCTCCCTTATCCGCTCATGGACGGTTTTATCCCGCTCTCCGCGACTCCCTGGCCGCTTGCGAGAATCCTGTAGGTATCGCCCAATACCGTCCCGATACTGAACCATATGAAGAGAATTCTCGCTGTCTCAATCCTCGGTTTGCTGTCTCTCTGCTTCACCTCTTCGGGGTTCGGCCAATCGCTTGGTAACGCCGGCACGATCGAAGGAAATGTGCTTGACCCGTCGGGTGCGGCCGTTCCGAAGGCGTTCGTGATCATCCATAACGCAATCAGCGGCTACAACCAGACGGCTGTTACGGCTTCGGATGGGTCGTTCCGCCTGGTGAACATCCCGCCAAATCCGTACCACCTTGAAGTCAAGGCTACGGGTTTTGATGCCTTCACACAAGATATCGACGTCCGCAGCGCCGTGCCGGTCCAGATGAAGGCGACGCTGGCTCTGGCCGGCTCAAAGACGTCGATCAATGTGGAGGCTGCTGGTGCGGACATGGTAGAGCTTGACCCTTCCGCACATTCCGATGTCGACAGGACGCTGATTGTGAAGATCCCCGCAATCGACCCCGCGGGCGGTCTGGCCCAGGCCATCACCTACGCGACCGGCGGTGTGGCCGCCGACGCCAATGGAATCTTCCACCCAACCGGTGACCACTCCCAGACCAGTTTCGTGGTCGACGGGCAACCCATCAGCGACCAGCAGAGCAAGGTGTTCTCAACTCAGCTTCCAAACAGCGCCATCCAGAGCATGGAGATCGTCACCGGGTCGCCGGATGCGGAGTTTGGCGACAAGTCCAGCCTTATCGCCAATATCACCACCCGATCCGGACTTGGAGTAGGGCGGGTCTTTGGCAACCTCGATGCCACATATGGCTCGTTCGGCAGCCCTGGCGGTTCCGCGGCGCTCGGTTTCGGCAACGCGCGAGTCGGGAATTTCCTGACGGTCGACGGCATTCGAAGCGGGCGCTTTCTGGATACTCCCGAGTTCACTCCTTTTCACGATAAGGGCAACGGTGAAACCATCTTCGACCGCTTTGATTTCCAGCCCAACGGCCAGAACGTGTTCCACCTCAATCTTTTCGCGGCTCGCAACTGGCTTCAGATACCCAATGACTACGACCAGTTGGGACAGGATCAGCACCAGCGCGTGCTCACCTGGAGCATCGCTCCCGGCTTCCAGCATACATTCAGCAGCCACATGCTCCTGACCATCAACCCGTATATCCGGAAGGACCAGGTCAATTACTATCCCAGCCGGGATTTTTTCGCGGACACGCCCGCCACGCAGAGTCAGTTTCGGCAACTTCTGAATTATGGTGTCAAGGCCGACCTGGCTGTCGCCGTCGGCCGGCACGACCTGAAATTTGGGATGGACTTGAAGCAGACACGGCTGCGTGAGGATTTCGGCTTCGGAGTCACAGACGATACCTACAATCCGGTTTGCGTGGATGCGAATGGCACGGCTGCCGGACCCGACACGGTAGTGGATCCGGCCGCATGCGACAAGCTCGGACTGACGGCCAACCCGAACTTCTCTCCCGGCCTGCTTCCGTTCGACCTGACCCGCGGCGGCAGCTTGTTCGCATTCCATGCCACTCACAACATCAACCAGTACGCCTTTTATGTGGAGGACTCGATCAAGGCAGGTAACTTCCATTTCAAATTGGGGTTCCGCGGGGAGCGATATGATGGCATTTCCACCGACAATGGCTTCGAGCCACGGCTTGGTGTTGCTTACAACATCAAGAAAACGGGAACCGTGCTGCGTGCAGCGTATTCTAGGACTCTGGAAACGCCCTTCAACGAGAATCTCCTGCTCTCCAGCCTTACGGGAGTGGGTGGGCTGGACCTGAACGTTTTCGGAGCGAACCCAGTGCCGATAAAGCCAGGCCAGCGCAATCAGTTCAACACCGGCTTGCAACAGGCGATCGGCAGATACCTGCTGGCCGACGCGGATTATTACTGGAAATACACGCAGAACGGTTTTGACTACAGCGTTCTTCTCAACACAACCATCGTGTTTCCGATTGCCTGGCATAACTCGAAGCTCGATGGGGTGACCGGAAAAATTAGCACGACGAACCTGAAGGGTTTCCAGGCCTACTACACATTTGGCCACAACCGCGCACGGTATTTCCCTCCCGAGACAGGCGGGTTGGTCCCACCATCTGGGCTCCTCGGCGGTGTCTTTCGCATCGACCACGACCAGGCATTCCAGTCGACGGGGGTGTTCCGCTACCAGCACAAGACCGCCGAGTGGGTTGCTTTCACCTGGCGTTACGACAGTGGGTTAGTGGTGAGTGGCATTCCCGATTCCGACGCGGCGCTGGCTCTTTCGCCGAACCAGCAGGCGACGCTCGGCCTGTCCTGCGGCAGCAATGTCGCCACCTACGGCAACGGTGGCCTGAGCCCGGATATTTGCGGCAACAGCCCCATCTTGTCGAAGTTGATCACGCTTCCGCAGGCCGGACAGGAGAACGACGACCACAACCCCGACCGCGTCAAGCCGCGCCATGTCTTCAATCTCGGCATTGGCACCGACAACCTGTTCCACAAAGAAGGCCACACTCGCGTAACGGCATCGGTGGATATTGCTAACCTGACCAACAAAGTAGCTCTCTACAACTTTTTGTCCACGTTTAGCGGGACGCACTTCCTCCAGCCGCGCACTGTGGTCGCTCGGATCGGGTTGGTGTTTTGAGTTTGCGACGTGTTGGAGACCGTGCATGGGACGAGGTGTCAGCGGCTAAAGCGGGCCCGCCGGCATGAAATTTCGTCCCGCCGCGCGTCTCTGACATTGATAGTGCTGGTAGCGGCCATCTGTCTGCCAACCGTTGCCACGTTGGTTCGGATCACGAAGACGGCCGGACCAGACCTGTTCGATCTCACCCCGGCCGTCTCGCGCTCGGATCAATACCTCATCTTGGCCTGGCCGGACCTGGAACGCGCCAGACACGCGTTGAACGCCGGCGCGATTTCTTCGGGTGCCATGATACGCGCTCTTGGCTACATGATGGAAGGCGACCGCCCGCTCCGCGATGGCGAGCGCATCCAGGGTTTTGTCTTGCTCCCAGACGCCGGCAACGCCGTGCATCCGGCACACCGGTTCGGCGATCAGATGATTGACGTGCGGCTCCAAGCGGCCAACGAGATTCGATTTTCCGAACGAAGCTTGGTCTGGGTTTGGGGAACGCTGCGAATGTTGCCAGGCGATCCCACCGGCCATGAACCGCTCTACGTTTTGGAGAATGCCCGGACTGAGCTGGCCAACCAGGCGGATATTCCGAAGTATTTCAAGTAAGGCCCCGAAGATCCCATCTCAAGACTGTGTGCGGTCTTGAGCTTCTGAACCCGGCGGCTTCGGGGACCGTCCGCCGTTGAGCCTTCACCGATTCCGGCGGGCTCCCCAGTCCCATTCCAAACGGCTCTTCAAGACTATTCCGGGTCCGCGGCCCGCGAGATCGAATCCGACGCCGAGGTTGACCTTGAAAATGCGGCTCATCTCCCAATCTCCGCCGCAGAAGAGTTGGTGTACCTCGGGCTGGGCGCGCGGCCGAACGTTGATGCTCTCAACCTCCCCGTAGTACTCCAGGGAAGGGGAGAATTCCTTTCGCTTCCACCGCAGCAGCAACGCCGGTTCGAAGTTCCAGCCGTGGGCGGTACCCGGTCCGTCGAGGGCGCGCTCGAAGACCGGATTGAACACAATCTGCCATCGGTCGAACTCACGGTCAAGGATGGGACGCAGTTCGACTCGCCGCGAGTTCTCCTCATAACGAGTCTTCTGGAAAGAGCCTCGTCGGAGGAATCTATGGGTAAATTGCCTTCAGGCGGAGGCTGAAGAGAGGAAACGGAGCAGTTTGCGGCAGGTGGCGTCAAACGAGCGTTGTTGCTCCTCGGAGGCGCAATTGTGAATCAGCGGTCCGCCCTCGTCATCGATCACACCCAAGAGAACCTTTGCTACATCTTTCCTTCTTAGGG
>JAIQFL010000398.1 GCA_020073365.1 Terriglobia bacterium | reverse complement strand
TTTCAAAAACCCAAACGATTGGTCGCCAATACCGAAACCCTTACGGAACGGTATGGCATGTTCACGGCGCAGCCTTTTCAACGCGGATTTGGCACTACCATCGGCAACAGCCTGCGTCGCGTATTATTGAGTTCCATCGAGGGCGCGGCGATCACGGCCGTGCGCATCGAAGGCGTCGAGCACGAATTCAGCCCCATCCCCGGCGTGGTCGAAGACGCCACCGATATCATCCTGAACCTGAAACAGATTCCGTTCAAGATCATGGGCGAAGGCCTCAAAACCGTCCGCCTCAATGTGGAACAGAACGGCGACGTGCGCAGCGGCCAGATCGAAACCGATGCGGATGTCGAAGTGCTCGATCGCGATGTCCACGTGGCCACCGTCAGCGAGGGCGGCAGGCTCTCCATCGAAATGCGTCTCAAGAGCGGCCGCGGCTACGTCAGCGCGGACAAGAATTTCGATGAGGACCTGGCCTTGGGCTACATCCCCATCGATTCGGTGCACTCCCCGGTGCGCAAGGTCAACTTCTCGGTGGAAGCCGCGCGGCTCGGCCAGATGACCGATTACGACAAGCTGACGCTGGAGGTCTGGACCAACGGCGCGGTCTCGCCGCAGGACGCCATCGGCTATGCCGCGAAACTGCTCAAAGACCACATGGCCATCTTCATCAACTTCGAGGAGGTGCCCGAGCAGGCCGAAGAGATCTCCGAGCGCGGCATGGACAAGATGAACGAAGTCCTGAACCGCTCGGTCGAGGAGCTGGAGCTCAGCGTTCGTTCTTACAATTGCCTGAAGAACGCCAACATCCAGACCATCGGCGAGCTGGTGCAGAAGACCGAAGCCGAAATGCTGCGCACCAAGAATTTCGGCCGTAAGTCGCTCAACGAAATCAAGGAGATTCTCGCCAACATGGGCCTGTCGCTGGGAATGCGCATCGACGCGCATGGCCGCCTGGTGGCGCCTCCACAGCAGGCCGGCGGGATGCCGGAATTCGGTCCCGAAGAAGAGCAACAGGATCAGATCGGGGAGTAGCTCATGAGACACAAGTACGCCGGATTTAAGCTGAAGCGGCCCGTCGACAGCCGCAATGCGCTGTTGCGCAACCTCACCACGAGCGTGATCCTGGAGGAGCGCATCATCACCACCGTTCCCAAGGCGAAGGCCGTGCGCCCGTGGGTGGAAAAGATGATCACGCTGGCCAAGACCGACACGCTCCATTCGCGGCGGCAGGCGGCGGCCGTGCTCCTGACCCCGGCATCGGTGAAGAAGCTGTTCGATTCGCTGGGCACCCGTTTTGGCCAGCGCAATGGCGGCTACACCCGCATCACCCGCTTAGGCCCGCGCAAAGGCGATGGCGCCGAACAGGCCATGATCGAGCTGGTAGGTTCCGAACTGGTGAAGCGCGCCGCGGACCGCGCCAAGCGACGTGAAGAGCGGCTCAAAGCGGCACGCGAAGGGCGTGCGCCGGAAGATGAGAAAGAAGAGTAGGAAAGGGGCGATCTTCGCCCCCTCTTTAGCTGGCGAGCCGTCCTTTCCGTTTAGATCCCTGCACGGTAGAATGGGACAGGCGAAATGAAACAGACCGACATCGAAGCCAAGGTTATGAAGCATGACCGGCAAATCGTGGCCATCCAAAAGCTGATTGCCACCGGGATGAAAATGATCGTGCGCAACGACCAGCAGATAGCCCGCAACTCCCAGCAGATAGCACAACTCACCAAAAACGTGAACACGCTCGTGAAGAGCCTGGAACGCGGCCAAAACGGCAGCCGCAATCCCGGCAGCCCTAGAGTTCACTAGCCTCACTCCTACTTCACAAACACGCTTTCGTCCTGCTCGCCCGATGCCGTGCCGAATAACACCAACCAAGCCGAAACACAAGCGAAGTAAAACATAAATCGTCAGAAATGGTTTTTTGCCCGATTCGGGAGTACACTGAGATCAATCTGGGAATCGGAGGCCGGGCAGTGCGCTAACGGAGGTTGGAACGGAAAATGGAACCGCCACACCAATCACGCGCACGCCCGGCCCACGAAAGAAGGAGAGATCGAATGCCTCGAAGAAGAACACGCGGCTGGATGGCGGTCGCCCTGATCTGCCTTGCCGCAGCGGCCCATGCCCAGTATGTGCAACAGGGCAGCAAGCTGGTGGCGAGCAGCGCGATGGGCGCGTCGGACCAAGGCACGTCCGTAGCCGTATCCGCTGATGGAAACACGGCCATTGTGGGCGGTCCCAACGATAACAGTGGCGCCGGCGCTGTCTGGGTGTTCACGCGGAATAACGGTACTTGGGTCCAGCAGGGCGGCAAACTGATGGGCAACGGCGTCGACAAGGGTATCGCAGGGCAGGGCAGTTCGGTAGCACTGTCCGCGGACGGGAATACCGCGATCATCGGCGGTTCCAACGACAACGACGGCACAGGCGCCATGTGGGCCTTCACGCGCGCCAACGGGGTGTGGACCCAACAGGGGCCCAAACAAATCGGCACTTTGACTGCAAAGGTGGGTATCTCCCATCAGGGCATTTCAGTGGCCGTGTCCGCGGACGGGAATACGGCGCTCGTGGGCGGCGACCTCGATAACAACTTTCTGGGCGCAGCGTGGGTGTTTACGCGGACTGGCGGCGTGTGGGCCCTAAACCCTGTCCAACTGGTCGGCAACGCCACAGTCCAGGCGCACGTGGGCACTTCGGTGGCCCTCTCCGCGGACGGCAACACGGCCATCCTGGGAGGACCGGGCGATAGCGCCGGAGTAGGCGCCGCCTTTGTCTTTGCGCGCGCCAACGGTGCGTGGACCCAACAGGGTGGCAAGCTGATCGGCGCCGGCGCGACCGCCAACGCAGGCTTCGGCACGTCCGTCGCGCTCTCCGCCGACGGCAACACCGCGCTGGTGGGTGGAAGCGGCGACAACAACACGATAGGGGCGGTGTGGGTGTTCACACGCGTCAACGGCCAGTGGAGCCAGCAGGGCGTCAAGCTGGTGGGCAGCGATCCGGCGGTTTCCCGGTACCTGGGACAGTCGGCCGCGCTATCCGGGGATGGCAACACCGCGCTGGTGGGCGGGCCGGGTAGCTTGATCACCCTGTTCGGCAGGCGCACCGCCGTGGGCGCCACCTGGGTGTTCACACGGAGCAATGGAGTCTGGAGCCAGCAGGGCGGGGAACTGGCCGGATCCGGGACAACCACCAACGATGCGCTCCAAGGAACGTCAGTGGCGGTCACCGCGGATGGCACCACCGCATTGGTCGGTGGACCCGCGGACAACGGCAGCGTCGGCGCCGCGTGGGTGTTTACGCGGCCTCCCGCGCCCTCCCCACCGGCCATCACCACTCAACCGGCGAACCAGACGATTTCGCGCGGGCAGACTGCGACGTTGAACGTGGCAGCCAGCGGGGCGGCGCCTCTCTTCTATCAGTGGTACCAAGGCACCGCCGGAATTACGTCCACGCCGGTCGGGACGAATTCCACCAGTTACACCACGCCTGCTCTGACCGCGACGGCGGCCTACTGGGTACGCGTGAGCAATCCTTTTGGCAGCGTAGACAGCAACACCGCAACCGTGACTGTTGGTGCGGGCGGGCCGGTGATTACTCAGGTGTTGAACGCCGCCAGCCAGAGCCCGATCATTGCGCCCAACACGTGGGTAGCGATCTATGGAGCGAACCTGTCGCCCGCGGGGGAAACGCGGAGCTGGCAGAACTCGGACTTTGTGAATAACCTGATGCCGGTGCAACTGGATTTCGTCACCGCTACGGTGAATGGAAGGAGCGCCTATGTGTCCTACATCAGCCCCACGCAGTTGAACGTTCTAACGCCGCCCGATGCCATGCAAGGTCTGGTCGAGGTGCAGACGACCAGCGGCGGAGTGGCCAGCGCGCAGTTCGCCGTTCAGGCACAGGCAATTTCCCCGGCTTTCTTTGCATTCTCAGGCGGGCCGTACGTCGCCGCGGAACACGCCGACGGGAGCTATCTGGGGCCCGCGGGCCTGGTTCCCGGTGAGATCACCACGCCGGCGCGGCCAGGCGAGGTGGTGGCGCTCTTCGGCAGCGGCTTCGGACCAACCTCAACCGCGGTAGTCAGCGGGTCACTGGTGCAATCGGGCACCCTCCCGACGCTGCCGGTGGTCGTCATCGGTGGGATCACCGCTACGGTGCAGTTCGCCGGTCTGGTTTTCCCGGGTGAGTTTCAGTTCAACGTAGTGGTGCCCCCCGCCGCGCCGGACGGGGACAATGCGGTGACGGCGGTGTACAACGGACTCAGCACGCAGACCGGCTTGCTACTGACGGTGGCACGCTAAAGCTAAACAAACAGGTTGACCGAAACCTGGAAGTACTCCGCAAAACGACGGCTGATTTTCTTGTCCTACACCTGGAACTGAATCCCCTGCGCCAGCGGCAACTGCGTCGACCAGTTGATGGTATTGGTCTGCCGCCGCATGTAGGCCTTCCAGGCGTCGCTCCCCGATTCCCGGCCGCCCCCGGTATCCTTCTCGCCGCCGAATGCGCCGCCAATCTCCGCGCCGCTGGTGCCGATGTTGATATTGGCAATCCCGCAGTCGCTGCCGCGATGGCTCAGAAACGTCTCGGCCGAAATCAAGCTCGTCGTGAACATGGCCGAGGACAGACCCTGCGGCACGTCGTTGTGCCAGTGAATCGCCTGGTCCAGATCGTCGAACTCGATGAGGTAAAGAATCGGCGCGAAGATCTCCTCTTTCAAAATCGGCATCTCCGGCCGCGCGCGGACCAGCGTGGGCTGGACGTAGCATCCCAGCATGCGCTCGCCGCCCAGCAGGATTTCGCCGCCCTGTTCGCGGATCCGTCGGATTCCGTCCAGCATATCGTCCACGGCCCGGCGGTTCACCAGCGGACCCATCAGGGTGGATTCCTCCATCGGATCCCCGATCTTGACCTGCCGGTAGGCCTTCACCAGGGCTTCCGTGATCCTGGGCGCAATCGCCCGCTGCAGAAACAGCCGCCGGGTAGTGGTGCAGCGCTGGCCCGCGGTCCCGACCGCGCCGAACAGCACCGCGCGCAGCACCAGGTCGGGGTTGGCATCGTCCATCACAATGATGCCGTTGTTTCCTCCCAGCTCCAGAATGGTATGGCCCAACCTTTGTGCCACCACTTCCGACACGTGCCGTCCCACTTCCGTCGAACCCGTGAAACTGATCAGGGGAATACGGCGGTCGCGGACCAGGGTCTCGCCGATAAGCTGGCTGGGCCCGATCACCAGGTTGAAGACGCCCTTCAACCCATGCCGGTCGAGCACGCGGTTACAGATCTTCTGGACCGCAATCGCGGTGAGCGGTGTTTCCGAGGAGGGCCGCCACAGCACGCAATCGCCGCACACCGCCGCGATCATAGCGTTCCATGCCCATACCGCCACCGGGAAATTGAACGCGCTGATGACCCCCACAATTCCCAAGGGGTGCCACTGTTCGTACATACGGTGCCCGGGCCGCTCGCTGTGCATGGTGAGCCCGTAAAGCTGGCGCGAAAGCCCCACGGCGAAATCGGCGATGTCGATCATCTCCTGCACTTCGCCCAGGCCCTCGGGCAGGATCTTGCCCATTTCGAGCGTCACCAGGGCGCCCAGCCCGGCCTTGTGCGCCCGCAGTTCATTGGCGATCTCGCGCACGATTTCGCCGCGCTTGGGCGCCGGCACCATGCGCCAGTCCAAAAACGCTTCGCCGGCGCGCGCCACCACGCACTCGTAGTCTTCCGGACCGGCCATCTTCACTTTGGCAAGAGGCTCGCCGGTGGCGGGGTTGATGGACTCCAGCTCCGCGCCCGAAGGGGTGGCGATCCAGTCGCCGTAACAGGCTCCGGAATTCAACGGCTCGATATGCAGCTTTTCCAGGGTTTCGGGAATCGCATGGCTGACGGTAGGCACGCTACTATTCTAGCGAGGCCGCGCCTGCGCTAAGGTTCTACCGGTTGCGTGCGCGGTTGGAAACGCACCAGCGGGCAGGAATACACCCGGCCGGAGTGCTGGAACTCCATCACGTAGGGTTCGCCCTCCTCGCGATTGCGATGAATCTCGCAACTGCTAAGAACAGTGCCAGGTTCGAGAATAACAGCCGAGCACGCGACGGTGTCCCATGCCCTCAACTGCCGAGTGATTTCCCGTAACACGCCTAATCCCCGTGATTCGTGGGTGTCCGACAGCGACACTCACCCCTATGCCTCGGTTGCCGGGTCTGAGGTCCGGCTGGTATGCGTATACAGTAGCTCCCGGGCGGCCTGCTGCGGAAGCCTATCTTTCGGCTACAAGCGGTCGTTCTTCGGTACTTGGGGTAGTACTATTGCGAGGTTTGCCGCTCCTAAAGCTGGTCTTCGTACTGCTCGAATGCCACCCTCACCAGTTGGCCCCGAGTCCGCACGCCGGTCTTTTGAAACAAGCTCTGCAGGATGGCCTTGACGTAGCTCTCGGAAATCTGCAGCCGCCAGGCGATCTCCTTATTCGAAAGCCCTTCCAGCACGAAGCGCAGCACTTTACGCTGCCGCTCATTGAACACCGGGGAGGCCGTTGGTTCGACGGTCTCGTGCTCGTCCATGTGTGCAAACGAGCGGTCCAGCCAGGTTCCACCGGCGGCCACCGTGCGGATGCTTTCGGTCAGTTGGCTAAGCGGCGCTTCTTTCAAGAAAATCCCCGACACCCCCTGGCGCATCAGCCGCCGTGCTTCCGTATCGCTCACCCACGCGGTTACCACCAGTACCCGGCCTTCGAATCCGGTCTGCCGGGCGGCGGGCAGGAACTGCGAGGCCCGCTCGCTGCCCAAGTCGTGATCCAGCAGCACCAGATCGTAACGCCGTTGCGAAAGGAATTGCAGCGCTTCCCGAATGCTTCCGCAGTGCTCGATCTCCAGGTCCGGCTCGGCCGCCAGAGCCAGCGCCACGCTCTCCCGGAAGAGGGCATGATCGTCCACCAGCAAGATCCGGACGGCTTTTCGATCCTGTTCCATCACCCTTCCGCCACGTTCTCAACCGGCCAGAGCTCCACGGCAAAGCAACTACCAGGAGATTCAGGCTCGTAGCGCAGGCCTCCGCCATGGGCCCGCAAAATCGCCCGCGAAATATACAGGCCTAGGCCGTACGCATGCGCTCCCGGCTGGAACGGCCGAAACAACTCTTCCGGGTGGGCGACGCCTGGCCCTGTGTCGCGAAACCGTACCACCACAAGGTCCCTTTCCACCTCCGCCCGGATGTGCAACTCGCGCCGCGCACACGCTCTCAACGCCTGCTCGCTGTTGCGCGCCAGGTTGATAAACACCTGTAAGAGGCTATGATGGTCGGCCTGGACCCGCGGCAGTCCGCCGCTGACTTCCCATACTACCGAAATACCGGCTTCCCGCAGGGACGGCTCAATTACGATGCGAGTCTCATCCAGCACGGTGCCCAGATCCGCTACCACCGCCTCGCGATCGGAAGCCACCCGCAAGCCGGACGACGCGATCTTTTCCAGGCCGCGAATCAGCGTGCCGAGCACCTGGTATTGCTCGTTCGCCTCTACCTCACCGGCCGCGTTAAGCGCCGCGTGCGCCGTCGCCGCCGCCGAAGCCAGATTGCGGATTTCGTGTGAAATCGCTCCGATCAACACACGCGAAGTGGCCATCATGGAATCCAGGCCCGATCCTTCGCGGTCGCGCAGGTTCTCGGAAGCATCCCACACTACCGCCGCCAGGCCTGGGCCCCCTGAAGTGCGATACATGGAAAGCCAGACGTGCGCCAGGAAGACGTCGCCGTTACGCCGGTGGCCTTTACATTCCACGCTGGTGCGGATATTGCCGCCGGAATGATGACTGTGCAGCATGCGAGAAAGTATCGGCAGGTACGGTTCCACAACGGCGCCTTGCAGCGGCTCCTCCTCGAAACCCAGAAGCTCCCGCGCCGACTCATTCGCCAGCAGCACCTGTCCGGAGTGATCCAGGGTCAGAATCGCCAGCGGGCTGGTCTCGATGAGAATCCGAACCTGCCGTTCTGCCTCCTGCCGGAGCCGCATCTGTTCTTCCCGTTCGTTCAGATGTTCGGAGAGCAGCCTGCGACGCTGGTTCAGCTCCGCCACGAAGAACCCCGCCATGGCGAAACCGGTGGTTACCACCAGCAGCCGCCCCGTAGCCCCAGGCGCCCACTGGAAGGGGTTGAGCACCACCGGCACCGGCCCCAGACCCCTTACCGCGATCCACTGTAAAGGATCGAACGCCTCGCGCAGATACCCGCAGAGGATTGCCCAGGCCACGATCTGCGGCCCCTTCAGGGCCGGCGCCGCGACCAGCACGGGGATCAGGTAGAGAAAGCCAACGGATATTTTCGGGAGCAAATAGTCTCCCCACGCGATCAGTGCGATGAGGATGCCGGCGATGCCGCATACAACGAGCCGGTGGGATTCGGCATAGGCGAGAAAGTGGTCGAATTGTGTCATGTCGCGCCACGGTGGGGCAGGCGCTTCCGCCTGCCAACCGATTATTTCACAGCATGCGAGCTAAGTCTGAGCTGAGGCTGACACCGCTGACACCGGCACAAGTGGTGCCCAAGTCTCTCTCCCCCGATCTTGTAACATCGAATTGTGTTCAAGCGCTCGAAGAAGCGGCGCGGCTGGATTGCCACGATACTCCTATGGGCCGTCGGATTAGTCGCCGCCTTTTACGTGCTTTGTCTTCTGGAGCTGGTGGCCTTGCGCTGGATCGATCCTCCTACCACTACGGTCCAGGCGCAGCGGCGCTTCGCAGCGTGGCTGCACCACAAGCCCTATCGGGAACGCTACGTCTTCGTGCCGCTCAACCGTATCTCACTCGATCTCCAGCACGCCGTCATTGCGGCTGAAGACGGCCGCTTCTACCAGCACCACGGCATCGATTGGAAGGAGGTGCAGAAGGTGGTCGATCAGGATTTGGAAGAAGGCCGGCTGGGCCGCGGCGGATCCACCATCACGCAGCAGCTCATCAAGAACCTGTTCCTCACCACCAACCGATCCATCATCCGCAAAGCCGTGGAATTCACGCTGGCCCCCGCCGCGGAGCGCGTTCTTTCCAAGCAGCGCATCCTGGAACTGTACCTGAACGTGATCGAGTGGGGTCCGGGCGTGTACGGCGCCGAAGCCGCATCGCACAACTGGTACAACGTCCCCGCCGCCCGGCTGAATCGCGAACAGGCCGCGCGGCTGGCGGCCGTGATTCCATTGCCGCTGCGCCGCCAGCCTGCCCGCATGAACGGGTACAGCTCCGAAATCCTCCGCCGCATGTCCCAAATGGGCTGGTAAACGGGCAGGCAAGTCCTCGACACCCTCGACACCCTCGACCTGCCCGCCCGGCTAAGACGTGCCTTAAGGCCGGCCGACAGACCACGAAACCCGATCGTCTGTCCCACCGCCAGGCTATCTTGCGACCGCGATTCCCCCATCCGCATCTCTTAAACCATGCCCGTCAAAACTCGCGCGCTAGGCGGATCCGGTCTCGAGGTCTCCCCTCTCTGCCTGGGCGGCAACGTCTTCGGCTGGACTGCGGACGAACCGAGGTCGTTCGCCATACTCGATACCTTTGCAGGCTCCGGGTTCAACTTTGTCGATACCGCGGATTCCTACTCCAAATGGGTTCCCGGCAACCAGGGCGGAGAGTCCGAGACCATCATTGGCAACTGGCTGAAGCGAACCGGGCACCGTCACAACATGGTGATCGCCACAAAAGTCGGTTCGGAAATCCTGCCTGGCTGGAAGGGACTCTCCCAGCGCCACATTCTCCACGCTGCTGAGGCGTCCCTCAAACGCCTGCAAACGGATTACATCGATCTCTATCAGTCGCACATCGACGATGCGGAGACGCCTCTGGACGAGACCCTGGAAGCGTATGGACAATTGCTGGCGCAAGGCAAGGTCCGGGCAATCGGAGCTTCGAACTACACCGCGGAACGGCTCACCGAGGCACTGCGGGTCAGTGAGCGCCACGGTTATCCCCGTTACCAGTCTCTGCAGCCCCTATACAACCTCTACGAGCGCTCTTCTTACGAAGCGCAACTGGAGCCGCTCTGCCGGGCGCATGGTCTGGGCGTAATCCCCTACTTTTCGCTGGCCAGCGGCTTTCT
>JAIQFL010000397.1 GCA_020073365.1 Terriglobia bacterium | reverse complement strand
ATCATCGGGTCCGGGCCAGGCTATAGGACGCTCTGGAAGGCGCGCGCCCTGCCCATCGTCCGCGATGAGTTCCGGTCGGCTATTCCTCGATGGGTTGCTCGCCAGCATTGCCCATCTCCGCTTCACCGACATCATCAGCATAAAACTATTGCCGCATCGAACGGAATGATTTATCATCGAGCGGTAAACAGTCTCTTAACTGTTTGTCTCACTCGAGGGGACAACCCCATCCTGTCACCTACTCACCTACTTCACGATCGGGTCTGCGGCGTTATAGAGGCGCCAGGATCCACTCGTCGCCGACATCGATGCCACTATTTGCCCTCGCGCTTAGAGCCCGGGAAAGGAGGCCGAACTGGACGTCTATCTTAAACAGCATCTTAACGAATGTCTTAAGTTCTCTGTGGCGTTCAGGATACCTTTTTCGCTTGGGAAAGTTTGGTAGATGAGTTCGTCAAGCTGACTGTCGACTTGGTCTAAGGTTGAGCGCAGAGGAAACGGCAATACCGCGTCATCGGCGGTGAACATGGCGATGGCGGGGCGAAAGACACGAGCATCGAGCCGTGAGAGTAGGCGGGCCACCTTCCAACCGTAGGGCGTTACAAAGTAGCGGTTTGTCCGTGGCGCACGGAAAACGAGCCCCTTGAGACGGAGCCGGCGCAGATCGTAGGTTATCTGGCTGGCTGTGTATCCGGTCTCAGCCCGTTTGGTCCGAAAACTGGATCTGCCTGAAACTACACTGGTTCGCCGCCGCAGGCCACACTGGCGATAATGGGTTTGGATGACGAAAGTCCTCGATCCATTTCGATTTATTTTAATCAGTATGGCCGGATGGATGAACCAACGCCAACGGTAAGCCATCGAATACCTACGCGAAGAAAACCGAGTGCTTCGCGAGCAACTCGGTGGACGGCGGCTGCGGTTCACCGACGACCAGCGTCGCAGGTTGGCCGCCAAGGGCAAGGGAGTAGGCCGAAAGCTCCTGGCAGAAGTGGCCACAATCGTTACGCCGGAGACCTTGCTGGCCTGGCATCGGAAACTGATCGCTCAGAAATACGACGGCACCAGCAAGCGCGGGCCGGGCCGCCCCCGTACCGATGGGGAGATCGAGTCCTTGGTAATTCGACTGGCCGAAGAGAACCGGGATTGGGGCTATCGCCGCATCCAGGGCGCGCTGTCTAATCTGGGGCACACAGTGGCACGCAGCACCATCGCTGACATGCTGGAACGGCACGGAATTGAGCCGGCACGCGAACGGATTCGAAAGACCGCCTGGAAGGAGTTCCTGAGCCAGCATTGGGACCTAATTGTGGCTGCTGATTTCTTCACGATAGAGGTCTGGACACGACGCGGCCTGCAGCGCTTCATGGTACTGTTCTTCATCGAGTTGTCGACGCGCCAGGTGCAGATCGCCGGAATCGCATCCACGGCCAACGGACTACGGATGAGCCAGATTGGCCGGAACCTGACTGACATGGTCGATGGAATTCTGAATGGCAAACACTACCTGATCCATGATCGAGACCCGCTCTTCTCCACTGAGTTCTTGAACATGCTCGCCGACACAGGCGTTGAGTCGGTTAGGCTACCACCACGGTCGCCCAACCTGAATGCTTACGCGGAGAGATTCGTACGGACCATCAAGGAATCCTGTCTGGAACGGATGATTCTGTTTGGGGAGGAATCCTTACGAACGGCAATCCGCGAGTTCACCGCCCACTATCACGGTGAACGAAATCATCAAGGCCTCGACAACCGACTGATCCACCCGGAAACGGGGCACCTCGAAGGTTGCGGCGCGGTGAATCGGCGCCAGCGACTGGGCGGCATGCTGAACTACTATTACCGCGACGCTGCCTGAAAGCATCCTCGTGGTAGTTCGGTCCGGCCGAGTTTCCGCGCCTTGTAAGGATTTCTCGGCATTTCGGAACACGGCCGGAATCGTCCATGTCTGCAACAGCCAGTCAGAATCGGAGGTGTTTGCCTGGGACTTCGCATCCTAAGTCATCGCCAGCAAACCACAGGCGGACGCCCGGATGGTCGCTGCCAACCGTGCGGCTATCGCTCTCTGAGTTTTCGGATCATTCGCGATCCAGAGGCTCCTGCAATCGCGACCGTATACATCAGGAGCGAATGGTTGAGTGGGCCTGCGGCGCTGCTGGTCCGGCCGGCTGCGCGCGGATGGCCATCAGGCTGAATCCATTCTCTTACTCAGCCAATGGTCCGACTCGTCTGACTCTCCTAAGCCATAGAAGAACAGCGCATCGGGTTGTAGAATAGGGCATCGGGCCACTCGGGACGCCACCGCCCGCTGCTAATGAACTATTTCAAGGCAAGAAAGCAGTTTTCCAGCGGTCTGGTCGAGGGGCTGAACAACAAAGCCAAAGTAACCATGAGAAGATCGTATGGCTTTCGTACCTTCCGCGTCCTGGAACTCGCTCTCTACCACACACTTGGCAAAACTACCCGACCCGGAGCTTACCCACGAATTCTTCTGACGAGCCTGAAAGTAAGCAGCATCTGCTACAGTAATCGGCCTAATTCACTGATGCACCGCGCCTTTCTCGAGTCTGTAGTGTCCGCTTGTCGCCGCCAGGCTGGCGTGCATCAGGCTAACTATAAATAACTAATGTTCTCGGAATTCCCCTTTCAAGCACCGCCTGCCCCTGTTTGCCGCCCATCACCCGCTCTTGACGAATGGATGGACGCAGTCATCGGCAGTTCCTCCAGGTTCTCGGAGACGTGGGCCAATTCGCACTGGCTTTTCGGACTGAGGCTCCCACAAAACCGCGCGGGATTTGCGCTGTTTCGTGCTGGCCCCCGATCAGTCTGGCCTTGGTGGAACGCGACGCCAAACCTCCGCGGGAAGCCCACCATTCTGTCGAGCGGGTCTGCCAGCCAACTGAAATTCAGATCCCTACTTCAACTTCGTATTTCGCACATACACGCCGCCAGCTCGCGTCGGAAAGCTCACCCGGTCTTCCCGATACCGAAGCGTGCACTGTTTACCGGCCGTGGACCGCACCCGCACGCTGGTCAGTGCTCCGCCGTCCCATGTCAGGTCCACCGTGAATTCGCCGCGCGCCCGCAGACCGGAGACGCGGCCGCGCGGCCACGCCTTAGGCAAAGCCGGCAACACATCCAGTTCTCCTTTATGGCTCTGCAACAGCATTTCGGTGATTCCCGCCGTTACGCCCTGAATCGCCTGGTTGCCGTCGAATGAGGGCACTCGATCGCTGTCTTCCGCCGCTGGATGAAGGCTGATATCGGTCAGCATCCTCCGCAGGAGGCTCTCGGCATGGTCGCCGTCCCGCAGCCGCGCGTACAGGTTGATCTTCCAGGCGCCGGACCACCCCAGGTCCCGATCCGTTCGCCGCTCGAGCGTCACCCGCACCGCGTTTACCAGTTCCGGATTCGTGTTCTCCGTAACCTGGTTCGAGGGGAAGAACGCATACAGAGGCGAGAGATGACGATGCGTCACCTCGGGCTCGTCGAAATCTTCCAGCCATTCCTGGAATTGCCCGTGTTTCCCCACGCGGTCGGGCGGCAGCCGCTTGCGCGCTTCCTGCACTTGCGCTCGAAGCCCCGGATCCACTCCCAGCAGCGCGGCTGCCTCGGCCGTCCGGTCGAACAGGTCGCGCAGCAACTGGTTATCCAACGTTGGGCCGAGGCCCACCTGCGTCGATACGTGTGAGGGCGTGAAAAACGAATTCTCCGGCGAAACTGATGGCGCGGTTTCCAGCCAGCGATGTGCCGGTTCTTCGATCAGGTAATCCAGAAAGAACTCGGACGCCCCTTTGAGCAGCGGATACAGCCGCTTCAAATATGCGGTATCCGGCTGAAACGCGTAGTGCTCCCAGAGCTGATCCACCAGCCAAGCGCCGCCAGTGGGCCATATGCCGGGACCGGTAAGGTCGGTAGGCGCGGTGTTCAGCCACACGTCTGTTCCATGATGCGCGACCCAACCGCGGCAGCCGTATAGCTCCTTCGCCGTTAGCGCGCCGGCTTGCGCCAGATTCTCCACGAATTCCAGTAGCGCCTGGTTTGTCTGCGCCATGTTCGTGTTTTCGGCCGGCCAGTAGCACTCCTGCAAATTGATGTTCAGCGTCCAGCGCCCCTGCCAGCGTCCCTGCATGTTGTCGAGCCAGACATTGTGATTGTTGAAGGCCAGCGCGCCCGCGCGGGAAACCGCCAGCAGCAAATACCGCCCGTACTGAAAATATTGCGCCGTGTACAGAGGATCCTTTCCACCCTTGCGGAGCCGTTCCATCCGCGCGGTGGTATCCACCTGGCCCGCATCATAACCGCCCAGATCCAAACTCACGGCGCGGAACTGCGACCGCCAACCGCGCAAGTGCTGCGACAGGAGATCCCGATACGGCTTCCCGGCGGCGCCCGCCATCCGCGCGGCCGCGAGCGCCCGCGCATCGCCGCTCGTATCCTGCCAGCTCTTGTAACTTGTCGCCGCGGACACTATCACGGTGGCGGCATTCGCTCCTGAAACCGCCACACATGCGGCGGTGCGGTCTTGATCGCCGGCGATCCGGCATGGCGCAAGCATGCCGCCTTCCGTCACTATCCGCAGCCTCGCGTCCCAGCGCATCTTTGCGGAAATCGTCGGATTGGCCGAAGCACCTGACGTCACCGTCTCGGCCGTGCCCATCATTTCGATTCCGTCGCGGCCCGCCGTCGCGCTGCGCCCGCTCGGCTGAATGCTTGCCACTCGCGCCGCGAACGAAACCTTGCCCGGCTTATCCGCCGTCACCCGTATGACGAGAACCTGGTCCGGGTAGCTCACGAACGCCTCACGTGTGTAGCGCACTCCTCCAGCCGTATATGTGACGCGCGCGATGGCGCTGTCCATATCGAGTTCGCGCCTGTACGCCGTCGCGTCATCAGCACCCTCAAACCTAAGCCGCAATTCGCCCAGAGGCTGATAGTGCTGCACGGAACGCGGCGCGCTCAGCAGCTTTTGGCAGAGCGCCTGGGCCTTCGCGTATTCGCCGGCGAGCAGAAGCCGCCGGATCTCCGGCAGCACGTCCCGTCCGCCCGGGTTGTTCGTATCGTACGGCCCGCCGCTCCACAGCGAAGCGTCGTTGAGCGGAATCATTTCGTCGCGCGTGCGGCCGTATACCATCGCGGCCAGCCAGCCGTTCGAAAGCGGTAGCGCTTCCCAATACTTCGCCGCCGGTTCTCCGTACCACCACTTCATTTCCGGCTGGTTTCCCGGCTGGGCGAGGATCGCGCCGGCGCACGCAAGAGCCAATAAACAGAGCTGTCTCATAATGCGTTCGAAGAGGAAGTGTAGCGTAAGTCAACCCGAGTCGCATGAGGCCCCGTTCGGTGCGGGGATTGTGCGCAAACGCAACGAGGAGCGTCGCCGCGGGCCTTGGAAGGAAATTACGGATTGGTATCGTCGTTCCCATGGCCGTGCTCTGATCGGCGATTACGACACCGTCCAGTAAGTGGCGAACCTTCCCCACAACTGGTTCAGCGGCTTGAGCGTGACGCTGCCGCTCGCAGTGGCGGCGCGAAAAGCGACAGGCGATGAGCCTTCCGGCGTGATCCAGTCTTCCAACTTCTTCCCTGACGCGCGCAATTCGGGCACGCTCATCGGGACTTTGGCCACCGCCGGGCCCTGTTGATTGTTGACCAGGGCATCCGTCAGCCCCTCATTGCCCAAATCGCCCGCCAGTACCATGGGTCCTTACAGGAACGCTTGCACGCCCGGTTCATCGGCAAATGGTTCGGCCGCCAGGGCCATGGGCATCTCGATATCGACGCGGTCGCCCTTTCTCCATGCGCGGGTGATGCTGAGATAACTGCTCGGGCCGGGGGTAACTTCCAGGGCACGGCCGTTCACCTTAGCCGCCGCCGCGGAAGCCCACGACGGGATCCTCAAGCGCAGCGTCCATGAGGATGCGGGCGCTTTCGTGATCGTGAGCGTCGTGCGAGGCTCGTCGGGAAAGCGCGTGTCCTGGCGCAGACCGATCGCGCGCTCGCTGTCGTCCAACTCCGACGCAATGAACAAATTCACCGAAATGCCGCGCTCGTCACGGTAGTAGATGCTGTCGTTCAGTTTTGAGAACTCTTCGAACGCCGTGCCGGTGCAGCACCAGAATGACTTCTCTTCGTCGCAGAGCCCCTTCCAGGCGCCGGGGGCCATTGACAGGAAGTAGACCGAATGACCTGTTTCGGGATGTATTGCGCCCAGGCGGTGGTTGAGCAGGTTGCGCTCGTAGTAGTCGAAGTAACGCGGATCTCCGGTCCAGGAGTAGAGGTGGCGCGTCAACTTCATCATGTTATACGAGCAGCAGCATTCCTGGTGGTTTGGCCCTGTCCGCCACTCGGCGGCCAGCCTGCCCGGAGAGGTCCGCCACAATTCTTGGGTGCTGCTTCCGCCGGTCGCGAATGTGCGCGCGGATGACACCGCGTACCAGAAGAATTCCGCCACCGCGCGGAACCGCGGATCGCCAGTCTGTTCGAAGCGCCGCGCCGCGCCGATCACTTGCGGGACGTGCGTATTCATGTGCAACCCGCGCAATTCGTCGCGGTGTTGCGCGAGCGGCGTGAGGAACTCCTTCTTCTGGAACCGGTCGCCCGCCTTTGCCCAGCGGAGGTCGCTGGTCAGGGCCGCGAGGTTGAAGAAAGATTCGCTCATCCCGCCGAACCCTTCCCGCAAAATGTCCTGCATCTGGGCTTCGGGTTTGGAAGCGCTCCAATGGTCCGCCCACGCCGCAATGCCGGTTGCGACTTCCAGCGCCTGCCTGTTGCCGGCGTGGACGTGCATATCGAGCAGGCCCGCGAAGATCTTGTGGTAGGTGTAGAAGGGCGCCCAGACCCGCTGGCGCTTCTCCAGGCGGTCATACCACTCGGTGGGATACGCGCTCCGATAACCGCCCGCCAGTCTGGCCTGGCATTTGGCGAGTTCGGAGACGAGTTCGTCGCCCCGCGCCTTCATTTCCTTGTCGCCCGCGGAAGCCGCTCTCAAAGCGCACGCCGAGAGGTAGTGCCCCATGGTGTGGCCGCGAAGCTCGCCCTTGGGTTCTTCCCATCCCCCGAGTGGCCGCGCCGAACTCGCCAGCCCGGCGTTTAAGCGAAAAGTGTGCAGGAGCCGGTCCGGCGCGATGCCGATGAGGTACGCGCGGTTGGCATCCGCGGCCTTCAGGTACGGGCCGGCCAGCAAGCGTACCTGCGGAAGCGGGTACGGCGTGGTACGCAGCTCAACGTCCTTGCGCGTGAAGACCAGGGTATCTGCGAACGGCAGCGGCTCGGGCTGCTGCGGCCTCCGCGGCGGCGCGGCCGGGGCCTGGGCAGTGCCGGCCGGCGGCGCCGCCTGAGGGGCGGCCGAAGTCTGAGCAATGGCGGGCGAACCCGCGAGGGCTGCCGCAAAGATCCGCCTGGTCCATTCGGTCTTCTCGTTCATTTGAATCTCCATTCGAAGTGTGTTTGCGGGCGGCTTAACCCGGCTTAACCCTGCCTCATATACGGCACTGAGGTCCGGCGTTCCACTCTCCGGGCGGCGATCGCCAGTTTGGCCGGCGTCAGCACCGGACCATCCCAGCCTTCTTGCGAGGCCGCAATGCGAATCTCACCGGGGTTGTTCTTGTTGTAGTTGAATCCGATGATGTCGAATGCCTCGGAGACGCCTTTCTCTTTGTTCCCGTTGACGGCGGCGGAGGCGGTGCGAGTTGGATCGAGTTTGTGACAGAGTCGACGTTTTGCCGGCCATGCGTACATTCCTTTGCCTGTAGACGTTGTACCATTATCCCGGCAGCTTAAGCGTTAACTATCCGAAAGGATGGTACGCCCATGATAAATACGCTGTCAACAGATTTTGCTGTTGCCTGTTGCGGAAGGGCTAAGCTCGGAGAGCGCCCAATCGTCACGGCCCGCGGCGTGCCGCCTTCAATTCTGTCACTTCACCTTGCTGATGATGGCGACGAAGCCGCCGCCGCCCGGAGCCAGGGAAATCGGCAGAATGATGTCCTGGGTGGCTTCGCGCGTGGATTCCACCACGCCTCGTAATCGGCCCAGGCGGCAACGCGCGTTGGTTGACCCCAGGCACAGAGGCAAGAGTCCGAATCCTCGATGAGAGTGTCATTCCGAACAATAGTCGCAACTTGGATTGATGTAAGCAACCCGCGCGTGTCCGAGATTCACAGTCGACCAAAGGCGGATGTGGCTGCCTGAGCGCAGCGAACAATAGACAGCTAATCGCGGTTCAGAGCCGTCAAGACAGACATGCCGCACAGGACGCCGGCGCGCGGACCGGCCTGGATTCGACTCGCCTATACCGCGATCTTCAGCGTAATCGCGTGAGCGCAGGGCTTCTGTTCAGGCATTTGCACAGCGAGCCCTTTATCATCCTGGGTCCACCTCACTTTGCCCTTGAAGCCCAGCAGTTCCACGTTCCTGACTTTCGTTGGCGTCGCGCTGCCGGTGGTCGCCAGGGGCTTGATCACCGCCTGTTTTTCCGGCCAGCCCATAACGAATGCGTATAGCGTGTTGCCTTTGGCCGTGAAACGCACCTCTTCGGCTGTGAAGTCCCGGCGGCTCGACTCGTTGAATCTCGTGCCGCGGCCCGATTGCGCCGCCGAAGCCACCGGGCCATCGCCGAAGGTCTTCCACGGGCGGGTCGCGTAGATTCCCTCGCTGTTGACGGCCATCCACTTGGTGATCTCATCCAGGATCTTCAGTTCCTGATCGTCCAGCGCGCCGCTGTTGGGCAGCGGGAAGTTCAGCATCAGGTTGCCGTTGCGACTCGGTACGTGCATACTTTCATCGATCGAGACTGTAAGCCCAGGGCTAACGCTCAGCCTCACGACGATCCAAGCGCTCGTCAAACAGGGGAGAATCTGCCTCGTACTGGACGGACTCGATGAATCCAAAATCTATCTCTACCCCCAAGCTATCAAGGGCGTGCTGGACGCAGTGAGGGATTACTGTGGCGATGGTCTCGGCGGCGCGGAAACATCGTATCGGGTTATTCTTACGGCGAGGCAGGAGATCTTCGCCTCTACTGACGATGAGCGCGAGGTCCTGTCTTCCGTCCCAGAATACCGCGAATTGGTGTACACCGTGCGAACAAGGATGCTGACGGACGAGCAGGTCTCTAGCGTCCTCCGAGGCAGGCTGGGTAGTTCAAGGGCGACCCAGCTTATCGAACACATACACACCAGCCCGGACAGTCCGATCACCGGGATAATTAGGCGCCCAATCTTCCTACACATAGTCGGAGAAACTTCCGATGAACTAGTTCGACTGAATGGCTCGCTCAACGTCTTCGATATCTTTGAACAATCTGTTCGGCAGTGAGTACAGCTTGAAGGCAAGAAGACGGCTCGTCTCCAATTGAACGACGATGAACGGCTCGAGTTTTGCCAGAATCTCGCCTATCTTACTCAAGAACATCCCGAGTCGAATCAGTATATATCCGTTGCTGAAATGGAGATCTATTTGCGCCGCCTGCACTCCGACAGACCGGCACATGAAGGCTTTGACCTCTTTGTTAAAGACGCGCATCTATCAATGTTCCTCGAGAGAGATGCCAACTCGGACGGATTCCGATTCTCACACGAACCCATCCTCGAATTTTTCTTAGGACGACTGATCGCCCATGATCTCATTGCGAAACGCTTTGACCGAATAGCGCCACGTCGTTGTCACGCCGCCGACCTCTGATCGAAGAGTTTGCACTTCAAGCGCTACGGCGATACAAACACTCGCCTCATCACATCATTGCAGGTGCACTGAGGGATTTGTTAGAGACTCGCTATATTCAAATTTCTCACCCCCAAGACTCAGGTAAGAGCGCCGACCGCATGGACGTGCCCTTGGCAGGCCTATATCAATATCAAACACTTCAGGTTAACCTCGTTCGCCTGCTGGTTTGTGAGCGCCGGTCAGAGAGTGCACCAAGTTGGCCGGTTTGGCGATGCGCCACGCACGTCTTTGAGCAGGCGCAGGCACACGTCGGCGCCGGCGCGCGTGAGCGCGGCGAGGTGCGATCAGGTCAAGGCATCCTTTTCAGAACATCGGGCTACCCTCCGCGCCGTCGACAGGATCGTGAGCCGTGGATGACCACGCGTGCTTGGTATCCCTCTTGACCGAT
>JAIQFL010000396.1 GCA_020073365.1 Terriglobia bacterium | reverse complement strand
CACCACCTGCGGATCGCGGTCGCCATACACGCCCCAGCGCAGCACGCCGATCACGACCAGGCCGATCGCCAGGAAAGACAGCGTTTTACGGTCGAGAGTCCCGCGGGTCATTTGCGGGCCTTCCGGTTCATGTGGATGTTGAATAGCTCGCCGGAGCCGCTGGGGCTTCTCTGGATGGAGTCCTGCGTGGAACCTTCAAAAAAGGGCGAAGAGTCGAGAATCTTCAATAAAGGCGCGGCTTGCGGGGCTTCGCCCGTGATGCGTGCGGTATCGCGCGTCAGCATGGTGGAAGTGGTCCACGCCGGCGGTTCCACCAGCCTGGTGAGCTCATTCAACGCATCCAGATCGCGGCGGGTCTGCTGCCGGAACTGGTCGAGCACCTGGGCGCGGGCGCGCATCTCGGTGGTCTGGCGATCCACCGCCGCGGCGCGTTGCGCCTGGGGCTCAAAGCGTGCGATCTCGGCCTCCAGCTTGCGCAAGTACCGGCGATCGGCATAGCTCGAATAGACCGCCGTGGCAACGGCCGCCAGCAGCACCAATCCGGCCAGTGCGAGGGTGGGGATCAAGGCCGCGCGCGAACTGAAGCGCCGGTGCTCCGCGGGCAGCACGTTTGCCGACGGCGCGAACCGGGGACAAGCCCCAGCCAGCGCCGTGGCATACGGCAGTGCGTTGCGGGAAAGATCGTTGGTGACCGGATTGACGTCCGGCTTGGGGAGAACTTCTTCCAGTCTGCGGGGAGCGGTATCGGGCGGCAGACGGAGCTCGGAAAGCGCCAGGACCGCGGCGCGTTCGGGCGCCAGATCGAATTCCGCGGAGAAGACCGGGCGCGATTCGCTTTCCCCATACACTTCCACCGCCCCGGTGGAGGAGCGGCTCAGCGCGATGAATCCACCGCCCTCGGAGGCGCCATTCAACCGGATGGCGGCGTGCACCGCGGCGGCCGAAAAGGTAAAACTGGAGACCGGGATTCCCGCTTCGGTGAAGAGCTGATGGTAGCGATCGACGGTGCTGCGCCGCACGATCCCCACCAGGACCGCGCCATAGGGGAGGGCCGACCAGCCGCAGGAGACTTCGTCGTCGCCGTAGGGGTGGAGCGTGTCCAACTGGAAACGGATGGCACCCTCGATATCCTTGGGGGCCACGCCCGGAAGGGTCACCTGCCGCACGATCACGTCGCGTCGCGGCAACATCACGGTGGCGCTCAAGTGGCTGGCGCCCAGCGATTTCAGGAACCGCGAGTACTCCGCGCCCCATTCGGCGGCGGGACGCGCCGCGAAGTTCGGAAGGGTGAGCCTGCCCAGGACGGAGATGCGCGACGGACGGACCCGCGCGGCCACCACTTCGAGGTCGGCGCCGGAGATCTCGATGCCCACGCCGGAGCCGAATGCCAGCAGCTTGCGGAAGTCCTTGGGAATGGAAGTCGGGAGGGGCATGCGGGGGTCAGTTGCTCCAAGCCGTGTCGTACCACCGCAGAATGTGGACCGGGGAATCGGAGCCGGTTTGCATGAACTTCACCTGGGCGGCCACGGTGCGCTTCAAATCCGAGAGTCGCCCGGTGGCCAGGCGCAACTGCGCGGTGGCGCGCATCGTGACAATGGAGTTGCCCCCCAGCCGCAAGCGGTCGGCGCGGGCGCCGATGGACTGTACGAACCCGTAAAGCTGCTCCTCGGGGATGGGAGCGATGCGGCGGCGCTGGAGCAGCGCGCTGATGGCATAGGGGGTCAGACCCACAGCGGCCAACACCGCGGGAGACGCTGTGTTGGCATCCACTCGGTCTCTGGAGCCGAAGACCGAGAGGCAATCCACCAGCCCGGGGCGGGCAACCAGCCGCATCGCGCCGGGCTCGGAGGGCGCCCCCAGGTTGGGCGCCGGGAGATAGGTTCCGTAGAAAATATCGGGCGTAACGCCTTTCACTTGCAGCAATTCCTCGATCTCTTGTATGGACGCGTGGCTGGCCCGAAAAGACGGGGCGAGCGAAAGATAATAGGCATCGAACGAACCTCCCGCGGGGGTCGGACGGCGCCAGTCGTCGATGGCGGCGGCGATCTCCTGGGCCCGCTCGGGCTCGATCCCCAGCGCGACTCCCAGGCGGTAGAGATCCTGCACCGGGGCGGCGTTCACGTCGAGCTTGGCGGTCTCGGGAATGATCTCCACATGGACGTTGCCGCTGGGGAACACATAGTCGACCGCCGTGGCGTCGCGGGGAATCCTGCGCTTGTCCGGGGGCATATTGACGGACCAAAGCTGCTCCATGTAGGCCCGGTGGACGGCGCCGGCCGCGAGGTAATAGCAACGCAAGCCATCGACTTCGGTGGAGGTGCGATCGGTTTCCCCCAGCACGGTGTTGGCCAGTGAAAAAGCGATGGCCGCTAGCGCGGCCGAGAGCCACAGTACCGTCAGGAGGGCACTGCCACGGCGGCGCCGGGATGTGTGGTGTTTCGGGAAGACCACTCCCTTACGGTCGTGGCTCCGATTGGAATTGCGCCCGTCAGCAAGCGGTGCCGGGTTGCTCTCAGTAATCCGCATAGAGAGTCTCCAGCGACCGGTGGATGTAGATGGGCGCTACCACGGAAATGGGCTGCAGCCGGGATGGGTCTGGATCGAGCGGCGCCATGTCGATGCGCACGGCCAGAGGCCAGCCCGCTTGGCTCCAATTCTCCTTCCAGAGGGGCGGAAAGATCGGCTGGGGAGCCGGCGAGAGAAAGGAAAAATGGCAGTAGGCCAGCTTGTCGGCAAGCACGAAGGAGCGTGGTCCGGGCTGGACGGGAACGAATCGCGGCACGGTGCCACCGGTCTGCGAGTCGGGCGTCAACCCTAGGCAGAGTTGGCCGGCAGCCAACGGGCCGGTGTAGGTGATTTCGTTGACTACCAGGCGCACACCGCGGCCGTTCTCTCCGGGAATCACGAAGAGTTCCAGGATCTGCGGCTGGCCGCGCCAGGCCCCTTGCAGCGAAAACGTGGACACCAGACGCATGGTCTGGGGTTCGCCTTGAAAGAATCCGATTTTGATGCCAGCGCGTCCGCAGGGAGCCGCAACCGGTATCATGCCCTCCAGTTCCTGTTCCACCAATCGTTGCGCCCCCGCAACGCGGCGGTTGTCCATGAGTCTGCTGTCGGTCTTGGCGAAAGCCGAGAGTCCGATGCGCATGGCGACCATCATGCCGGCGGAAAGCAGGCTGAGCAGCGTAATGGCGATGAGGACTTCGATGAGTGTGACGCCGGCCTGGCCTGCCTTGACACCTCTCATTGCCCTACTCCGGGGACGAAATCCTCAGGCTTCCAGACGCGGGGGCGGAAGCCATCCAGCGTGAACGTCCGGCGGCGGGTGCCGGCTGTCCACCACACCTGCAATTCGATGCGGTCCAGGGATAACAGGCCGGGCGCCGCCGCCGGAGGCATCTCGAAAGTAGTCAGCCGCGCCTGCCACCCGGCTTCCAGACCCCCGGACAGGGCCGGGTCGTATGGGCCGCTCAGCGTGACGTCTCGCGGAAGCCGGGGATCCACCAGCAGTTCATTCATGCGCAGCCGGGCCAATTGCACCGCGCGGCCGTACTCCCTCAACCGCGCGGCGTTGCGTGTGGAAGCCGCGATGCCGGAGAGCAGGCCGACCACCGCGATCGCCATAATGGTGGTGGCCACGATCATCTCCAGCACTGTAAAGCCGCGTTTGGACCTCACTGAGTAATGACGTTCTCCACGTGCGGAAAGCCGGTCATGGGGTCGAGCCGCACAATCCGGCGAGCGCCGCGGCGGTTCGCAAACTGGATTCCGATGCCGGGAACGGTGGCGCCGGGCATCAGGACCAGGCGCCGCACGCCTTCCGCATCGTCGGGGATCCGCGGCAGCACGGCTTCGATGAGGATGCCGTCGGGAAGGCGAAGCTCGCGCGTGAAGCCGGCCTCGTTGGACCAGGCCGTGAGGCGGCTCTCTTTCTGAGAGATGATCAGCTCGACCGGCTGCTGGCGGCGCTCGGCATGATTGACCGCGGCGTTGAGGAACGCGGCAATGGAATCGGAGGCCGTGGCCATGCGCACACTGTCCAGACCGGCGCCGATGGATGGCGCCGAGATGGCCGTGATGAGTCCGATAATGGCCATCACCACCATCATCTCCATGAGGGTGACGCCGCGGGCCGGGTGGCGCAGGCCCTTGGCCTGCGAACACTTTGGCAGACGAATCGCCTGCCCCACCTTACTGGCTCTTCCAACTGACAATGTCGGCATTCAATCCATCGCCGCCGGGCTGGCCGTCGCCGCCCAGACAGATAATGTCCGGCGCGTCGCCATGCTCTCCCGGATATTTGTAGACGTAGTCGTGGCCCCAGGGGTCCTTGGGGATTTCCTGTTCCAGATAGGGCCCGTTCCACTGGTTCACGTCCTGGGGTTTTACGCGCAGCGCCTGCATGCCCTGCTCCGTGGTTGGAAACGTCCCGGTGTCCAGTTTATAGTTGCCGAGCGCGCCCATGAAGCTGTGAATCTGGACGCGGGCAGCCGTGATGCGCCCGGTGTCCACCTTCTTCCAGAGGTTGGGCCCGACCAGCGCGACAAACAGTCCGATGATCGTCACCACTACCAGCATTTCGATCAGGGTGACGCCGGCTTGGAGCCGCTTTCGGTTTCTTCTGCTACGTTCGAACATTTCTACACCGCCACGTCGTTGATGCTCGTGATTGCGAGCAGCATACTCAGAATCAGGGACCCTACCAGGATACCCATTACCAGGATCACGACGGGCTCGAACACCGACGTGAAGCGCTTGATGGAGGCCCGCGTGTCCGTTTCGTAAATATCGGCCATGCGCGCAAACATGTTGTCCAGCCGTCCGGTCTCTTCGCCTACGGTGAGAAGATGCGCGGCCAGCGGCGGAAAGACCCCCGCCTTGCGCATGGGCGCCGCGATTCCCTCGCCGCGTTTGACGCCTTGCGCCACCCCCGCCAGCGCGCCTGCAATGGTCTTGTTGTTCAGGGTGGCGGCAGCGATGCCGATGGATTGCACCAGCGGCACGGTGTTGGCCACCAGGGTCGCCATGGCCCGCGCAAAACGGGCTGTTTCGGCCTTGAGAAGCGCGTCCCCAAGCATCGGAATCTTGAGCCGCGCACCGTCCCACCAGGTTCGACCCGCCGCGGTGCGGGTGTAGCTCTGCCAGAAGATGAAACTCCCCACAAGTACTG
The DNA here is from genome assembly GCA_020073365.1 of Terriglobia bacterium. Taxonomy (GTDB): domain Bacteria; phylum Acidobacteriota; class Terriglobia; order Bryobacterales; family Bryobacteraceae; genus JAIQFL01. The sequence continues at coordinate 4,948 of JAIQFL010000396.1, read as the reverse complement.
CGGCGGCCATCCACCAGTAGGTCTGCACCACGTGGCTGGCCGTCAGCATGATTTGGGTGGGGACCGGGATCTTCATCCTTGGGTCGGAGAAGATGGTGGCGAATTTGGGAACCACAAACGTCAACAGGATCACGATGGATGCCAGCCCTACGGTGGCCAGCAGCGCAGGGTAGATCATGGAGGAGACGATGAAGTTGCGCAGGTCGTCGCGCGACCGTTCGAACTCGGCCAGCCGCTCGAAGATGGCGGCCAGCGCGCCCGAAGCTTCACCGGCCCGCACCATATTGACGTAGAGGTCGGAGAAACAATCCGGGTGGGTGGCCAGGCTGTCGGCCAGGGACCGGCCGCCCTTGAGCACCCGCAGCACGTCCAGCACGATGAAGCGGAAGTTGGGCCGCTCGGTGAGCTCGGCCGTGATGGAGAGCGCGCGATCCAGCGGAACCCCGGCATTCATCAGCGTCGAAAGCTCTTGCGTGAAGAACAGGACGTCGCGGCGCCTGCCCTTGCCGAACGACGGCAGCTTGATTTCGAAGGACGATCCTTTGGGCGCGACCCCGACGTAGATGGGCGTGAGGCCCTGCTTGCGCAGTTCGCGCGCGATGAGCTTGTCGTTGTCGCCCGTCAGGCTGCCGCTGCGGACCTTGCCATCGGAAGCCACGGCGCGAAAGAAGAAGGTCGCCATTAGAAGTCCTTGTGGGGCAGGTTGTCAACCTGCAGGCGGGTTGTTAACCCGCCTGCGCCGATTGACAATCGGCGCGCAGGATACCATCCTGCCCCACGTTTCGTGAATCCGCTCATTCTTCAGAACTCCTGCGTCACGCGCATCACTTCATCCACCGTGGTGACGCCGTCGCGGATCTTTCTCCAGCCATCTTCCCGCAGATTGCGCATGCCGTTGGCGCGCGCTGCCTTGGTGAGTACCGAGGCGTCCTCGTTCTTCATGATGAGCTTGCGGATCTGGTCGTCCAGGTCCATCATCTCGAAGATGCCCATGCGCGAAGTGTATCCACGGCCGTTGCACTCCGGGCAGCCAGCGCCGCGAAAGCTCGGGACCATGTCCCCTTCGGGCGAAAGCACAGTGCCCGCGGGGTGTTTGCAGTGCTTGCAGATCACGCGCACCAGGCGCTGCGCCAGCACGGCGACCAGCGAAGAAGTGATCAGATAATTCTCCACCCCCATGTCCGTCAGGCGGGTGATCGCGCTGGGCGCATCGTTAGTGTGCAGGGTCGAGAAGACCAGGTGGCCCGTGAGGGCGGCGCGGATGGCCACGTCGGCGGTTTCGCGGTCGCGGATTTCGCCCACCATGATCACATCCGGATCCTGGCGGACAATGTGCCGTAGCCCGGCGGCGAAGGTGAGACCAATCTGCGGATTCACGTGGATCTGGTTGATCCCGTCCATCTGGTATTCCACCGGGTCTTCGATGGTGATGATCTTCTTGTCGGGCAGGTTGATGCGCTTGAGTGCCGAGTAGAGCGTGGTGGATTTCCCGCTGCCGGTGGGACCGGTAACCAGGAAGATGCCGTGCGGCAGACTGGTGAAATACTCCATCCGCGCCAGCATATGGTCGTCGAAACCCAGGCGCCGGAGGTCGTAGAAATCGCCGGTGGACCGGTCGAGCAGGCGCATCACCACGCTCTCGCCGTACAGCGTGGGCAGCGTGGAAACGCGCAAATCCACTTCGCGGCCCAGGATCTTGATTTTGATGCGGCCGTCCTGCGGCAAACGGCGTTCGGCGATATTCAGCTTGGCCATCAGCTTCAGGCGGGAGATGATGGCAGCCTTCAGCTCGCGAGGCGGCGGCTCCTGGTTGAACAGCACGCCATCCACGCGGAAACGGATGCGGAATTCCTTCTCGAAGGGCTCGATGTGGATGTCGCTGGCGCGCTTTTCGAGGGCGTCCGCGATCATGGTGTTGACCAGCCGGATGACCGGCGCCTCGCTGGCCATGTCGCGCAGGTGTTCCAGGTCCGCGGTGGCCTGCTCGTCCTCGCCATCGCCCCCGACCAGCGCGTGCCGTTCCGACTCGCCGTAATGCTTCTCGATGGCGTCCAGGATTTCCTGTTCGGTGGCCAGTACCGTCTGGATTTCGAGCCCCGAGAAGGCGCGAACCGCCGCGATGGTTTCGAAATCCAGCGGATCCGCCATGGCGATGGTCAGGGTGGAATCCACCAGCGCCACCGGAAACGCGCGGCATTGGCGCAGAAAGCGGTGCGAGAGCCCATCGATTTCGGGCGCGGATGGCGGCGCGCCATCCACCGTTACCAGCGGGATGCCGAGCTGATCGGAAAGCGCGGCCAGCACGTCGCGCTGGGCGATGAGCCCCATGTCGACCAGGATCTTCCCGAGCTTGTCGCCGCGCTCCTTCTGGAGCTCCAGCGCGCGATCCAGCTCTTCAGCCTCAATCTTCCCGCGTCGAATCAGGATTTCGCCGAGGCGAAGAACACCGACCGGGAGGTCCGTGTTACTTGCATCCGGGCTTGGGGGATGGATAGCTGCCACTAGAATTGCTCTTCCACTTTGATGTCGTTTGACAGAGCCCCCCTCAGATCGGCTTTCATGACAATCAGGCCCGGCAGGCCGATCGTATTCTCATAGGGGAGATACAGCAGGCGCACGGCGAGGACGACCTGCGCGTTGGGCTTCAAGACGTTCATTTTGACACCGGCGGCGCCAAACGTCATCGCCGTTGTCTTCACCATCTCGCGCATGGCTTTCTTCAGCAGGGGCAGGTTCTCGAGTTTTTGCCGGTGCACCTCGGCTTTGAGTTCCGGACTGATCTCCTTGCGAAAGGGATTGACGGTCGGAGTGTTAATCAGGCTGACCTCCGCCGTGAAGACCACGCCATAGTCGTCCAGGTATAGCCCGCGCGTGAGGCCCAGGATGTCAATCGGGTGGGCCACACTGGCTGCGGCGAGCTGGCTGTCAAAGCTCTTCTCCAGTTCCGTAAATGTCTGCCGGGCAATACCGGGCCGCTCCGTAGGGGCCACCGCGACGGGTGTGGTGATGGCGGCAGACCTGGGGTTCTGGGCCCCCGCGGGGGTCAGCGCGAGCAGCAGGAGGATGGCTGGGGTTTTCATTTGGCTTCCTGAACGTGCGGGCCGCCATAGTTGGCGGACGTCACGCGGCTCACGCTGTTCCGCTTCTCATCCATTTCCCATACGCTCGAGGCCACCACCAGCCGTTGGCGCATGGATTCGAGATCGGCCAGCAGGTATTTCGTCTTCTCGGACTGCCGGCTTTCCACCTGGGCCACGGCCTTGGTAACGGCGGCGTCGATACGAGATTGAATCTCGGCGTCGGAGATGGTTTGGATCACCGGCGGCGAAGGCTTTGGCAGATCGGGGGCCTGCCCCACCGGGTGGAGGGCGTAGACCACGATCGCCACGGAAAGCATGGCGGCCGAGGCGAATCCCAAACGAGCGGCCGATCCCCAGAAGGCAGCCCACCAGCGGCGCCACGGCGACGGTTCGAAAATCTTGTCGGAGACGAAGGCGATGCGCTGCGGCATCTCTTCATCCCTCAGGGAAAGCAAGGCGGCTTCCGTCACGCGCAGCCGGTCCAGCTCTTCGCGGCACGGCTGGCATTGTTTTACATGGGCTTCCACCTGGCGCTGCTGCGGGTCGGGCAGCTCCCGGAGAAAGTAGCCCCTCAAATCGAATGGCGAACAAGTCATGACACACCTCGCGCCTTCATGGGAGCCAGTTCGACCTTAAGGAGCTCTAGGGCGGTATACAGACGGGACTTGACGGTGGAGACCGGGCAGGCGAGGATTTCGGACATCTCCTCGAATTTGAAGCCCTGGTAGATCTTGAGGACGACCGCTTCCCGCTGGTCCGGCGAGAGCCGTTCGAGCGCGCTCGCGACCGCCAGGTTCAGTTCGATGGGGAAGACCGAGTTCCCTCCCACGGTAATTCCGGTATCGGTGGCTTCCGGCTCGATCTCGTCCACGTCGGCTTCGGGCCTCCGTTTGCGAAACATGGAGTAAGCCTCGTTGTGCGCGATGCGGTACAGCCAGGGGGCAAAGCGCCCTGGGTCGTCGAGTTTCCGGAGGTTCTGATAGGCTTTCAAAAACACGTCCTGCGTCAAGTCCAGAGCGTCTTCGCGGTTGGCGGTAATGCGCAGGAGGTAGTTGTAGACACGTTTCTCCCACCGGGAGACGAGGAGGTTAAACGCCTCCACACCACCCCGGGCAGCCTGACGAATGAGGTCGGCATCTTCGACCGCCCGAAAGATCAAATCTGGCTCCTGGTGAGTAAGACGCGGTCCGGCCGCAAAAAGTCGGGATACCCCCCGGTAAAGGTGGGTGCCAACGGGGTAAACATCCAGTTTAGCGTGCAGCGAGGAGGGCGGGGGGCGGTTAAAGCAGCGGCGCGGTTCGGCCGTGGCGGGCTAATGGCAGACAACCCCACAGACCATCGCTGGCGACCAAAGAAAACGACCTGGCGCCACAACCACTTTACCAGACGATAAGGTACGTGATCGTTATCGTCCGGCGAACACGATCACTCTTGAGCTCAGGGATGCAATTCCCAATAGGTACCCCGGCCTCTTTGCATCTGGTAGAGTCCAAACCGACTGAGGGGGGCCGCATCATACCTGATTAATAAAAACAAATCGGCCAAGGGGTGTACGACGCCAAAATGAGAATCTTGACGATGCAGAGACATGGGCCTATAATTCTGACAGCGGTATACGCTGTCAGAAAGAAACCACGCCCGTGCCTCAATCTCTCGAGGATCTCCAGCGCGAACGATCCAGGTTGCAGGATGCCCTCGCCCAAGTGGATGATCTCCGCCCCGGCTCCCTGGTGGAACGTTTTCGCAAATGCGGTAAACCAACCTGTCATTGCGCCAAACCGGGTTCGACCGGCCATGGCCCGAGCCACTCGCTTACCAGAGAAGTGGATGGCAAGACGGTCACCAAAATCATTCCGCCCTCCGCCGTG
>JAIQFL010000395.1 GCA_020073365.1 Terriglobia bacterium | reverse complement strand
GCTCTCGCTCTTTGCTTTGCAGCCATCACAGTTGTGAGCTGGAGATACCTCTTTATCCTCCCTATCGTTTTTTCAATCGTGATTACATTGTGTTTGACTGCGGCGGCATGGCTTTCAGCGAAGCCAATCTGAAGCCGTTCGTTCGCGTCTGTTCCAGCCTGCCTGGTGAACCGCACGCCCGTACTCAGCTTTCTGGCGGTTCCGGTCCCATTGCTGGCGGATCGTCGGCCATCCGAACACTGGCCCGCAACGGCGTTCTGGGAGACCACTCCCGTGAAGTCCCCGTCACTTCAACTGGCGTCTAACGTCCTTCCCGTAGAAGTGCGCTCGCACGGGCCAAGAGTACTGAGAAACTAGTGCCAGCCTGCCTTAACCAAGACCGCGCCTCCCATATTTGACCGTTAAGTCCCGAAAAGGCCGTGTCGGGAGTCACGCCCGCCAGGAACAACCCTCTCCCCCTATTATCATTCACATCGAGACCTCAACCGCCGAAGCCCGTCCGCCACCTTGCTACGTTGAAACTGGTGATGTCCGGAGTCACGGTCGCGCAGTGAGCGAGTTCCCCCCGCGCTTAAAGCCCGTGCCGGACAGAAAATACCAAACGAACCCATTTTCGCAACCAACCCGAACCAAATGAAGCTACTTATCACTTTCGAAACGAACCCATTTCCGCCGCCGGACTCCGCTCCCCCTCCTCCCCTCGCCACCCTCACCAAAGAGAACTTCCAGCGCTACCGCCCCGCTCTTCCCGTCGCGCGCGACCAAGTCGATACCATGGTCCGCTCCACCTGGACACCCCGGCGCTTCCAAGAGCCTCAACCGGCCCCGCAAACCGCTGAAACCGAACCCCTTAGCTCATGCCCCCAGTTCGTTCCGTCACTTTCCATTCCACCCCCTCCCGCCCCCGGCTACTGCACCCCCATTCGATCCTCCAAATACAAGCGGTGCCTCTTCTGCTCTCCCCCCGATACATCCTCCAATGCCCAAGAATGACCTCGATAGCAACAATGATGCGGTGCAGGCGCTTTCGCCGCCGCCGTCCCGTGCAGGCAGCGTCCCCACCTCGCCTAAGCGCCCCCCCTGTGGGCGACCTCGGCCCGCACTCTCCCGTGCCATGCGTTATACTTTGCGTCCATGAGGCTATTTCCGCTCCTTTTGTGTTTTTCGCTGCCGATCCTGGCGCAGGATGAACCCGCGCCAGCCGGCAGACGCGGCGGTGCGTCCGACGACCCCATCAATCAAACCACCTTCGCCAGCCTGCGCGTCCGCAACATCGGCCCGGCCTTCATCTCGGGCCGCGCATCGCAGTTCGCGGTCTTCCCCGACGATTCCAACCACTACCTGGTGGCCGAGGCTTCCGGCGGCATCTGGTTGACCTACAACAACGGCACCACCTGGACCCCGGTATTCGACAACTACGGGTCATACTCTATCGGCACCATCACCATCGACCCCAAGAACCCGTCGATCGTCTGGGCGGGTACCGGCGAGAACAACAACCAACGCAGCGTCTCTTACGGTGACGGCGTCTACAAGAGCGAAGACGCTGGACGGACCTGGCGAAATGTAGGGTTGAAACTGACCGAGCACATCGCCCGCATCCTGGTGGATCCGCGCGATTCCAACGTGGTCTACGTGGCCGCGCCGGGACCGCTGTGGAAGGGCGGCGGAGAACGCGGCCTCTATAAGACCACCGATGGCGGCAAGACCTGGTCGCAGAGCCTGATCAAGGTGGGCGATTACACCGGCTGTTCCGACGTGGTCATGGACCCCAAGAACCCCGACGTCCTGCTGGCTGCCACGCACCAGCGCCAGCGCCGCTATTTCGGCATGATTCACGGCGGACCTGAGAGCGGGATATGGCGCTCGATCGATGCCGGAAAAACGTGGACCAAAGTCGGCGGCGGCATTCCCGCGGGCGAACTGGGCCGCATCGGCTTGAACTACGCGCCATCCAATCCCAACATGATCTATGCCATCGTTGAGGCGAACGAGGGACGCGGGGGCCTGTTCCGCTCCACCGATAACGGCGTCACCTGGGAACGGCGCAACTCTTCCGAATCGCAGGGCCAGTATTACGCCAAGGTGCAGGTCGACCCGGCCAATTCCGAGCGCATCTACATCATGAACGTCAACATCATGGTGTCCGACGATGGCGGCCGGACTCTGTCGCAGTTGCCCACGCGCAACAAACACGTGGACAACCACGAGATCTGGGTAGACCCGAAGAACAACAACCACTACCTGGTGGGCTGCGACGGCGGCGTCTACGAGAGCTTCGACCGGGCGGCCACCTGGATCTTCAAGGCCAATCTCCCCACCGCGCAGTTGTACGATGTCGCGGTCAGCGAGGATGCGCCGTTCTACCACGTTTACGGCGGGACCCAGGACAACAACAGCTTCGGCTGCGCCGCCCGGACCAGGAACGCATCGCTGCACAACAGCGATTGCTTCGTCACCAATGGCGGTGACGGGTTCTACACGCGCGTGGACCCCAAGGATCCCAACACCGTCTACGCCAACATGCAGAACGGTGGCATGGTGCGCTTCGACAAGCGCACTGGCGAGCGGGTTTCCATTCAGCCGCAGCCCGCCAAGGGCGATCCGGCCATGCGCTGGAACTGGGACGCGCCGTTGATCGTCAGCCCGCACTCCAATACGCGCCTCTATTTCGGCGCGCAAAGGCTCTACCGCAGCGACGACCGCGGCGATAGCTGGCGTGCGGTGTCGGGCGACCTCTCGCGGCAACTGGACCGCAACAAGCTGCCGCTGATGGGCAAAGTCTGGCCCATCGACGCCATTCAGAAGAACGTTTCGACGGCGCTCTACGACAATATCTCGGCCATTGCGGAATCTCCCAAGCAGGAGGGCGTGATCTACGTCGGCACCGACGACGGTCTGGTGCAGATCACCGAAGACGGCGGCAAGGCATGGCGCAAAGTCGACAAGCCGGCGGGCGTTCCCGAAGATGCCTACGTGCAACGCATCCTGGCTTCCCAGCATGATGCCGGCACGGTTTACGTGGCGTATGAGAACCACCAGAACGGCGATTTCAAACCCTACATCATCAAGAGCGCGGACAAGGGCAAGACCTGGGTCAATATCGCGGGCAACCTGCCGGAGCGCGGCGGCGTCTACGCGCTGGCCGAGGATCACATCGACAAGAACCTGCTCTTCGCCGGCACCGAGTTCGGGCTCTATTTCACGAATATCGGCGGAGAGAAGTGGATCAAGCTCAACGTTGGGCTGCCGACCATCATGATGCGCGACCTGGCCATCCAGAAGCAGACGGACGATCTGGTCATCGGTACCTTCGGACGCAGCATCTATGTTCTGGACGACTACAGCCCGCTGCGCTTGGCTACTGCGGAAATGCTCCAGAAGGAGAGCGCCATCCTCCCCGCGAAGAACGCGCTTTCGTATCTTCCGTACAACCCCGGAGGAGATCTGGGCACGAACTATTTCACCGCCCCCAACCCGCCGGTGGGAGCGGTGATCACGTTCCATCTCAAGGATGCCATCCGTACCAAGCTGCAGGAGCGGCAGCAACGCGAGCGCGCCGCGGTGCAACGCGGCGAAGCGCCGGGGTACCCCACGCCCGAGGAACTCCGCGCCGAGGCCGAGGAGGAAGCGCCCGCCATCGTGGTCTCGATCAGCGATGCTACGGGCAAAGTCATCCGCCGGTTTGACGCGCCGGCCACCCGCGGCATCCACCGCGTTACCTGGGACCTTCGCACGCAAGGGGCTGCCTTGGCGCCGGCGATTCCGCTGGGCGGCGGTGGTGGAGGTGGCGGTCGAGGCGGTGGAGGCGGCGGAGGCCGCGGCGGGGCCGGTGGGGGCGGAGGTGGCGGATTCGCCGGTGGCGCCGGTGGTGGCGGGGGTGCCGGTGGTGGTGGCGGCGCTGGTGGGGGAGGGGGCGCTGGTGGCGGGGGCGAAGATGACCCGGCTGCGGCTGTCCCCGGAGGCCGCGGAGGCGCCGGTGGATCGCTGGCGGTCCCCGGCAAATACACGGTCGCGCTGGCCAAGCGCCAGGGCGGTGTGATTACGCCGCTACCGGGTTCGCAGACGTTCGAAGTAGTGGCCGAAGGCACTTCCACCAGGGAAGACCGGATGGCCCTGGCGGCATTCCAGGACAAGCTGGCAAGTCTCCAGAAGGCCATGACCGCTACCCAGGAGGCTGCCACGGACGCCCAAACGCGCCTCACTTCGATTCGCCGCGCCATCGACGCGACTCCCAGCCTGCCAACCAAGCTTCGCGAGGAGACGCTGAAGCTCGAGAAGAACCTGGCCGACATCAATCTGACGCTGACTGGCGACCGGATCATGCGGTCGCACAACGAGGGTTCGCCGGCATCCATTTCCGAACACATGCAGGCGGCCGCGTCCCCCACCCGCGGGACCACCGGCCGGCCGACCAAAACGGCGATGGAGCAATATCAGATTGCCTCTGACGGGCTGGCCGCGGAGATTCCGAAGCTCAGGAAACTGATCGAGACGGATATCAAGGCCATCGAGAAGCAACTCGACGCCGCCGGCGCGCCTCCCACCCCGGGCCGTTTACCGGACTGGAAGGGCGGAAAATAGACATCCAACCATCGAAGACCGTCGCACCAAATCTCGGGTCAAGAGACGCCCGGGCACAGCGGACTTCACCCCTCCAGCAAAGCCATCCCGGCCAACCATTCCAGGCTGCCCGGAAGATGCTCGCGGGTCAGTTCCAGCGAGGGGGATTCCGCGATAGCAGCCAGACCCTGCGCCAACTGCTCGCGATCGCGAGTGCCATCCATCAGGAGCACCAGTTGGCGCGCTACGTCATCCAACTCCACCACCTGGTGGCAGGCGTTGGTGACGAATCGGGACTCGGCGGCCTGATGGCGCGCCAGACCCCTGGCCTTCGGCTTCGCGGTCACGGTATCTTCGCAGGGGAAGTCGAATACATGTATATCGGCAAAACCGGCGGTCACCAGTCCGAACAGGATGTCCTGCAAGGCCGCGCGGTCGCCGGCATAGGGGACCAGTTCGTCGAAGGTCAACGGGAGCGGATAGGTCTCTCCCAGGGCGGAGGTCACCCGTTGGACGGCTTGGTGCCCCGAGGTGATACGGATGCCGTGCAGACCCTGGATCTGGCCTTCCTCGACGGCGGTGCAAGGAGCGGAGAACAGGAGAGGCTGCATCTGTTCCGGGCCCGGCGGACGGCGCAGGGGGATCCCGTCGCGGCACAGCAGCGTTTGGCGGAAACGGCGGGCCCGCAGGAAATCCAGGTACTGCTCCCGCTCCAGCACGTCGTCGCCCAGCCACGCGAGAGAGCCCCGAGGATCGAACATCTCGTACGGATCGGCCTCGCCGAGGAACTGGAGACCGTGGCGGCCGGCGTGCTCGACAAATTGCCGAAAGTAGAAGGACTCGTTGGTCTCCGCGATGTCGTCGTGGAACAGGCTGCCGGGACGCCGCTCCAGCAAAGCGGTCACTTCTTGATCCAGCAGCGTTTGCCATGGCGTGGCGACGAGACGGCCCTCCGCCAGGAATTTCAGAAACCACCGCGATTGCTCGATGCGATGTGCGGCGTCCGGCACGTTCCGCGTGTGATAGAGCATCATCTCGCGCAGCATCTGGTTCAGGTGCCGGCCGGGGTAGGCGTTGTAGCTGATGTAGGCGATACCTTGCGGAGCAAGCCGCTCGCCCGACGCCGCCATCAGACGATCGCGCACCTCGGCGGGCACCCATGAATACACCCCGTGCGCAATGATGTAGTCGTACTCGCCATAGCCGGAACCAATATCCCGCAGGTCCGCGGCAACCAGCGAAATGTTGGCGAGTCCCAGCGCATCAATCGTGCGGCGGCCCACGGCAATCGGCGCCTCCGCGAGATCCACCCCCGTGAAACGACTCTCCGGGAGCGCATAGGCCATGGGAATCAGGTTGCTGCCATCGTTGCAGCCGATTTCCAGCACCCGGCAACGCGTGACGGGCGCGGGACTCATTCCGAAGAGCGTACCCACCGCCGCCAGACGGTCGGGATGCGTTCGCAGCCGCGGAAAAGTGGGATACGGTATCTCGTTATACGGATTATCGGGCACGAACCATTATTACCCGCGCGTGGCACAGGCGATTCGACAGCACACCTCTCGCGCCACTCAGCGGCGCGTGGCCGGAATGCCGTTGGAGCTGTGCTGAAGACGGTTGCCGGTTTGCCAGGCCAGGATCTCCTTCTTCGCGTACTCGTACCCGACCTCGGCGATCTCCTCCACTTTGGAGTAGTCGTTCAGCCGGAACCGGTCGATCGGCGGGCGGAGATAGAACTCGGCAGCCCTCTCGACCTCGCGCGATTTCCTCTCGCTCGCCACCATCAACGTCCGCATCATCATGACAGAGATGTTGGGCACGTTGATGGCGGCCATGAAGGGATTGAGCCGGCTCCACAGAACCTTCCACGGTGAAGGCATCTCGGTGAAAGAGGGGTCCACGCTCATGTCTTTCCTGGGGCTGACATTGCTGACAATCACCGATCCACTGCACATTTCTTTCAGGATGTCGCCCGCCTGGTTGTTCAGGATTCCGCCATCCACCAGCACGTTTCCCGCTTCCAGGACCGGCGGTAATATGCCCGGCAGCGCGTTACTCGCGTTCACACACTTCCATAAGGGGCCGCTCCTGTGAATGTTGAGCTCGCTAGTGGAGAGATTGCAGGAAAGGCAGAAGTAGTTCAGCCACAGGTCCTCGATGCTGGTCTCCCCGAAGAACGTCCTGAGGGCCTGCCGGAATCTCCGCCCGCTGCTGAGCGACACCACCGGAATTGTGAGATCGGCGCCCATATTTTCGCCAATCTCTCGCTTGTTCATGCGAATCATGGACTGCCAGTCGCGGCCCAGGGCGTACTGGGCGGCGATGATCGAACCCATGCTCACGCCGGCAACCATGTCCGTTGGGATGCCCGCTTCTTCGATCGCCCGGATCACCCCGATATGGGCGAACCCGCGCGCACCGCCGCCTCCCAGAGCAAGGCCGATGGCACGCCCGGCGAGCATGCGTGCCAGGCGCTCCATGTCGCCCGCGACGTGCAGGCGAACGTGATGATGCTTCAGCAGGCTCCTTGGGGCCAGCCACGGGGCCGTCCCTGAAAAAACCCGGCCGGCATCCTCGTGTAACAACACCAGCTCCGCAGGCGCGATTTGGGTGCCCCCGCCGGCTGCCAGGATGGCCCGTTCGACCGCGCTCAATTCGTGTGATGACCACGCGCGGCCCACCGCCAGGATGCGATCGGCCTGCCGAACGCAATGCATCGTCCAGGGCGAGGCGTTGACACCGGCTTCATACACGTTGAACCGGTAGACCTCTTCCAATTCGCTAAGCCAGGTGGCGATGCCCCTTCCTTGGTCGAAGCCCGTTCCCTTGGCGTAGAGCTTTTCAAACCGGTCCTCGCTCAAGTGCAGCACCGCGCCGAACGCGCCGAGCGCTTGGCACAACCTACCCGTGAATTCGGATACGGGGGCGCCTTCACCGGCGCCGATCACGGCGATGGTTTTCACCGTGGCGGTCGGGCTCTGCCGCCGCGCCAATCCCCTCATGCGCCGGGCTAACACGCGCGCCAGCCGGTTCATCGATTCCGGATGATGCAGCAGCAGTTTCTCGAACCCCGCCCGCGTCACCTTTACCAGTTCGGTCTCTCTGGCGGCGCGCACGGTTGCGAACCGCGATCCCCCGTCAATCAGATCCAGCTCTCCAATGCTTTCGGCGCGCCCGACTTCGCCCAAAAACCTGGCGTCTCCGTCCTCGCCTTGGATGGACACGCGCAGCCGGCCGCTCACCACCGCGTACATGCAGTCGGCCGGTTCACCCTCCTGCATCAGAACTTCGCCGCCCCTGAGCCGGACCACTTCCACCTCGGTAGACAAGCCGCGCACATCCGATGGGTCCACGTCCGCGAACAATTCGCAGAGTGCCAGAAGCGATAGCGCGGTGGAGGACGGCCCGGCGGCGTCCGATGTAATACGGCGGCTCCCTTGCTGGCGACGTTGCTGTAAGCCCCGTGGTACTCGGCGGGCATCAGCCCGGCAATAGCCCGCATCACCGTGTCGGCGTGGCGCTGGTACTCCGAGTGACTGCGCGCCGAACCCGGAAGATGGAAAGAGGGACCGATCGAAATGCGGACGCCGACCCGGCGCAGCCGGCGCCAACTGCCGAGGGCGCCCTCGTGGCCGTAAATGGCGATGGGCAGCACGGGTGCGCCGGCATCCGCGGCCAGGTAGGCGATGCCGGGCTTGCACCGGATGAGCGCGCCGCGAGTCGGTTTTCCCTCGGGCATAATGGCCACCACGCCTTTGGCCTTGAGCACGGCCGTGGCATCGGCGAGAGCGTCCAGGTCGCCCTCCCCCCTGCGGATGTAGATGGGATCGCCGAAGCGCGTGGCGTACCAGTGAACCCAGCGGCGCCATTTGTCGGCGATGATGAAGGTCGGCCGCAACTCAAGGCCATTGCGCCTGTCGCCAAACACCGAGCCGAAAATGAGGGAATCGAAGAAGCTGATGTGGTTGCCCGCGATGATGAACGGTCCCGTGGGTGGAACATTCTCGATCCCCGTGCATTCCACGCGGGCCAGCGCACGCAGCAGCGTTCCCCCACCACTCACGAGTATCTGTCGAACCCGCCCATTTTGCGATGCCGCAGGCGTGAAGGTGGGCCGCGGCCCGCGCGGGGACACTTCCGCGTTCGCCGGCCTTCGGTCCTCACCACGCGCCCGCTCGATGGCCGCAGCCAGCCCGGCCACCGTCATAGACCCGGAATCCATGGTGACCGGCAGTTCAACTCCGAACCGGGCTCGCAGCCGTAATATCATGCGCGCGAAGGAAAGCGAATCGCCGCCGGCATCGTCAAACCGTTCGTCCACACCGATCTGCGGAACACCCAGTATCTCGGTCCAGAGATTAGCCACGGCGATCTCTGTCGAAGTCCGCGGCCGGGCGCTCTCGTGCGCGAGCTCGCGGCTGGGAAGCGGAATGGATCGAAGCGTCTTGCGATCGAGTTTATTATTCGGGGTCAGCGGCAGCGCGTCCAGGTAAACGAACAGGGCCGGCACCATGTAATCGGGAAGCTCCCTCGCGAGGGAATCGCGCAGGTCGCGCGGCGGGGCGGGCGCGTTGCCGGGGTGCCCGGTTAGATATGCAACCAGCCGCTTGGCCCCCGGTGGCTCTTCGTGGACGATGACAGCCGCTTCTCTCACTGACGGGTGGCGCAGCAGCGTGCCCTCGATTTCCGCGAGCTCGATGCGATGACCTCGAATCTTCACCTGGTCGTCCAGGCGGCCCAGGAACGCAATGCTGCCATCCGCCCGGTAGCGCGCGCCGTCGCCCGTCTTGTAGAGCCGCGCGCCCTCGCCGCCGCCGAACGGGTCCGCGATGAACCTCTCCGCGGTCAAAACCGGACGATTCAGGTAGCCGCGGGCCACTCCGGCGCCGCCGATGTGCAGTTCCCCGGTGACGCCGATCGGAACCGGCTGCAGGTGGTCGTCGAGAATGTACAGAGTAGTGTTGGCGATCGGCGCGCCGATGGGTATCGGGTCGTCTCCCGGTTCGACCTGGTGCACGGTGGACCAGACCGTGGTTTCCGTCGGGCCATACATGTTCCACAGGGACCCGACGCGTTCCAGCAGCTCGTTGGCGAGTTCGCGGCTCAGCGCCTCTCCCCCGCATAGCGCCTTGAGACCGGGTTCGCCGGTCCATCCCGAATCGATCAGCAGCCGCCATGTGGCGGGGGTGGCCTGCATGACCGTGACCCGGTGTTTCCGTAGGGCGTCACCGAGTTGCGTGCCGTCGAGAACGCGATCCTTTCCGGTGATCACGACTCTGGCGCCGCAGGTGAGAGGAAGGAAAAGCTCTAGTCCGGCGATGTCGAATGAGATGGTGGTTACGGCGAGAAGGACGTCCCGTTCCGTCAGCCCGGGCCGCTGGCGCATGGAGATCAGGAAATTCGTGAACGCGCTGTGGGGAATCGCGACGCCTTTGGGTTTGCCGGTCGATCCCGACGTGTAGAGCACATAAGCCAGGTTCGTTCCCGTGACCCGTCCTTGCGGGTTCCCGGCCGGCCCCGAGTCATATGCCGGCCTTTCCGCATCGAGCAGGACGGCGGAATCGGGACTGGATACGAGGTGGAGCAGCCGGCGCTCC
>JAIQFL010000394.1 GCA_020073365.1 Terriglobia bacterium | reverse complement strand
TCACACCACTGCCATCAGGTCGAAACTCACCCCTGCCAGGCCACTCCGCGGTCCGACGCCAGATCGACGTTTCACTCCATCCCCTCCTTTTCCGCCGTCTTCACCCCAGTTGCCAACTCGTGGTCTGCCACCGAGCATTTCCTGACCTTGCATGGTAGGCTGGCAGATCTGGAAGATCAGTTCTGGCTTCCCTGTCCATTTTCGGCTGTGGCATTACACTAGCATCGTGGGGCAGACTATCGCTCTTGGTGGTCTGCCAACGTGGCGAGCCACGGCCTTTGCGAACGACGGCAGAGGACAAAAAACGATCGTCTGCCCCACCGGTTTTCTGCTATGCGCTACGCCCTCCGCCTGCTGCGCCGCAGTCCCGGATTCACCGCGACGGCCGTTCTGACCCTGGGCCTGGCCATCGCGGTGAACTGCGCCGTCTTCAGCATCTTCAACGCGATCCTGCTCCGCGCCCTTCCCTATCCCGAGGCCGGCCGGATCGTCGCAGTGTGGCAGAAGAATCCCACGCGCGGTCTCAACCAGCAGCTCGTTTCCATCCCCGATTACTTCGATTGGAAGGAACAAGGCCGCGTTTTCGAAGCCGTGGCCGCCTGGAATTTCCAATATTTCAACCTCACCGGCGCCGACCAGCCCGAGCGCGTGGAGGGCCTGAAAGTAACGGCCGGGTTTTTTCCGGTCTTGGGAGTGAAGGCCGCCCTCGGCCGCACCTTCCTCCCGGAAGAAGAGCGCCCAGGCGGGGATCGCGTCGTGATTCTGAGCCACCATCTCTGGCGCAGGCGGTTCGGCGCCGACCCCGGGATCGTCGGGCGCACGATGCAAGTGGAAGGGCAGCCCTCGATGGTGGTTGGCATCCTACCCGCCGGCTTCCGGCTCTTCCGCGTGCTCAATCGCGATCTCGACCTGTATGTCCCGCACGCGCTCGATCGGGCCGGCGCCAGCCGCGGGGATCATCTGCTGTTCGTCTACGCGCGGTTAAAGGCGGGCGTCTCGATGCGGCAGGCGCAGGCGGCCATGGAGACCATCGCGAATCGAATCGCGCAACAGCATCCGGACACCAGTACAGGATGGGGCGCGGAGCTGATCGATCTTCACAGCCAGTGGACCGGTCAGATTCGCCCGGTTCTGCAGATGTTGCAGGTGGCGGTGGGCTTCGTCCTGCTGATTGCCTGCGCCTACATCGCGAGCTTGCTGCTGGCGCGGGCGGTGGGCTGCCGGCGAGAGATGGCCATCCGGGCTGCACTGGGCGCCGGCAGGCTGCGCCTGGTTGGCCAGTTGCTTGGCGAGAGCGGCGTCCTTGGAGCGCTGAGCGGCGCGGCGGGAACCGCGATGGGCTGGCTCCTGATCGAGTTTCTGAACCGGTTGCCGTACACCGCTGTGAACCGGGTGGAGCCGTTTCGACTGGATGCGCGAGTGCTGGCGTTTAGCGTTGCGATTGCGCTCGCAACCGGTTTGGCCGTGGGACTGGCGCCCGCGATCGAGGGCTCCGCGCGGAATCTCAAGCCCGATGTGCTCGCTGGCCGCCGCCTGTGCGGTCTTCTGGTTTTCGCGGAGGTGGCACTGGCCGTGGTGCTGCTGGCGGGAGCGGGACTGCTGGTGCGGAGCTCGCTCGCGGTCGCGGACATGGACCGCGGTCTGAATCTGTACAACGTACTGACGGCCCAGGTCTGGCTTCCGCCGGCCCGCTATGCCGGCGCCGGCCAGATCGCGCGGTTCTGGCGCCAGGCGGTGGAGCGGAGCGCCGCTCTGCCGGGTGTGGAGTCGGCCACCGCCGTGAATTTCCCACCGCACAAGCGGGATTGTACGGAGGTCGGCGCTACGAACCCCTCAGCGCCGAATCGATCTGTTCAAGGTGGTGCTCGTTATGGGAAGCGACCTTGTCGAACTCGGCCTTCAGCGTCCGAATGCCTGTTTCACTGTGGACGAATTCAAGGTGGCCACTTCTGTCGTAGTGCAAACGCGCCTGATAGATGACGCCAGCGCGGACTGAATCGTAGATTCGGCGAGACAGATCGAGCGGCATCCGAGAATAGTCGAGGCCGCTTGCCCACGAATCCTGATCGAAGGCCCAGAGCACTTGTCTAGGTTCACTGATAATCCGGCGGATCCGGTCGAACAGGACCGTCTCAGCATCGGCAAGGTGATGCAAAATGAACCTGACCGACCACTTGCCCGGCCCGTAACTCCGAGCGAGTTGCTGGTCGCTCACCTCAAAGTACCGCAGCGTGCGATCTCTCGCTGCTTCGAGTCGCGTGACAATGTCCATGTCAATCCCTTCCGATGCCAAACTGCTCTTGCCCACTATTCCATGAGCATACCAAGAGGTGCTGTTCCACCAAACCACTTGCCGTGTCCGGCACCATGGGGATGGGTTTCCTTTCCGCGCTTGACTCGCTGTGAAGGGGTTACGGCGAATTCTTCCAGACCTTTCCGAAGCGGCCCTGCAGAGGAGCGATATGCGAGGCGGGTGGATCGGTGACGCGAGTGCGCCAAGGCGTCATCCCGTAACCAGGTGGGCCGGGCGCCACGTGGCAAACTAGAGTTGGGGGACTTGTGTCCATCTTCATCGTCCAACTCGGCACACCTCGAAAGCCCGGCGAAGGTTTGCGGCTCGGAACTGTGCGGCGGCCTCCGCGCGGAGTTCCGAAGTCTGACTTCGCCCGGCTCGACTACTATGACATCTGGTTTCCGAACCTGTCGCCCAGCGCCGAACTTGTGCAGGAAGCTCTCGGAGCGGCGGACGAGCGGGCGTGGGCCGCATTCAGCCGGAAGTTCCGGCGGGAGATGAGTGCGCCCGATCGGAGCCGCGAACTGGACGTACTGGCGGCGCTGTCGCATCACACCAATCTGGCGCTGGGCTGCTACTGCCAGGACGAGAGCCGCTGCCACCGGTCCTTGTTGCGGGATCTTCTGGCGGAGCGCGACGCGGACGTAGTTTGAGGGCGAGCCCGGCGCCGGGTGAGCCCGTCAGGCACCTTCGCGGCCTCACGTCTTTCGCGATCAAAGGCGCGGATGATGGGACATCCTTCCATTACCGGGTGATGGAAGAGTTGCCGGCGACCCGACCATAATCGTCCGCGATAATGTTACACAGATGAACAAGCTGCTCGCAACTTCCGTAACGCACGAGGATGCTTCAGGGCGGCTTGGCCTTCACCGGGATTCCGCAGTTCGGCAAAACGCGGCGGCACTCACGGCCCACGGGAGATCCCGCCCTGGGACGAGAATGGGATTGTGACCGGAGTGAGAATGGACAAGTGGCTCTGGGCCGCCCGATTCTTCAAGACGCGCTCGTTGGCTGCCCGGGCATGTGAACTCGGCAGGATTGGGTCCAACGGACGAGGCGCCAAGGCGGCGCGCGAGGTCCGGGTCGGCGACCTGTTGCATGTGAAGAACGACAGCGGCGACTTTCAGGTGGAGGTCCTGGTTCTCAGTGAGATGCGCGGCCCGGCGGCGGTTGCGCAGACGCTCTACCGTGAGACAGAGGCGAGCCGGGAGTTGCGGCTCAAGTTGGCTGAAGAGCGCAGAGCGATGCCGCATTTCGAGGCATTGCGGGAAGGCAAGCCGTCGAAACGCGATCGCCGCGAAATCGACAGGTTTCGAGGTCGAGTGTGAGGCTACCCTGATGAGCAGCCTCCAGGGCCAGAAACCTGGGCGCGCGGGGTCGCCCGCTTAAAGCGGGCGGCAGCCAAGATTGGCTGCCCCACAGGATGATACGCTGGCGGTGTCATCGGGAGAGAATCAGATGCCAGAAGCCTACGCTTATGTTCAGGACCTTGTCGTGCAGGCACGCGTTCCGGAGAATGGAATCCTCAGCCAGACCTTGTACAACGATGAAAAAACCAAAGTAATCCTGTTCGGTTTCGCGCCGGGACAGGAGCTTTCTGCGCATACCGCGCCGTTCCCCGCAACGCTCACCTTCCTGCGCGGAGAAGCCTCGTTGAAACTGGGCGCGGATGAGCGGGAAGCGGTCGCGGGGACATTTGTATTCATGGCGGCGAACCTGGAGCATGGAGTTAAGGCGAAGAGCGAGGTCGTCATGCTCCTGACAATGATCAAGCAAGCGGCCGCGACGGGAGGCACTCCCCAGTAGCCGTTGCAGCACGAACCCGGCAGCGGAGTACAATACTTCCGGGAGGCTGCTCATGAGTTCGCGTCGAATGATCGGACTGGCATTTGTTCTCGCTCTTGCCGCGCCACTGGCATTTCACGGACAGGTTGCGATTCAGCCTCGCGAGAAGCCGGCGCCGAAGGGGGAGGCGCGGACGCAACAACCCACTCTCCGCGTGGATACCACCCTGGTTCTGGTGCCGGTGAGCGTGAACGACCCGCTGAACCGGCCGGTTTCCGGCCTGGAGAAGGAGAACTTCCGCGTCTTCGACGACAGCGTGCAGCAGACCATCACCCAGTTCGCGATGGATGACGAACCGGTTACCGTGGGCCTGGTGTTCGACACCAGCGGAAGCATGGGGGCCAAGCTGCACCGTTCGCGCATGGCCGCCATGGAGTTCTTCAAGACGGCCAATCCCGAAGACCAGTTTTTCCTGGTGGAATTCGACAGCTCTCCCCGGCTGGAGGTACCGCTGACCAGCGATACCGGAAAGATCGAGGACCAGTTGATCTTCTCGCGTTCCAAGGGCTCCACGGCCCTGCTGGACGCGATCTACCTGGCGCTTCACGAGATGAAGAAATCCAAGATGAGCAAGAAAGCGCTGTTGGTGATCTCCGATGGCGGCGACAACAACAGCCGCTACACCCCGGTCGAAGTCCAGAGTGTGGTGCGCGAGAGCGACACCCTGATTTATGCCATCGGAGTTTTTGGGGGCGGGGGAACCCCCGAAGAGGCGAGTGGGCCCGGACTTCTCAGTCACATCGCCGAGCAGACCGGGGGCCGCATGTATGAGGCGGACCCGGTGGAGCTTCCCAATATCGCGCTCAAGATCGGCATCGACCTGCGTAACCGCTATGTCCTCGGGTATGCGCCTCAGAACCAGCAACGGGACGGGCGCTACCACAAGGTGCTGGTTCAGGTAATCCCACCGCGCGGGCTCCCCAAACTGCGCGCTCACTGGCGGTTGGGATACTACGCACCCGCGGAGTGACGCCCCTCCCCGCGCCTTGCCCAAGGGATCCGCCCGGGGCGCGATAGCGTCGTACCGCCACGTTCCGGCTTGCGAGGAAGGCCGGGGAAACGCCTGCCAAACCTGGATCCACGGTCTGCCCTCGCGCGGTCCAAACCGGGTAGTACCAGTTACCAGGTTTACCTTTGTGGGTATTAAAAAAGCGGTGGGCCGGCCGTACCATCGAGGTATAGGTGACTTGTGGGAACTCTGCTGGTAGTGAACGTAGCCCTGACGGTGCTCGCATGTTTTCTCTTCTGGTGGCGTCAGCGCATGAAGAACTTCGAGCAAGCCATCCAGGTCGTAACCGAGGCCTACCGCAAGGGCGAATATGAAAGTGGTCTGCAACTGGCGGAGAAGCTGAAACGGGCGAGATCGACGCCGCCCGTTTACTGGCTCTTTCGTGGAAGAATGTTGTACCAACTGGGGCAGTTGAAAGAGGCCGAATACTGCCTTCGGAGGAGTTCCTCGATGGAGACCGAGCCGCGCAGGCAGGCGCCGGCCCGTGAGGCGCTGGGCAAAGTGCTGATGGAGCAAAAGCAGTACGACGAGGCCATTGCCAACTTCGAAGCTTGCATGGAGGCGTGTCCCGCTAGCGGGAGCGGTCATCGCGCCCTCGCAGAAGCGTGGCTGCGGAAAGGCATTCGGGCCGGGGATGCGTTGGGCAGCGCCCGTCTGGCCGTGAAAATCGCCCGTACGGAGCGCGCGCGGACCAGGTACACCCAGAGCTTGAATCTCGCGGAGGCGCTGGCTACGCTGGCGTGGGCGGTGGCCGCGCACTCTTCGGACGCGGCTGAAGTGGAGCGTCTGCTCGAAGAGGCCTTTCCCCTGTGCGGCGATGAATACAGGCAGATTCGAGCTCATCTGCATTGCATGGCCGCGGCGGCCTACTCAGCCCTCGGCACCGCTGGCGGCAGAGAGCGGAGCGCGGACCACTTGCAGCAGGCTGCGGCCGCCGATCCGCAGGGTACCTACGGCCGTCGTGCGGCCGCCTTGCTCGAAGCCGCGGTATAGCGGCGCATTCCGGCAACCACACACCATAGCACCCACGAAATAACAGGACCAAAGGAATCGGGCGGGCGTTGCCGCTGACAGACGACCAAACCCGATCGTCTGTCCCACCGGGCACCCGGACCGGGAATCGCGTACAATTCGTGTTTGCACATCCATGCTTCTCACGGCCAAGGGGATTTCCAAGCGCTTCGGCGCGAATACGGTTCTACAGGATGCGAGTTTCTCCGTGGCGGACCGGGAAGTTCTCGGACTCATCGGCCCCAATGGCGCGGGGAAGACGACGCTCTTCGAATGCCTGGCCGGCCTGATCCCTACTCATTCCGGCGAGGTGACGTTTCACGGGCAGGCGCTCGCCCCTGCCCAACGGAAAGAGTCGCTCTTTTACTTGCCCGATGGGATCCGGCCGTGGCCCGACCAGACGGTCGCCTGGGCGCTCTCCTTCTTTGAAGCGTTGTTCGGGCGGCCGAAGGGTGAGGGTGCCGCGCTGGCCGAGGCGCTCCAGTTGGGGGCACTCATGAAGTCGCGCGTGGGATCGCTTTCCAAGGGGGAATCCAAGCGCGCGCTGCTGGCCCTGGGGCTATTGACGCCGCAGCCGCTGCTGCTGCTGGATGAGCCATTTGACGGGCTGGACTTCCGCCAGACCCGCGAGGTGATGGCGCTGCTCCGGACCGTGCCGGCCAAGGGGCGTACGCTGTTCCTCTCCATCCACCAACTGACGGATGCTTCGCGGGTGTGTGACCGGCTGGTGCTGTTGAGCCGGGGGCAGGTGGTGGGCGAGGGAACTCTTCCGGAACTGCGAACCCAGGCGGGGCTTGCGGAGGGTGGGCTGGAGGAGGTCTTCCTTGCGCTTACCTAGACTGCTCCATCTGCTGGCGAAGGAATTTCGCGAGCTGATGGCGTCGCGGGCCTTCTGGCTGCTGCTTCTGATGATCGGGCCCCTGGTGGGGCATAGCTTCATTACCGCGGTGGACACGTATGCAGAAGCCACCGGCATAAGCGGCGGGCCGGCGGCGCTGGCCGAGGGGCTCTCTCCTTTGGATGGCATGCTGGTGCCCACGTTCGGCGCCTATGACCTGGCGGTAACGCTGCTGTTTCCATTTGTTGCCATTCGGCTCATTGCGGCGGAGAAGGCCAGCGGCGCGTGGAAACTCATGCTGCAGGCTCCCGCGGGGCTCGGCACGATGCTGCTGGCAAAGGGGCTGATGCTGGTGGCGGGTTGGTTCCTGGCGTGGACTCCGGGGCTGATCGCGCTGCTCCTGTGGAAGGCGTACGGCGGGTCGCTATACGCGCCGGAGCTGTTGAACCTGTTGCTGGGGCACCTTCTGCGGGTGATCCTCAGCTCCGGCGTGGCAGTGGCGGCCGCAGCCATCGCCGCCAGTGCGGCCTCGGCAGCCATCGCCACGCTGGGCTTCACCGTGGGGACCTGGGCCTTGGAATTCGTGGCAGTGGGACGCGGCGGATGGCTGCAAAGGGTGGCATCATACACGCCCACCGCCGCGTTGCACGTATTCGAGCAGGGGCAGCTTCGCATGAGCACCGTCGCGGTGACTTTCCTGCTCGGCGTGGCGGGCTTTGCGATCGCGGCCGTGTGGCTGACCGCACGGCGCGATTTGCGGTCGCATCTGGCTGCCACGTTGGGAGTGGCCCTGGCGTTCGGCGTGGTGTTGTGGGGCGGTTCGCAGTTGCGGGCCGGTTGGGATGTGAGCGAGAATCGCCGCAATTCCTTCCCCATCGCCGACGAGGCCGCGCTCCGGCAAATTCGCGAGCCGTTGCGCGTGACGGTTTACCTGGCGGCGGAAGATCCCCGGCGGATGGATCTGGATCGCAACGTTTTGAGCAAGCTCGCGCGGATTCTGCCGCGGGTGGAGATCGACTACGCATCCCACAGCCGCGTGGGCCTGTTCGAAGGCCCGGGCGATCACTATGGCGAGGTGTGGTACGAACTGGGCGGGCGGCGCGTGATGAGCCGCTCGGCGACCGAGCCCATCGTACTGGATACGCTGTACCAGCTCGCGCGTGTGCCGCCGCCGGGGCATGCGGAGGGCGGCGAGTATCCCGGCCACCCGCTGGCCGCCCGGCCGATCGGCGCCGCTTGGGTCTACTATCCTCTGTGGCCCCTGGTAGTAGGTTGGGCCTGCTGGTATCATTTCCGAGTCAGGAGCTAAGACATGAAGAAGCTTCTTTGGATCGCCGCCGGACTGGGCGTGGTGGCAGCCGGTTATTCTCTGGTGGCCCCGGCACTCTGCCAGACCCAAACCGGGGCCGCGAAACCGATTCACATCGATGTAGCCCAGGAGAAGGCCGGCGCTGAACCCACGCATTTCATCCCCATCGTAGGTTACTGGGTGGTGGCGGCCGAGGGCGCCAAGAACGTCCTGATGGTGGACGGCCGGCAATGGAAAAAGGGCGAGCCATCGGCCGGACTGGTGGACAAGGCCCGTGCGATCTACGGCTCGCGTCATGAAGAGTTCATCGACAATGTGAAGGCCTGGGCCTACTTTCCGATCGCCGTGGCGCAAGGCTTCGACGACTTCCGGAACGGCGAGATCTCCATGCGCTTCCAGATGGTGGACGGCGCGCTCGACCGGTGCTCCGGCATCCTGTTCAACGTGAAGCCCAATGGCGACTACCTGACCGTGCGCTTCAACGGGACGGAAGACAACCTGGTACTGTGGACCTTCAATAAGGGCGTACGCAAGTTCGTCAAGCGCGGCGAGGAAGAAATGCCGCTGAAGATGAAGGAGTGGTACAGCATGAGGATCTCGGTCCAGGGAACCAGGCTGGAAGGCTATCTGAACGGGAAGAAGCTGCTGGAGTACACGCTGCCGGAACCAGTCTCCGGGAAGGTGGGGGTGTGGTCCAAGACCGATAGCGTGAGCTACTTCGACGATTACACCGTGACACCGGCGCCGTAGCTGCGTGGATTGCGGCTGGCTCAAATCCGTTGCTGTTCACTAGAGATGGAAGGTGAGCACGGACCGTCTTCTTGGCGGTATGCAGGGACCAGTTTCCCATAAGGGGACTTGATCGGCATCGGGGCGGCGGTCACCCGCCGACCCCTGCCACACCACCGTGCATACGGGTCCGTACACGGCGGTTCGAGTCGGTTACGCCGACACTTCCTCGAACAAGGACGGAAGGCCGAGCGATTTGAAGTACGCATTCGAATGCCCCACCGACAGGGCCTTGGCCTTCGCGAGATACCAAGGGCCGAGCCCGCTACCAGCGGTGTTGCTCGCCAGCCGCGGACGCACCCCGAGTTCCAACCGCGCTGCTCGGCGACGACGCGGTGTTTTCCACTGCCGCCACATAGCTGCCCGGAGTCGCAACCGGACCCAGCGGGTTAAGCCGATCAGCACCTCGGGCGTTTCGCAGAATCCGAAATAGCTGCGCCAGCCCCGCATATACGGTGCCAGTTCCTCCATCGTCGTCTCCATGCTGACGCCTTTTGCCCGTCGCGTAATCTCCCGGATTCGCTGCTTAAACCGATCCAAGGCCTTGGGCGCAATAACGCGCTTGACCTCTGGACCAGCCGTAAAGCTGAACCCGAGAAACTTCCGCTCCTGCGGTCGCGCCACCGCACTCTTCGCCTCATTCACCTTGAGCTTGAGCTTTTGCGTGATGAATTGCGTAATGCTCCCCATCACCCGTTGCCCCGCCCGCTCGCTGCGAACGTAGATATTACAGTCGTCCGCGTATCGAACGAAGCGATGGCCCCGGCCCTCCAGCTCCCGGTCGAGTTCGTCGAGCACGAGGTTACTGAGCAGTGGCGAAAGTGGCCCCCCTTGGGGAGTCTCTTCCACGCTCGGGCTGACCAACCCGTTCTCCATCACCCCGGCATTCAAGAATGCCCGGATGAGCTTCAGCAGCCGCTTGTCCTCGATCCGTTTGGCGATCTGACCCATCAGTTTGTCGTGGTTGACTCGATCGAAAAATTTCTCCAAATCGAGATCAACGCACCAGCCGTGGCCTTCGGCGATGTACTGCTGCGCCTGTGCCACTGCTTGATGAGCCGACCGTCCCGGCCGGAACCCATA
>JAIQFL010000393.1 GCA_020073365.1 Terriglobia bacterium | reverse complement strand
TCAAAAAGATGGGGCTGGAGCCAATCGAGACGGCCGGAAAGTGTTTCGATCCAAATCTCCATCAGGCCGTGGAAAGGGTCCAGACCGAGGAAGCCGACGACCAAGCCATTCTGGGCGAGTTTCAGAGGGGCTATAATTTCAAGGGCAAACTCCTCAGGCCGGCGATGGTTAGGGTCGCGGTGAGGCCGTAAACCAGTGAATCCTGTGTCAAAGAGAGACTACTACGAAGTTCTGGGTATAGGCAAAGATGCCGGCGAGACGGACATCAAGGGTGCCTACCGCCGCCTGGCGCGACAATACCATCCCGATCACCATCCCGACGATCCTACCGCCGAGGAGAAGTTCAAGGAAGCCTCCGAGGCGTACAGCGTGCTGAGCGATGCGCAGAAGCGCGCCGCCTATGACCGCTTCGGCCATGCCGGCTTGCAGGCCACTGGTCAGAGTGGCTTTAACCCGGAGGCCTTCACCGACTTCAGCGACATCCTGGGCGATTTCTTCGGATTCGGCGATATTTTCGGCGGGGGCGGCCGGCGGCGCAGCCGTGCGCAACGGGGCGAGGATGTCCGGTACGATCTGGAGATCGCTTTCGAGGAAGCCGTGCACGGCATGAACGCCGAGATCCAGGTACCCCGGATGGAGCGTTGCGATCGCTGCCAGGGCTTGGGGTCCGAGCCGGGCAGTAAAGCGGCCGCCTGTCCTACCTGTAACGGCCGCGGAGAGGTTCTGTACCAGCAAAGCTTCCTTTCGATTCGCCGCACGTGCAGTACCTGCAGCGGGTCGGGACAGATCATTCGCAATCCTTGCAGCCAGTGCCGCGGGCAAGGCTACCGGCAGGTGCACCACAAGCTCAAGATCAATATCCCGGCGGGGGTGGACGACGGCACCCGCGTCCGCCTGACAAACGAAGGCCAGCCGGGCGCCAACGGCGGCCCGCCGGGCGATCTGTACGTATTCCTGAAGGTGAGGCCGCACCCGTTCTTCGAACGCCAGGGGAGCGATCTGCACTGCACGATTCCAGTAAACATCGCGCAGGCCGCGCTGGGCGCCGATCTGGAAGTGCCTACTCTCGAGCAGCCATACAAGCTGAAGATTCCCGAAGGCACCCAGAACGGCGGGCAGGTCCGTCTGCGCCACAAGGGCGTTCCCATCCTGAACGGCGGCGGACGGGGGGACTTGTACATTCACATCGAGGTGAAGATCCCTACCCGTCTGACGCGTGAGCAGAGGAAACTGATGGAGCAGTTGCGCGAAACGCTGCCTGTCGACAACGCCCCCACCGAGAAAGGCCTCTTCGAAAAGGTCAAAGACTACTTCATGTAGGACGCGCCTCCCGGCCCCCGCGGCAGCCATCGGATGGCTACCGAAAAGCCAAGGGGCGGCCGGTTGGCTCTCGGACTGCCCCCGGATGTACGCTGTTCGAGATGACCCTTCCATCTGCCATGCCGCTGGTTGCCGGCGTGGCATTCATCCTGGATTCAGCATCGGCTCTTACGTGCAAGGTAGAACGTGCGGCAGCCGGGAGCGATTAGCGGAGTCTTGCGATCCGCGCGCCGCAGATCGGCGATGGACTTGAAGAAGGGAGCACCATCCCAGGCACGGAGCTGGTCAAAGCCTGTTTCCCTGAAGATGCGATGGATCTCGTCAGAATTCCAGCAAACCTCTTCCACGCGTTCGTGATGTCTTCGCCAGCAACGTCCGTCACGAACAAACCATTCAACATCAGTCCACGCCCTGTCGGCCTGGCGGTTATGGCCATTCCGCATCACCAGCACCACGCCGGGCTTCTCAACCCACACGTTGCCCGACCAGTAGCGTTCAAATCCAAGGGAGTTGTTGACGTCAAAGAAGAAATGACCGCCGGGCCGAAGTGCCCGAGCCACTGCCTTTGCAGCCATCCGCAGATCTGCCCTACGGGGAAGATGATTCAGCGCATCGTATTCGCAAGTAATCAGATCGACGCATTCCGGAAGACGGAAGCTCCGCATGTCTTGCCGAAGTACGCGTACCGGCAGCCCGGTGCGACGAGTCTTCTGACGGACACGCTTGCACATCATTGGGGATACGTCCACGGCGTACGTCGCGATTCCCGTGCGCGCCAAGGTCAGGGCTGTCGTTCCTGTGCCACAGGCTAGATCGCAAGCGCTTTCGACATCGGGTAATATGCGGCGAAGGATGTGCTCACGCGCCACGTCAAGCGGATCTCTAGACGACGAAAAAATCTCGTCGTAATACTGCGCAAGCCATCGATAGGATTCAACAACTGACTTTTTGGGCATTCCTGTTGGCACCCCGTCGTGAATTATATTAAGATGCATGGGTTGCTGGCAGCCCCAGCCATAGTTTCCGCGGTAGCATGGGCTGCGGTGCTCTGAGTTCCAGGGTACGGCGCCCGCCGGCTGCCGCAGACTCCCGCCATTGACAACCCGCGGGACGCCGCGGTAAAACGGCTCATGCCAAACTCTTCCCGGCGCGTCTTCCTCGCCGCGGGTCTCGGCGCCGCGGTAGCCGCGCGCTTCGCTCGGGCCGATAGCCCCGGCGATCTGGCGGCGTTGACGCTGAAGCAGGCTTCCGACCGCATTCGATCCAGGAAGGTCTCTCCGGTGGAACTGACGGAAGCCTGCCTCGACCGGATCAAGACCTACAACCCCAAAATCAACGCCTGGATCACGGTGATGCGCGAAAAAGCGCTGGCACAGGCGAAGGTTCTCGGGGAGGAACAGGCGGCGGGCCGCTTCCGCAGTCTCCTGCACGGGATTCCGATCGGTCTCAAGGACAGCGTCGACACGGCTGGCGCGCGTACCACCGCAGCCAGCGCGGTCTATGAGTACCGCTTCCCGGCCGAGGATGCCGAAGTGGTGCGCAGGCTCAAATCGGCTGGCGCCGTGCTGATCGGAAAGTGCAACATGCACGAATTCGATGCAGGCGCTACCTCTGCCGTCAGTTACTGGGGACCGGTCCGCAATCCGTGGAACCTCGAGCGGGTCGCGGGCGGCGCCTCCGGCGGTTCCGCGGCCGCCGTCGCCATGGAGAACTGCTACGGCGCTCTGGGAACGGATGCGGGCGGCGGCATACGCACGCCGTCGTCACACTGCGGCGTAGTTGGTTTCAAGCCGACCTTTGGCCGCGTCAGCATGCGCGGCATTATTCCCTTCGCCTGGTCGCTGGATCATTGTGGTCCGATCGCCCGCACCGTCGAGGATGTAGCGCTGCTCCTCCAGCAAATTGCCGGTTACGATCGCCTGGATGTGGACAGCGTGGACCAACCGGTGCCCGGCTATTCCACCGCCATCGGCGCACCGGTTACGCAGTTCCGCCTCGGCATTCCCGTGCAGTTCTACGACCACCTCGACGACGACGTGTCGCGCGCCGTCGAGGATGCCATCGCCCTGCTTAACAAGATGACCAGGGGATCGCATGAGGTCGGGCTGCCCTCCCTCCTCCATGCCGGGGTTGGCGCCGAGATCGCCGCGTTTCACGAGAACCTGCGGGGTGTGAACGGCGGCGGCTACGAGCCCGCCACGGCTCGCGTGTTTCCAAACACGCCCGACGCGACCAGGGCCGCCGACTACATCCGCGGCTGGCGCGAGCTGGAAATGGTACGCCGCACGGTTGACGAGGATATATTCCGGAAACAGAACGTCGACCTGCTCCTCGCGCCGGCCACGCGGCACGCGGCCCCCAGCATAGAAGTAGAACTGGTCCAGGTTGGGGGCGGCGCCGGAGGCAGGGGTGGAGGCGGCAGAGGCGGAGGAGCAAACTTCGCGGGCTCGGGCGACGCGGCGGGCGGCGGACGGGACGGCGAGGCCGGCGCCAATGCCCGGCAGCGGGCGCCACTCGATCCCGAAGAGAATACGCGCCCGTTCAACGGATATGGATTGCCGACCATCGCCGTCCCTTGCGGCTTTACGAAGGATGGCTTGCCGATCGGCCTGCAGATCGCTGGACCGCACTTTGCGGAAATCAACGTGCTCGCGCTGGCGTACGCCTACCAGGAAGCCACCGATTGGCATAAGCGCCGCCCCCCGCTTCAGCCGGACACCAAGGTGCCCATCCTGTCCAAAGCAGCCGCCGAGCAGACCGGCGGTTAACGCCCTCCCTGACGGGGAGCGGGCTTTCAGCCTGCCATGCCCGCTTTCATGCGGGCATGTCTTGTGCCCGGGAAAGACGCCGCCCGAACGCCCGCCCAACCGGCGCCGCCAGACCGAAAATCCAGTCCCGCATTATTCCACTGGAATTGGCGCTCCCGTGTCGCAGTTCCGGCTGGCATTCCGCCCCAGCTCTACGAAGGGCTGAGCAAGCGGCATCAACAAAGCTCAGTTAGTTAGTTCCTTTCGCTCGATGTCGATCGTGCGCGAATCGCGGTCGCCACGTCGCTATCTCTTGGCCCGCCGTGGATCGCCCACGGCAACGGTCATACGATTCGCCTGTGCGTCCGGGCTGTTCACGGAAATCGTGTGTCCTCGGCCCAACATTTTGGACGCTTCCCACTTACGGCTCAACAACTGGAGCAGTCTGGCGTAGCCGATAAGGACATCCGCGACCTCGGTATGGTTTGGTCCGAACAGCCTTTCCTTGAGCGCCAGACAGCGGACAAACAGCGGCCCAGCTTTGCGCGCCGCGCGGCGTCTGACGGACATGCTGCTTTCCCGCGCGCTAAATCGGGGTTACGCCGCGAGCCGGTACCGATGGCCGATGCATTTCGGTCTTCTGAATAACGATGCCCTTTGGGTTATGGACGAGGTGCAGTTGATGGGGCGGCGGCCTACAACTGGATTTTTCGTGCGCGACCGATGGAGCGAACGGAATGTTCGCATCTGACGGCACGACTTTCGTGTACGAGTCACCCGGTTGGACAGCCTTGGTCGCAGATCTTCTCGGCGGCTGGCGGCAGCGACCAGAACAGCCGGTGGCGCTCGCTGTCCGCAACATTTCCGAACCTCGCTATCTCGGGCCGTTCGCGCTTGCCTACCTCGAAACACTGGTTCGCTGCGCAGACATTCAGGCGAGCCGAAACCCTTCGCGTTCATACGATGTCTGAAGCTAACACCAATTCGATTTCAGCAAGCGGAAGGAAAACCCCAATGCAATGGCCGGTATGGCCGGTAACACATCTGCCGGGCCTGACCCCAGATACCCTCGGCAGCTATCTCGCTTCGATAGGGCTTCTCTCCCTAGCGTCAAGCCGATGGCCAGATGTTCGGGCGTGTTGGCGGCACGGCGGATTCTTGTTGGTCAATGGTCCAGCCGACCTCACAAGCTTGATTTCGTGGTTAGCCGACGTTGCCGAGCACCGTGTCTGGTCGAACTACGCCAGGTCATGGTACAAGACGCAACTGGCCGATACAAACAAAAAGACAGCTGCGTCGACAGGCCAATGGCGCTCACAAACGGCTACTGAGCAAGAGCTTGGCCTCTTCCATGCACATCTAGCCCTTGGTGAACGGCTGAGTTTCAATCCGCTCTTCGGAAACGGCGGTAGCACAGGGAATCGAGACTCTGCAGTCGGGTGGTCTGCAGCGGTCGCAACCCTGGCCAATCCAAAACGAAAGTGGACAACGCAGAGCCTTACGGAGGATCTCGAATACTTCTTGTCCGGCAAAGCGTGCAGATGCCTAGGAGATTACAATGCCGGCTCATGGTTCAGTTCTGCGAATAAGGTCTACAACAGCGGCACCAAGAAACCTTTTCGCAAAGGACAGGTGACGCCCTGGGCGATGGTGCTTGCGTGCGAGGCATTCCCGCTATTTCAGGGCACTTCATCCCGCCGATTGGGCGCTCATCGCCGCTCGCGGGCGCATTCCCGTTCGTAACCGAAGCAGCCGCACCCGAGAGTGCTGGGGAGGCGGGCATGAACACCGACGAGGTATGGGTACCCGTTTGGGATCGCCCGATGAGCCTGGCGGAAACAACAGCACTGTTTAACCGAGGACGTGCAGAGGTGCGCGGTCGCGGCGCCATTACCGCAGCAGCGTTCGCTGCGGCAATTCTGCAAAGGGGGGTGGATGCTGGTATCGACGAGTTCCGCCGGTTCGTGCTTCTTCGGACTACGAGCGAAAACACATTCGAGTCTCGGCTCGCATGCGTCGTGCCCGTACGAGACCGCTGCGACGCTTCGTTGGCTGAGGCCCTCGACACAGCGCTCAGTTTGCGCGATTTCCTGCCACCGGACCGGAAGAAGGGAAAGCGCTGGGTATATGCAGGCGTGCGCGGCCCAATTGATCGCGCACTTATCGATCTCGCCGCCCGGCCCGATCCTGAAACCGCCTGTGGTCTGGTCGACGCGCTGGTTACCGCATTGCGCATCGTTGACCGCAACCGCAGCTATCGTAAACGCAAGATCCGCTTCCAGTTGCTGCCGGCCGCATGGGCGAGGTCGCTGGTCGGGGAGCATGATCCCGTAACACCGGCGATTCGCCTCGCGTTCGCCCTTGCATCATTGCGTCCCACTCAGGTTCCCCTGTCGAGCCGTCCGCAGCAAGTGACGGCTCCGCCATTGGCCTATTGGCTCGGCGCGGAGAATACCGGCCGCTGGTGGATGATCCCGGAAGGTCTTCCGCTTCGCCGCGTGTGGGGCGGCGGCGGATTTGCCACCAACGTTGGGGCGATGCTCCAACGCCGATTGGTCGAAGAGCGTCCCGATGCGGCACCGCCGTTCGATGGTGGCGCACACGTCGGCTTAGGGGAGATAGACGCACTGCTCAAAGGCGAAGTGGATGAGACCGAACTCACGCGATGGTTTTTTCGTTTCAGTCTTTTCGATACTCAAGGTGAGGGCACCGCGAAGTGGAATCAACAACTCGGCGGTGGCCGACAAATCGAAGCACTTTCACCAGCCATGGCGCTTTTCATTCTGTTTAAGCCGCTGTTCGATGCGGAGCTGATTCGATATGAGGCAGTAGGAGCGCTAAGGCCGACGAGGGTCGGAACCCTCTGCCGCATTGCCGCGTTACTTGGCCGCGGCGACGTAAACTCCGCAGTGCAATCCGCTCGCGATGCATACCGTGCGGTAGGTGTCGAACTCGCCGATTTTGAATGTCCCTTCGATCTGCCACGTCCAGACCGCCTGCTGGCTTCGCTTTCGATTCCGATCCGCGGCGCTGAGGCGGCAGAACTATTCCGGCGCTGGCGTTCACCAGCGAAATTCAAACAGCGAAAGGAACCACGAACATGACCATGAGCAGTCCCACGAGTCTGACCCCAGCCGCACTGCTGGCCGACGTGAACCGTCATCGGATCACTCTTCAGGCCACTCTCGCGCCGCTGATTGGCGACCGGTTTCAGCCCGCCGGATTTCCAGAAATTGGCCACGTGATATACCGGGCTCCCCGCCAAGACAGGACAACCGAGGACGTGTGCATCATGGACAGCGCCGCGAGTATGGCGAACCACCTGGAAGCCGTGTGCCACGCCAATCCCCTCACGCTCGAATTGCATAACGATATCGCCACACTGCCCCACGTCCAATGCTGGACCGGTGATGGAAACCTGAAGGAACCTAAGCGGCTAGTCGTAACTTCGCTTTCAGAGGGCCATCGTTTGGCATCCAGCCATTTTGTCGATGAAAAAGCCAAACTTGTAGTGGATGGCAAGGCGAGTGACGAGTCCTTCATCGGCAGGCTTCTGGGTGCATTTGGTTTGCAGGACCTTGGGACGAAAACACACCCACTTCCCGGCGACTGGGGGCAAGTTTTCAATACGATTTTCCGGTACGACCCAAACTCGCTGGTCCACGGCATTCTGTTTCCGTCGCTTGGCATTAAGATTCCCCGGGTGCTCACAGCTCACCACGAGGCATTCGGTGCGGCCCGTGTTCCCTCCTCTGGTGTGAAATTCGATAAGCTCGGCAAGACCACTTCAGGGCAGCCGATTTTCGCAGTGGACGAGGAAACCGCGCGGGAGATTCGTGCGACTTTCGTCCTGGACCTGTCGCTGGTCCGTTCTTTTGGCCGCGATGACAAGGTCGGGCTGAAGGAGCGGCAAAAGACATTTCTGCTCGAACTTGCTTTCTGGAAGATCAAGCAATTGCTCTCGGCGCCATTCCGCTTCCGTAGCAACTGTGATCTCAGATTGGATGTTCTGAGTTGGATCGGAGGTGACATATCCGATCCAAAGGGACCGAAGGACAAGGGGGTTGAACTCTCCGAGCTGTCTACGGACATCAAGAAAGGCATCGCAAAAGCGTTCGACGAAGAGAACGAGGGCGTCACGAAGGTCTATTGGCCTTGCGAGGAACTATTCAGGCCGGGTAGGGACACCGAGGAGAACGTTCCCGAGGATACCGGTGGCGATGCAGCCGGGAGCGATGACCCAGAGGCGTCCTGACAACGTGGTGAGCTACCGATGCAAATCATTCTCCGCCAAACGTTTCCATTGGGACGCTTCCATGCCACGCCGTGGAAGGTGTTTCCGTACGACGATCCACATGGCGAGTGGCCCCCCAGTCCCTGGAGGCTGCTCCGCGCCATCATCGCACGTTCATATTAACTAGAGCGGGAACAACCATCTGTTACGCGCGCGCAGCGTGAAGGGCTCGTTCGCGCGTTCTGTCGGAGCACGATAACCTGGCACTTGCCGGAGTTTACATGGAGAGGACCAGGGTTACGCCAATACCAACCGGTCGAATTCAGATGGACTTATCCCGCACCGAAGAAACTCAGACTCATCCGACTTGAGAAGTCGTTGTCCAAGGTCCTTGAAGGCGACTACGCCGTTCTTGAGAAGAGCGGCGACACATCGTTCAAGGTTGAAGTATTCAACAAGGATAAGAAGACCGTCCGGCTCTTTGAAACGGACGACGAACAACTGGTGAAGTCTTTCTTGGACGCAAAGAAGAGCGCAGCAACTGTGGACCTGAAGCGGTATCCGCCCGCTGGGCGAGGGTACAGCACGACGAAAGTGCAGGATAATTTCTGGCTCACCGGACGCGCCGGCCCTGGCGCGTCCCCGCTTGCTCTATGGTGGTTTATGTCCGGCGATTTGTGGGAACGCGAGAGCCTGGATTTACTCGAGGCCTGCCTGGCACGCATGACCTACTTCGGCCGCGCCGAATCGATCACGGAGATTTCCCTCATTTCCGGGACCAGCACGGGTGTTCCGGAGCCCAATTGCAGTCTCCACGAGGCCCGCGGTCCTGGCATGGTACCTGTACTCGCCCCGATGACAGATGCTAGCCTTGAGCAGGTGCAGGCATCGACCGATGACGGAGCCGTGGCCAACGCGACGATTCCTCCCGGCACGCGCTGGCTTTTCGCGGAACGACCCAGACGGCCCTCGTCCACACAACCGACTATGCCGATTCTAAAGCGCAAGCCTACCCAGCTTGTTCAGTTCGCGATTGGCGCGCGCGTCGCGCCTGCACTGAGGGATGCCGTCCGTATGACGCAGCGTTTTCGTGGACGGGCGCTAAAGGCGTTCCTGAAGATCTCAACCCACGGCGCTCTCACAGACTGGCGGGACGCCCCAACTGATCTGAAGGAACGTGCGGCGTTCTTTACCGGGAAAGACGGAGAAGGTCAGGCACTCCCCGGTCATCGGCACCCGGTCTTCTTCCTTCATGCCGAGAATGAGAGACCCACCCGTCTCTGTGTCTGGCGCAGCGAAGCGTTCGATGATGTAGAACAGGCCGCAATCCTGACCGCTGCCGAAGCGCCGCTGCCCCTTGGGTTCAAGGGTGACCCATGGACAGTCACACTCGTTCCGCTTGATTCCCTTGTTGCGCCGCCACCCGCTGTCTCGCCAGCCGCACACGAGTGCTGGCGTACAGTCACTCCGTTCGTCCCGCCGCGTCAAGGCAGGAGACTCGGTGGAAGAGCAGATTCATCAGGAGTTGGAGAACCGGGGCGTCTACTCAGCAAACGTCCAGGTGTCCACTGAACCTGGTGGATGGGTCAGGGTCCACCAAGCTGGCCCTGAGAAAGGACATCGAACGAATGCAGAAAAGCTCGGCTACTCGGTGAGACTGACATTCTCATCGCCCACGCAAGGCCCCTTTTTCCGACTCGTCAGAAAAATTGGGTCTTCGTGGAATCGTGTGGGTGAAAAATGCCGGTTTTGAGCCTGGAGGACGCCTTCCCGATAGCCCCTGGCTAGGGTCCGACCGCACTGAGCCCCTGAGAGTGGCATGATTCTTGAGTGCCAAGGAAGAAGAAGAGACTGGAGGATGCCTATCGCTTTCCAGGATT
>JAIQFL010000392.1 GCA_020073365.1 Terriglobia bacterium | reverse complement strand
AGCCAGCGCTCGCTCAGCCAGTGATCGAGGCAGGCGGAGACTTCCACAGCGGCGGCGATCGCGAGGAAGACCACGGTGAAGGGGAGCACGTCGTGCGTGGCCACCAGGAGCGCCGCCGCAGTGCCCAGCCCGGCCAAGGTGCCGATGGTGGACACGATCAGCAGGTTTTTGCGCCACGAGACCGCCAGCCCGAAGAGGGTGAAGAACAGCAGAAGGGCACCCGCGCTCCACGTGGAGACGGCATGAAACCGCAAAGTTGCTTCCCACAACAGCGGAGCCAGCACGAGGGCCGAGGTAAGGCAGTGCAAAGCGGCTTCGAGCCGGTGCGCCGCGGGAGTCCGCGCTCCCCACACTAGCCAGGCCACGGCGTACAGGATGCCGATGGCGACGCCTCCGCCGTGCGGCAGGGTTCCGGCCTCGGTGAGCGCGCGCAGGAGATAGGCGCCGGCGAGACCGAGCAGGGCGCGTCCCAGGAGGGGGAACAGGGCGGTGGGTTCGACACCCGCCACCTCGCCGGGTGCGGATGGCGCGGGCAGGACAGGCGCCGTTTGGGCCGCCTGGTCCGTCTCGATCCCCAAGGCCTTTTCGATGCGGCCTATCCGCCGCGAGAGCTCGCGGACCTCTGCCTCAAGCCCTTCCCACTCCGGCTGCGGCATGGCAACCTCCCGAGGATTCCGTCACCTCGCTCTCCGGCCAGGGAGGCAGGAGTTTCACCAGCACGACGAAGATCGCGAACGGCAGGAGCATCAGCCCGATCGCAGGCAACAGACCCTCACGGGTCACAAACGCGACTTTGTAAGTGGTGTATCCCAGGAAGCTTTTCGAGAAGAGCTGGCCGCCGATCACCACGTTCCAGCGCATGGCGAAGATCCCCACCATGGTCAGGGAGCAGGCCACGAGATACATCACGCGCCGGCGCGCCTCGGAGAACTTCCGCAACTGCGTGGCCGCCAGCAGCGCCAGGGGCACCAGCGTCCCGAGGACGATCTGAAGGATCACCTGCGATCCGAACAGCCGTGTGTGGACCATGAAGTCCAGGCTACGGAACGACTCGTCAGCTTCGTAAGTGCGGTGGATCAGGTCCAGCATTTCGAGCGTGAAATCGATCAGGAAGGTGTAAAAGAGGTACTTGGCGATGGTGTCGAGGCACCGCATGTCGATCGACATCTTCTTCACCTTCATCGTAATCATGTACAGGAGCAGCACCGCGGCGATGCCCGAGGTCATGGCAGAGAAGAGAAACACGATGGGCATCAAAGGAGTGGACCACCAGGGGTTGGCCTTGATGGACCCGAAGATGAACCCGACGTAGCCGTGCAGGAGAAACGCCGAAGGGACGCCGATGACGGTTACGGTGTAACCCACCTTGTCGTCGATTATGCGGGCGGCGGGGCTGACGTTTTCCGAACCGAGCGTTAGCGCCTTATAGACCATCCGCGTCAACCCCTTGGTGGTCTGCGCCAGGCGCACGATATCGGCGCGATACTCCAGCCAGATTTCGAGCAGCAGCACCACGGTCAGGTACCACAGGTAGACGAAACCGAACATCGCCATGGCCGAGGAACGGTGCGGCGTAAGGTACATCTCGATGGATCGCTCCGGGTGGCCCAGGTGCAGTTGGAGCGGCAGGGGCGCCACCAGCAGGAAGGCCAGCGCGGTGAGCAGGGCCAGGCGATAGGTGGGCCGCACCGCCTCCACCTTGAACACGCGCTCGAGCGAAGCCAGGATGAAAGCGCCGGCCACCAGGCCGGTAATGTACGGGTAGAGCACGATCAGCAGGCTCCATTGCAGCTCCACCTCGTTCGGATACATGAAACCGTCGACGCCAGGTATCATTGCCTCTCCCTTACCGCACCGCGCCGTCCAGGTCCTTGTAGTAGACCTTGGCTTGGGTGGCCATGTACGGCTTCAGAACGTCCACCTTGTTCTTGCGCAGGAATTCGTGGACGGGGTCCTGCGGGTTCTTGAAGTCCACCAGTTGCCGGGCGCCCGTGGGGCAGTTCTCGCAGCAGGCCGTGGTGAGGCCTTGCGTGATGCGGTGATAGCAGAGCGTGCACTTCTCGGCGACGTTCTTCTCAGGATGAATAAAACGGCAACCGTAAGGGCAAGCCTGTACGCAGTAGCGACAACCGAGGCAGTACTTCTGATCCACCAGCACGACGCCATCGGGGCTGATAAAGGTCGCGCCGACCGGGCAAACCTGCGTGCAGGGTGAATCGGCACAATGGTTGCACAGCTTAGGCACGAAGAAGTTCTTTCCGCCTTCTTCCTTGGCTGGAGGAAATCCCTTCTTGCCGCCGTCGGGCGAATCTACCTGGGGATTTTCAATGTCGAAGTCCGACACATGGTAGCGTTCCACCCAGGTGCGGAAGTAGCCATCCGGCACATCGTTCTCTATCTGACATGCCCGCACGCAGTTCCCGCAGCCGATGCACTTGGGCAGATCGATGAGCATGCCCCACCAGTGTTGGGACAGTGTGTAATTAGGGGAAGCTTCCGGGGTCCCGGCAAGGACGTGTTTCCATGCGACGGCCGCCGCCGGCAAGAGAAGCAGCATGTGGCGCCGGGTAATGCTCATTTCTTCCCTCCGGATGTCCGTTCGGCGACGATGGCCGGGCTGTGCGGCTGGTGGCAGGTATCGCAGGGCAAACCGGAGGAATGGTCGGCGGAAGCGACTTGCGGGAATCCTTTGGGTTTGGCGGCGTTGGCCTCGTGACAGCGGACGCAGAGCACGGCCGTGTCGAGTTTGGCCGGCTGGACCGAGCCCGGATCATCGACATGCTTGGCCAGCGGCCCGTGGCACGCCTCGCAGTTGACGTGCACATGCCTGCCGCTGTTCTTTTTTTCCAGGACATCCGCATGGCAGTCTTCACAGGCCTGGTGGCCAGCGAAATTCACCGGACGGGCGGCAATCTCGGCCATGGCATTTCCGCGGTAGTGTCCGTACTGGCCGAAACTCTTCGGCACAAGAAATGCGCGTATTCCGAGAAAAGCCAGCGAGCCGACGACAAAAACAGCTACCAGGCGAAAGATGTGCCCTGCATCTTTGAGAACATTCATAAGTGGTACTGCTTGTAGATACAGGATTGCGCGGGCAAGGCGCTGTGCGCGAGGTCACGTGACAGCCGGGTCAATGTCACAGGTGGGAGTGACTGAAGACCAGGGCCAGGCGGCATGCGGCGCCATGAGCCGGGCGCCGGCCGAGCAACTTCGGCCGGCGTCGACTCGGTGCGGCCCTGTCGGCAGCGACACTACAATCGTATGTGCGGACTACTGCGTGACCGTGAAGTTGGTGGTACTCGTCCCCGTGCCGCCCGCGGTGGTGACGGCGATCGGCCCCGTTACTGCACCGGCCGGGACCAGCGCATCCACTTGGGTGTCACTGATTACCTGGTAGCTGGTTGCCGCCACGCCCCCGAAGGCTACCTTCGTTGCGCCCTTGAAGCTGTTGCCGTTGATGGTGACCGAGGTTCCCACCGGACCACTAGTCGGGCTGAAAGTCTTGACCAAAGGCGTGACCGCAAACTTAGCGGTGCTGGTGGCAATACCCCCTGCCGTAGTGATGATGATTGGCTTCCCAGTCTTCGCGCCGGCGGGCACGGTGGCGGTCACCTGGGTATCGGAATTCACCGTGAAACCGGCTGCCTTGCCGCCAATGTTTACGCTCGTGGTTTGCGTGAGGCTCACTCCAGTGATTGCTACCGACGTTCCGACCGCGCCACTGGCGGGACTGAGACTCTTGATCTGGGGCGTGACCAGAAAGTTCCGGTTGCCGGTCAGCGAGGCGGTGAAAGTTGTAACGGTTACCGGCCCGGTGAGCGCTCCCCCCGGTACCGTTGCGGTCATGTACGTATCGGAGACGTTGGTGAAAGGCGCCGAGACTCCGTTGAACAAGACCGCCGTCGCCCCGGTGAAGCCTTGACCCAGGATCTCCACCGTCTTCCCGACCTTGGCGGACCAGGTTACGAGGTCGACCAGGGGTTTCAATCCCACGTCGAGGCGGTAGAAGACGGAGCCACCCAAGGAGTTTCCGTTGGTGTTGCCATAAAATCTTCCGTCCGTGTGGAGCACGAGAGATGTCGCCGGCCCAAACCCGTCGTTGCAGGTGACAGAGCAGAAGTTGTAGAGAATAGTCTCCTGGCCCGCGGGAGTCATCTTGAAGATTTCACCGGTATTTTTTGTGCCGCCCGCGGAGGCGGTCCCGTAAAAATTGCCGTCAGTTCCCAGCGTCAACCCTGCTATGGGAAGCGTCCCGTCGCCGCTCACGCTGCCGAAACTGTAGAGCATCGAATATGTTCCAGAGGAAGAGATCTTGAAGACAGTCCCCAGGTTCTTGGAGCCCCCCTGGTAGGTTGTTCCATAGAAAGCTCCATCGTTCCCCTGCACTAGCGACGCGACCGGCCGGTATCCGTCGCTGGGATAGCCCGTAAATTTGTGAAGCACGGTGACCTTGCCGGCCGCCGTGGTCTTGTAAACCACCCCGCATTTGCAGGTCGCATCTCCACCAGACTGCGCGGTCCCATAGTAGAAACCGTCGGTGCCTTGCGTGGGAAGGTTGGGAGAGGCACCGTCGGTGTAGAGGAAGTCATGGAGGACGGAGAACAAACCTTTCGTGTTGACCTAGTAGAACGCTCCATACTGCCCATTGTATTGTTCCTCAGAAACGCCGAACAGATTGCCGTCTTGACCCTGAACCAGCGCGAAAGCCGGAGCGCTATCATCGGTGCCGTTGGCAAACAGATGCAGGGTCGTCAAGGTTCCCGTGGGCGTGACCTTGAACACGGTTCCGGCGTTGGCTTGGCCGCCGCTGGTGGTCGTCCCGTAGAAGTTGCCGTCGAAGCCTAACGTCACCCCGCCTTCCGGGAAGGTGCCATCGATACACCCGGTTTGGGAGCAGAAGTTGTAGAGTGTGGTCGCCTGCCCGGCGGTGGTGATCTTGTACACCATGCCGTCGCCTTGCGTTCCCTCGTCGGATGTGGTTCTGTACAGGTTGCCGTCCCGGCCCTGGGACATCACCTGGGGCCATCCAATACCGCTATTGTTTCTGGAGCCGATGGGATAGGTGTATAGCGGAGTATAGGTCTGGGCGGTTGCGGCCACCGCGGCAAAGAACACCGCCAACGCGATCATTGTGAGTACGGTTCCACGGCATTTCATGACGTCTCCCTCCACAGCTAAATTCGGTTGTTGGCTTTCGAAATGAAGCCTTACGGCTCTGGGGCTCCCCGGGGGTCCGGCCCTTCCCTGCCTGACCCCCAGGCGGGGTTGTCCCCTTCGTAATTTGCGTGCTCCAGCCTGCCGGTTCGTGGCAAAATATCCCCACTTACCAGGGGCCGTTGGACACGCAGTCTTGCATCATCCCCCGCTACGTGTCCTGACGGATTTCTTAAGAACTCTAAAGCGTGGCTAAGTCCATATGAATCACAACAGAACTCCGGGGGAATCGGCGGAGACTTCCGGCCGCTTGTGGCGCTTTGCCGACTACGAATTTGATGAACTGGGACGGGAACTGCGGGTCAAGGGTAGGTCGGTAGAGCTGGAGTCGAAGCCGCTGGACGTTCTGCTGCAGCTGCTACTTCATGCCGGCGAGGTCGTGACCAAGGAAGAGCTGCTGGAGTCCGTGTGGCCCAACGTGATGGTGGTGGACGGGTCGCTGGCGACCGCAGTCTCCAAACTGCGCAAGGCCATGGGAGACGAGGATCATCCCGCGGTCGTTACCGTTCCTCGCGTCGGATACCGGCTGGCGGTTCCCGTCTACTGCAAAACCGTGGCCGCTTCGGCGGGCGCCGAACTGGGATTCAAAGCGGGCGACGTCGTTCCCGGACGAGAGCAGTGGCGCCTGGCTCGCCCCATGGACGTCTCCGGATCAAGCGAAGTCTGGCTGGCGGAGAATCCCAAGACCCGCGAATTCCGGGTATTCAAGTTCGCGGCTGACGGGGCCCGATTGAAGGGTCTGAAGCGCGAGATCACCATCTCGCGCTTTCTGCGGGAATCGCTGGGCGACCGGCCGGAATTTGTCCGCATCCTGGAATGGAATTTTGAGATGCCTCCTTTCTTTCTGGAGAGCGAATACGCCGGGCCCAACCTCGCGGAATGGGCGGTCGCGCAGGGTGGGCTGAACAAAATCGCATTCGATCTGCTTCTGCGTCTGCTCATTGACATTGCCCAAGCCGTCGCTGCCGCGCACGATATTGGCGTGCTTCACAAGGACTTAAAGCCGGCCAACGTCCTGATTGTGCCCGGAGCTCAAGGCGGCTGGCAGGTCAAGATTGCAGATTTTGGCAGTGCGTCGCTGTTCGAGCCCGCGCGCCTCCACGCCTTGGGAATCACCAACCTGGGGTTCACTCAGACGGCCTCTCTGGAGACCCAGTCGTTAACCGGCACCCTGATGTATCTGGCCCCCGAAGTTCTGGCCGGCCAGTCTCCCAGCGCCGGGGCCGATGTTTATGCTCTCGGCGTCATGCTTTATCAGTTGGCGATCGGCGACTTTCGCAAGCCGCTTGCACCCGGCTGGGAAGCTGAGATCAAGGATCTGTTGCTCAGGGAAGATATTGCCGAGGCAGCCTGTGGCGATCCACTCAAGCGTCTTGGCAGCGCGGCAGATCTCGCCGAGCGGCTGCTCACGCTCGAACCACGCCGTATCAAGCGCGATGAACTGGAAACTGCCAAGCGTCGTGCGCAGATTGCCGAACGCAAACTGGCCGCAGCGCAGGCGCGGCGTCCATGGGTGGTGCTGGCGGTAATTGCATTAGCAGTTGGGTTGGGATTGAGCTTCACACTTTATCGGAGAGCCGCTCGTGAACGCCACATTGCCAACCGCCAGACCGCGATTGCCAGCTCCATCAACCGGTTTCTTTCGGACGATCTGCTGGGGCGCAGCAATCCGTTTTCCAGCGGCAAGTCCAGCGAGTTGCTCATGGATGCCATCAAGCAAGCGTCGCCCAGCATCGACCGGAAGTTCAAGGATGAGCCGCTGGTTGCCGCGCATCTACACCAAACCATTGCCCGAGCCTTCGATAACCGCACGGACTATACCGATGCCCGGCAGGAGTATGACCGGGCCGATGCACTCTTTAAGCAGGTAGATGGCGAACTGTCCAAAGACGCAATTATCGTTGAGTTGCAGCGAACCACGCTCGAGGCTCGGAGTTACGAAAAAGACTCGCTCCCGTTCGCCAAGTCGATCCTGGGCCAGCAGGAGGCGCTGATCGCCAAACTCCCGCAGCCGCGGCCTGACTTGGCTGTATGGCTGTCCTCTGCGCGGGGGATGGTCGGCCTGATCGAGAACAACGCAAAGTCCGCAGCAGAAAACTTCCAGGCAGCCGTCGACCGGGCGGCGGTCCTTCCCGAATTTGATGAGAGCGCGCGCCTGACGTTCAAGCAACGGCTGGCCTTTTCCTACATCCGCCTGGGCGAGGGAGCCAAGGCAGAGCAGTTATTTCGCGAACTTATCAACGAGTTTACGCGGGTCGCGGGCCCGGACAGTCCTCATGTTTTGCGGGTGCGTCTGAACCTGGCGCAGGCCTTCATGATTCAGAACAAACACGAGGATGCGGTGAAGGAAGCAACCGCCATTTATCCGGAGTTCGTATCACGCCTGGGCGTGGACCACGAACTGACCATGCAGTTGCTGACCACCCGCGCGCAGTCGGAAGGCAGCCTTGGTTTGTGGGACGATGCCATCCGCGACGATTTAGCTATCCACGAACTTGCCGTCCACAAGCAGGGGCCGCTCTCCTTCTTTGCGATTGCCCCGCTCACGGATGCTTCGCTGGCCCAGTGTCGTTCGGGACATCTTCGCGAAGGAGAATCGAATGCGCGCCAGGCCTATGAGGCATCGGTGAAAGCGTTTGGGCCGCGTGCCGGTCTGACCGGAGGAACGGCGTATCCTCTGGCCAGTTGCCTGATCGCCCTGGGTAAATTGGATGAAGCCTCGACACTTTTGCAGCAGGTCGATGTACCCGCGGTCGCGCAGCTCACCGGCGATCCCGATTGGGGGGCCAACATTACTCTGGCGCGGGCTGAAATCGCGTATCGAAGAGCAAACTACGATGCAGCCCGAGGTTATGTTGAGACCGTAAGGCCCGTGTTCACGCGCAAGGGTGCGGAGCCGTACCAGGCTCGTGCACTCGAGTCTCTGCGAGCGGCATTGGACAAGCCCTTACCTCGAAAGTGAGTACCGGCGCCTTGCGCTGAAGCGTCATCCCGGCTACCTTAAACAGACGCAGGACACCGAGCCATATCAGTGCACATGCTCGCGTGCGAGGCGCGCCAGGCTTCTCGTTGTCTCAATGCGGCGCGCAGTTTATGGTCGGGTAAACATACCAAGTGCCGCAAGTCAGCATCTTAGTTTCATGCATCTTAGTTTATGACCCGGTGGTTTTGCCACGAGTCAGCCTGTGCTTTCCTTGCAAAATGTTTTTGTTCAGGAGCTTGAGAATGAAGCCGTTCGCTTTGTTTTGTCTAGTCCCTCTGTTTACCGCGGCGGTGGCCTGCGCGCAGCAGGGAACCCCTGCCTCCGGCGGTCAAGACACAGCCGCTCTCGAACAGAAGGTCCGCGACTTGGAAGATCGCCTGGTTGCCCTTGAAGGGCAGGTTCGCGTTCTGAAGGCACAGGCTAGCTCGGCGCCAACTGCCGCGCCCGCGGCCGCGTCCACAGAAACGGCCAGCCAGGCCTCCGCACCTGCGGAGAGCGTCGCCGTTGCCTCAACCCCGGTGAGCCTCGGAGGGGCTGGCGGCTCGGCGGCCAAGGCGTTGAATCCGGATATCAGCATGATCGGCGACTTTGTGGGGTTTGCGGGGGGCAATTCCATCCGGCCGTCGCCGTCGCTCGAAATGCACGAGTCTGAGTTGGGAGTGCAGGCGATCATAGACCCGTACGCCCGCGGAGATTTCTTCCTGACTTTTGGCGAAACGGGTGTTGGCGTGGAAGAAGGTTACATCACGTTTACCGCGCTGCCGGGAAGTTTCGTAGAGCGAGTCGGCAAGATGCGGGCAGCGTTCGGCAAAGTCAATGCCATGCACAATCACGTTCTCCCGTTCGTGGATCGGCCGCTGGTCTCGCAGAATCTGGTCGGTGGTGAAGATGGAATCGACGATGCCGGCGTGTCAGTGGAGCGCATCATCCC
This sequence comes from Terriglobia bacterium, assembly GCA_020073365.1. Taxonomy (GTDB): domain Bacteria; phylum Acidobacteriota; class Terriglobia; order Bryobacterales; family Bryobacteraceae; genus JAIQFL01. The sequence goes on along the minus strand of JAIQFL010000392.1, from coordinate 1,092 downwards.
TTTTCCGAAGGGCATTTTCCTTTCCGCGACGGGGCAGGTGTTTCGGGGCGATTCGGGCACGGGGGATGAGCTGGTGTTCCAATCGCATCAGAAGAATGATGTGAGCACGGTGGCACATCTGCGCGGCTACGGCGACCTGAACGAATCCACCAACGTCGAGCTTGGCCTCTCCTATGCGCGGGGCCACAACGAATTGGGGACAAACTTCATCACCAGCCTCTACGGCGTGGATGCCACCGTGCGCTGGAAGCCGTTGCGGCGCGCCATCTACAAGTCTTTTGTGGGACGCAGCGAGTTCATCTGGAGCCAACGGCAGCAGGCGCCGTTTGAGCAACGTGCCTTCGGCATGTACGCTTCGGGCGAATACCAGTTTCACCGGCGGTGGTTCGTGGGCGGACGCTACGACTGGTCAGATCGGCCACGTCAAGCCAACCTCACCGACAAGGGTGGTTCTGCGATCCTGACATACTGGCCGAGCGAATTCAGCCAGATTCGGGGACAATATCGTTATACCGATTACGCTGGAGATCACAAGACCAACGAGCTCTTGTTGCAGTTGCTATTCTCATTGGGAGCGCACGGCGCGCATCCCTTCTAGGAGATTGGAATGAATCGTGTTTTTTCAAGAGTGGGACGTGGGCTGGCTGCCGCGGCCATCGTTACCGCAAGCCTGTTTTCTTCGTCGATGGCGGCGGCCAAGAAGCTGAACGTCATCACGGCGACTACCGACCTGGCCGCTTTGGCGCAAGAAGTCGGCGGTGACAAGATCAACGTCGAAGCGATGGCCAAGGGCTACCAGGATCCACACTTCGTGGAAGCCAAGCCCAGCTTCTTGCTCAAGCTACAGCGAGCGGATCTGCTGGTGGTCGTGGGATTGCAGCTCGAGATCGGGTGGCTGCCGCCATTGATCACCCAGAGCGGCAACTCCCGCATCCAGGTTGGAGCGAACGGCTACCTGGACGCTTCGCAGTTTTCGGAGATTCTGGAAATCCCGCAAGGCTCGATCACGCGCGCCATGGGAGATGTGCATCCTTTGGGCAACCCTCACTACTGGCTCGATCCGGACAACGGACGCCGCGTGGCCAAAGGAAT
>JAIQFL010000391.1 GCA_020073365.1 Terriglobia bacterium | reverse complement strand
GCGCCGATCGCCATGCGAATCGCGATTTCCTTCGCGCGAGCCGTTCCGCGTCCGAGCAAGAGGTTCGCGACATTGGCGCAGGCGATCAGCAAGACCAATCCGGTAATCCCAAGCAGCGTGAGCGACAAAGCCGCGTCGGTAGGACTGTTTTCGAAGCGTGCGCGTACGTAGTCCAGCACCGTGACCGTCCGATCCCGGTTCGCCTCGGGGTATTGCGCCGCGAGGCCTCGCGCGATGGTCCGTAGTTCGGACTGCGCTTCGGTCACGCTCACGCCCGGCTTGAGGCGCCCCAACAAAACCGCGCTCCGGCTCTTCCGCGAGGTGAGATAGTCGGCGCTCGCGCCGGGAACAGCCTGCTGGTACGCATGCATCGGGATGTAAATGTCGGGATTCACGTACGCTTGCGGCCCTGTGAAATTCTCCGGTGCGACGCCGATGACGGTGAAGTCGGAGCCGTTGACGCGAATTCTTCGTCCAAGGACCGAACGGTCGCGCGCGAAGTCGCGGTCCCACATGTGATGACTGATGACCGCCACCAGGTCCCGGCCCGCGACGGTGTCCTCGTCGGTGCGGAACCCGCGCCCGAGCACCGGCTGGATGCGCAATCCGCTGAAGAAATTCCCGCTGACGCTGGCGTCGAGGCTGTACTTCGGAACCTGGTTCACCTGACTGGCGATTCCGGCGAAAAAGAAGTCATAACAGGCCAGAGCTTGGAGCGTTTTCGTGCGATCGCGGAGGTCGACGTAATCCGCATACGACAGGCGCCCCAGCCGCGTGTCAGGCGAGGTCGAGTCGACCTCGACAACCCTACCTGAATCCGGAACGGGCAGCGGCCGGAGCAGCACCTCATCGACGTAGCTGAACATCGCGGTGTTGGCACCGATGCCTAGGGCGAGTGAAACGACAGCAATGAGCGCGAAGCTTGGAGACTTCGCGAGAGTGCGAACAGCAAAGCGGAAATTGGCCGGAAATCTCATACAAGACAATATACGGAAAAGAAAGCCAATCGTTCCGGCTCTGCTGACATTGGTGCACGTCCACGGCCGGTTCACCCCGGCGAACATCAGCCTTCCGAGCGCGCCGGCACTTCTCAAAACACTCCTAACACCTGTAAACCGCCCTACCGTCCGGTCAACGTTATATACTGGCTGGCTATGACGCACATCCGTTTCGCACGCCTTTTCGTCTTTTCGCTGGGAGCGGTTCTATACGCGCAGGATGCCGGCATGGTGCTGCGCACCTCGGTCACCTACAGGACCCAGAGGAACAGTTTGCAATTGACGGAGGAGCAGCGCCAGCAAGCGGACCAGCTCGCCCGTGAGGCAGCCCAGGCGGGACAGGCGGGCAAATACGGCGAAGCCGTTCGCGACTACTATCACGGTCTGGCGGTGATGCGCGGCGTGGCTTGGACGCCGGCCTTCGAATTCGCCTCTTCGTTACAGGGGCATCTCGACCATGCCATCGTCGATCCGGGCAAGCCGATCACGGTCACGTTGTCTCCCCTTTTCAGCAGCCCCGGCACGTCGACGAAACTGACGGCGTCGCTGGTGCTGGTCCCGTTGAAAAAAGATGCCGCGGCGGGGAAGGACGGTGCGGCCGAGAAGAGTCTGGGGCCGGCCGTCGTGGTGGATTCCGCGGCAATCCCCTTTTCGACCACAGTCCGGCCGGCGTCTGAAGTGGTGGGCGACTACACCATCGAGGTGCGACTGGCGGCAGAGGGAGAGCCACCTGCCCCGGCGGCGCGCGGCGGGCTGGTCAAGACCCTCCCTGTGCACATTGAGCCGCTGGCCGGCTCGGCCGAGCGCCTGCGCAACCGGCTTGTCAAGAGCGGCAAGAAGAACAGCCCTGCGCTTCCCACCGCCGAATACGCCCTGGCGCTCTATGAGCGAGTGGATCGCGGCGAGGTGAACCCGGCGCTGTACCATCTGGCCGACGAGTTTGCCAGGGCCAACGAGATTCTGGATGCCCTGGATGCGGGCCGCGATCCCTTCGCTGGAAAACATGGCGATTTCCGCAAAGCCTATCTCTCCGCCGTCGATCACACGTTTCAGCCGTACCGTCTGTTCATTCCCGAGGCGTACAGCGCATCCAAGCCGTCCGCGTTGGTGATCGCCCTGCACGGTATGGGAGGCGATGAAAACACTCTGTTCGAGGGCTACACCGGCGCACTGAAACGCGAGGCCGAGCGGGTGGGCATGGTAGTGGCGTGCCCCAAGGGGCGCGACTCGGCGTCCATGTATCGCGACTCGGCCGAACAGGACGTCATGGATGTGCTGGCCGATGTGCGCCGCGACTACTACATCGATGCCGGCCGGATTTATCTCATGGGCCATTCCATGGGCGGATACGGCACGTGGAGTGTTGCCATGGCGCATCCGGATGTCTTCGCCGCTCTGGGCCCGATCTCGGGCGGCGGCAATCCAGCGGGCATGGCGAAGATCGCTCACATTCCGGAGTACGTGGTGCACGGAGACGACGACCGGACCGTGGCGGTTACCCAATCGCGCACCATGGTGGAGGCGGGGAAGAAGGCGGGCGCAAACATCGTGTATGTGGAGGTGCCGGGCGGGAGCCACGTCAGCGTGGCGGCGCCGCAGTTCGGTCCTATGCTGGATTTCTTCGTCCGCCAGCGGAAGGTCAAGACGGAGTAACAAGGAGAGCCCCATGCGGAGAATGCTGCTCAGCGCTCTTGCGCTGCTGTTCGTTCCAACTTTCATCCAATCCCAGACACCGCACCTGCCTCGCGGGACGGCCACGGACGTGACCAATGACGACATTCAAGCCACGGTCAAAAAGACGGCATCGGCCGCGGTGAGCGACCAGGCCATCCGCGTGGTCAGCATCAACGATGAATACAACGTCGGCATCGGGGTGGTACATCGCGCCAAGACCGCGGGCCGGAGCGCCGGCAACGGCATCGAGCACAGCCAGATCACCGAGATCTACCACGTGATGGAAGGCAATGCGACGCTGGTCACTGGCGGCACGATCGAGAACCCGCGGGAGTCCCCACCTGAGAGCATGGTGGTCAAAGTGCTGAACGGGCCCAGCACGGGCGGAGGGGCGATCCAAGGCGGTGTGAGCAGAAAGGTTGGGCCGGGCGACGTGGTCATCATCCCGCCCAACACGCCGCACTGGTTCAGCGAGATCGCCTCAGACCAGATCGTGTACCTGGTAGTGCGGGTGGATCCCCACAAAGTTCTGCCGGCCGGTTACGGAGCCAAATAGCATAATCACGGGCACCGGAAAAAACGAACCGAACGGTCGGTTTGTTGTGATACGCTGGAAGCAAGTTTATTGGAGAGAGGGATGACTGTCCGTTTTTGCGTTGCGAACCTCCTTCTGGGTTTCGGATTGCAGCTCTCCGCTGCCGTCGTTTCCCCGACGTTTACAAAGGATGTGGCGCCGATTCTCTACAGCCGGTGCCTGGAGTGTCATCGCCAGGGGGAAGCCGCCCCGATGGCGTTCACCAGCTTTAGCGAGGTCCGCCCGTGGGCCAAAGCCATCAAGCAGGCAGTGCTGACCCGCAAGATGCCGCCGTGGCTCGCGGACCCGCATTTCGGCGCGTTTCGCAACGACCGCCGCATGCCTGACGACGACATCCAAACCATCGCCCGATGGGTGGATGCCGGCGCGCCGGAAGGCGATCCCAAACAGATGCCCGCGATGCCTCCTTTCGAAACCGGATGGCGGATTGGCAAGCCCGATGCGGTCTTCGATATCGGAACCGACTACGACGTTCCGGCGGAAGGCGTGGTGGCTTACAAATATTTCACGGTGCCCACCAACTTTGCCGAGGACAAGTGGGTGGAGGCTGCCGAGGTCCGGCCCAATCAGCGCGGCGCGGTGCATCACATCATCGCCTTCATCAAGGAGCCTGGCAATGCCGCGGCCCGGCCGGGCGATGCGGGGAACATCCTGGTGGGCTTCGCCCCGGGTGAGAATCCGCTGAAACTGATGCCTGGCACGGCGGTGCTGGTGAAGGCCGGCTCGTCGCTTTATTTCCAGGTGCACTACACGCCCAACGGCAAAGCGGTAAAGGACCGCAGCTACATTGGCGTGCGGTTCGCCAAAGAGCCGCCGAAGAACCGCGCCATCCGTGGGATGGCCATCAATGCGGGGTTCCGCATTCCGCCGAACGATGCCAACTACGAAGTGCGGTCGAGCTATACCCTGAACCAGGATGTCACGCTGGACGACCTGACGCCTCACATGCACCTGCGCGGGAAAGATTTCCAATATACCGTGGTTTACCCGGATGGCCGCCAGGACGTGATTCTGAGCGTGCCGAAATACGATTTCAATTGGCAGATCAAGTACCAGCTCAGGTCGCCGATGCTGTTGCCCAAGGGAACCAGGATCGACTGCGTCGCGCACTTCGATAACTCGCCGAACAACAAATACAATCCCGACCCCGCCAAGGAAGTGCGCTGGGGAGAGCAGACCTGGGAAGAGATGATGATCGGCTTCTTTACCTATACCGTTCCGTACGCGCCGCCAGCCACAGCGGCAGTGCAAACCCGGCCCAATGCCTTGGAGGGAGGACAATGATTCTGCGCATCTCCGTGAGCGCACTCCTCCTCGGTGCCGCATTATCGGCCGCGCCGGCCGGTTCCGGCACCCCGACCTTTTCGAAGGACGTGGCATCCATTCTGTATCAGCGCTGCGTGGAGTGTCACCGGGCGGGAGAGGCCGCTCCGATGCCGCTCACCACGTACCAGGAGGCCCGTCCGTGGGCTAAAGCCATTAAGCAGGCAGTGCTGCAGCACGTGATGCCGCCGTGGCTGGCCGATCCGCATTACGGCGCTTTCCGCAACGACCGCACGCTTACGGAGCAGGACGTGAAGACGCTGGTGGCATGGGCCGACGGCGGCGCACCGGAAGGGGACCCGAAGCAGACTCCCGCCTTGCCGCACTTCGAGACCGGATGGAATATCGGCAAACCGGATGTATTGATCGATATGGGCAAGGACTTTGAGGTCCCGGCGCAGGGAACGGTCGCCTACCAGTATTTTTCAGTCCCCAGCAATTTTACGGAGGATAAATGGGTGGAGGCTGCCGAGATCCGTCCCGACAAGCGGGGCGTGGTCCATCATGTCATCGTGTTCATCCAGGATCCCAATGCGACCCCCGACAAGCGCGAGATCGGCAGCCTGCTGGTGGGCTATGCACCGGGCGAGCAGCCGCTCCGTTTAGATCCCGGCACGGCCAAGCTGGTTAAGGCCGGATCGAAGCTGCTATTCCAGGTGCACTACACGCCGAACGGGAAGCCGGTGACCGACCGAAGCTATATCGGGCTGAAGTTTGCCAAAGAGCCTCCGAAATACCGCGCCATCACGGCGAACGCCATGAACCGGCAGTTCGTCATCCCGGCAGGCGACCCCGCGTACCAGGTGACCTCCACATGGACGGCGAAGCAGGACCTCACGCTCATGAGCTTGATGCCCCACATGCACCTGCGCGGCAAGGATTTTAAATTTACGTTGGTATACCCGGACGGCCGCGAGGAAATTATGCTGAACGTGCCGCGGTATGACTTCAACTGGCAACTCCAGTACGAACTGAAATCGCCGCTCGAGTTGCCCAAGGGGACGCGCATCGATTGCGTGGCGCATTTCGATAACTCGCCCAATAACAAGTACAATCCCGATCCGGCCAAGGACGTGAAGTGGGGCGACCAGACGTGGGAAGAGATGATGATGGGCTGGTTCACGTACAGCATTCCGGTTGCGCCGGCGCCGGCTGCGACCAGCGGAGCTGGGAATTAAACTCGACAGGCGGAAGCGCCTGTCCCACCGGCGACTAGCGAGGCCGGGGATTAGACTCGACAGGCGGTGGCGCCTGTCCCACCGATTGACAAGGGTACGGGGACGGCCTAGACTGCTTTAAAGGCCACCCGGCTGCTTGGGGAAAGGAGCAGACCATGAGGGATGTAGTCTGTACCGGGGCACTCAGCGCGCTTTTGATGTTGCCTGGCGTCACTTGGGCCGCGGATGCGGCCAACCCGCCGGTGACATTCGCCAAAGAGATCGCACCTATACTTCAGGAACGGTGTCAGGAGTGTCACCGCAAGGGCACCGCCGCGCCCATGTCGCTAATGAGCTATGAAGAGACGCGGCCGTGGGCGAAGTCCATCCGGCAGCGCGTGATCACACGCAACATGCCGCCCTGGCATCTCGATAAAACGGTCGGCATCCAGCATTTTCAAAACGACCGCTCGCTGACGGATGCCCAGATCGCCACCATCGTCGGCTGGGTCGACTCCGGCGCGCCGCTGGGCGATCCCAAGGACATGCCGCCGCCGAAACAGTGGCCGGATGACGAAGGCTGGCAATTGGCCAAGCTGTATGGCCCGCCGGACGTGGTTCTGAAATCCGAGCCCTATACCATGCCGGCGCATGGGCAGGACGTGTGGTTCAGGCCGCTCACGGAAGTTCCCATCACAGAGGCGCGGTGGGTGCGCGCCGTCGAGATGCGGCCGGGGACTACGGCCGGGCGCAAGATCATGCATCACGTGCTGGCACGGCTGGTGCAGGAGGAGCCGGGCGGACGCGCCAATCCGAGTGCGGCAGGGGGCGATGACGCAGCCGCCGCGGGTGGGATGGCCGGCGCGGGCCTGCTGATGGAGTGGGCCATCGGGAAGAATTACGATATTTACCGTCCCAACACCGGCAAGCTGCTGCTCCCGGGTTCGCACATCTGGTGGGAAATGCACCTGCATGCGGTGGGCGAACCGATTCGCGACCACGCCGAACTGGCCGTCTATTTCTACCCCAAAGGCGAGGAGCCGAAGTATCGCACGTACCTGACACTGTTCGGCGCCACGGCGAACTTCGGGTCGCGGCTGGATATCGCGCCCAACACGGTGGCCGTGACCCAGGCGTTTCATGTGCTGCGCCAGCCCGCACGACTGGAGAATTTCCAACCGCACATGCACCTGCGCGGGAAGGCGATGTCACTCGAAGCTATCCTGCCGGATGGCACGACGCGGATGCTCAGCTACGTCAACAATTTCAATTTCAACTGGATGAACAACTACATCTACGCCGATGATGCCGCCCCGGTGTTGCCCAAGGGCACGATCCTCCACGTCACCGCATGGCACGACAACACGCGCGCCAACCCCAACAATCCCGATCCGGACCAGTGGGTGGGATACGGCGACCGGACCGTCGATGAAATGGCGCACGCATGGGTAAACGTGACCTACATCAGCGAGGCCGACTACAACGAATGGGCTGCCCAGCACAAGCCGGTGCGCTCCGTCGCGGACGCCGCGCGCACCAGGCAATAGGGCCGCGGGATGGAGACCAAGCGCCGCGCGGTGGCAGTTGGGTGGATCGCAATCGGGCTGTCGGGCTGTGCGCTCCTATGGTCGCAGCAGTTGCCCTTCGAGCCCGCACACGATTCCGGCCAGAGCATAACGGGGGCCTTTGAAGGCTGGTTCTCGAACCCCGACGGAACGTTCAGTATTCTGGTGGGCTACTACAACCGCAATCTGAAAGAAGATCTGGAAATCCCGGCCGGACCCAATAACCGCATCGAGCCGGGGGGGCCGGACCGGGGCCAGCCAACCCACTTTCTGCCGGGCCGGCAGTGGGGCGTTTTCACCATCAAAGCGCCGAAAGATTTCGGCGACCAGAAGCTCACCTGGACTCTGACGGTGAACGGCAAAACCAACGTGATCCCGTTGAGCCTGAACCCGCTGTGGGAGGTGGAGCCCTTTCGGGAGGCCAGCGGGAATACTCCGCCGTTCATTGGATTCTCCGAATCCGGGCCGTTCATCCAGGGCCCCGCGGGGCCGCAAACCGACCTCAGCACCACATGGCCTGAACCAGTGGCCTTAACGGTTTGGGTGGCCGATGACGCCACGACGCCGCTGGCCGGGCCGCGCCCGCGAACCCCTCCGGTGACAGTCGCCTGGAGCAAGTTCCGCGGGCCGGGCGCGGTCACCTTCGCCAAGGCGGCGCCGCCGGTGGAGAAGATGGAATTCAAAGCGCCGCCACCCGCCACGTTTACCGGCAAGGCCTCGACCACCGCCACATTCAGCGAGCCCGGCGAGTATGTCCTGCGGATTGTGGCCAACGACTGGTCCGGAGACGGCGGCCGCGGCTTTCAGTGCTGCTGGTCGAATGGCCAGGTGAAGGTCTCGGTGAAATCCGCGGGCACCGCCGCGCGTTAACTGCAAACGCGGATGTCAACCCCGGATTGACGACACCTCAGATTTTGATATATACTCCACCGAACGGTCGGTCAGTGACTCGGAGTGAATCTGACCTGCCGATTGCACTCTAGGAGTAATTCAATCATGTTAACTTGCATGCGCACCATTGTTGCCGTTTGCCTGATGTCGCTGGTCTCATTTGCCGCGGATGTCAGCGGCAAATGGACCTTCAACGTGGAAACCGACGCCGGGGGCGGCTCGCCCACGTTCGTCTTCAAACAAGCCGGCGAGAAGCTGACCGGCACGTATAACGGCGCCTTCGGAACCGCCGAACTGACTGGAACGGTCAAAGGCGATGTCATCGAGTTTTCATTCGAAGCTACCGTTGGGGACCAGAAAGGCAAGGTGGTGTACACCGGCAAAATCGAGGCTCCCGACAAGATGAAGGGAGAGGTGGATCTCTCTGGTTTGGGGAAGGGCACATGGACCGGTACCAAGCAGTAGCGTTTTCCCTGGTGCTGCTAGCTGCCGCCGGACCGGCGCTGGGGGCCGATCCCGACGGCGCGGCGCTATACCGCGAGCACTGCGCGGCGTGCCACGACGCTTCGGCCGTAACCCGCGCCCCCGCGCCCGTGGCATTGCGCCTGATGACTGCGGAGAACATCGTCCGCTCGCTCGAAACCGGCACGATGAAGGCGCAGGGCGCGCCGCTGGCTGCCGCTCAGAAACGCGCGCTCGCCGAATTTCTGGCGGGCAAGAGCACGGGCACGCCGTCCCCCACAGAGGCCGGATTGTGTGCTGCCCACGCCGGGTTTTCCCTCTCCGGGCCCGCTTGGAATGGCTGGAGCGCCGATCTGGCCAACACCCGCTTTCAGCCCGAGAAGACCGCCGGCCTGAGCGCCGCGCTGGTTCCGAAATTGAAGCTGAAATGGGCCTTCGCCTTTCCGAATACGTTCACCGCGAACGGCCAGCCGACGATCGCTGGAGGACGCATTTTCGTCCCCAGCGCCAATCGCAAGGTTTATTCACTGGATGCGCAGACCGGCTGTCAATACTGGTCCTTCGAAACGGAAGCGCCGGTGCGCACAGCGATCAGCGTCACGGACAAAGCGGCATTCTTCGGCGATCAGCGCGCCAATGCCTATGCCGTGGATGCCTCGACCGGCGCGTTGCTCTGGACAGTGCACGTGGACGGTCATCCGCGCGCCAAGATCGTGGGCGCGCCCATCTACTACGGCGGAAGGGTATTTGTACCGGTGACGGCGGGCGAGGAAGGTCCGGCCATGAGTCCGGCGTATGAATGCTGCACGGGACGTGGGTCGCTGGTAGCCCTCGATGCTGCGACGGGCAAGCAGATCTGGAAGACCTACACGATTGCGGAAGAGCCGCACATCGTGGGCAAGACCAAGGCGGGCCGTCCGACCTGGGGCCCTTCGGGGGCGAGCATCTGGTCAGCGCCGACTCTCGATGTGGAGCGCCAGGTGATCTACGTAGGCACCGGCGACAACTTCTCGAATCCGCCCACCAACACCAGCGATGCGGTCATGGCTCTCGACATGAATACCGGCAAGGTCCTCTGGGTGAAACAACTCACCGCCGGCGACGCCTACAACATGGCTTGCAGCATGCCGAATAAGGAGAGTTGCCCCGCGAGCAACGGTCCCGATTTCGACATCGGCGCGTCGCCAATCCTGGTGACCACCGGGAGTGGAAAGCGCGTGTTGCTGGTCAGCCAGAAATCCGGCGTGGCGCGCGCGCTCGATCCGGACAAGAAGGGCGAGATCCTATGGGAACAGCGCGTGGGCCGGCGGCGCGCTGGGCGGGATTCAATGGGGTTCGGCTTCCGACGGCAGGAACATGTACGTGGCGGTTTCCGACATCGCGTTCGTCTTCCCCGAGATCAAACCCGGTCAGACCTTGACGCCCGATGCGAAGAAGATCGCGGGCCCTGAGATCACTGCGGGACTGCCATTGACGCCCGATCCGAAGGTAGGCGGCGGCCTGTTCGCGCTGGACATCGCGACGGGCAAACAGATTTGGGCCGCGCCGCCGCCCTCCTGCGA
>JAIQFL010000390.1 GCA_020073365.1 Terriglobia bacterium | reverse complement strand
GTTCTTCGCAGTAAATTACGGCGTCTACCTTGGTCCCCAGCGTGCGCGGCTTCGCCTGAGCCGACGGAAGAAAGTCCAGCGTTCCTTGCTCTTCCGCCACGCGCGAAGGACGGCGCACCAGCGTCCCCGGAGACGGCATTGCCCCGGTCGCCCGCGGACGCGCAACCGTACTGGTTGGGGGCGTCTGGAAAGACTCGAGCGCGACTACTTTTCCCGCGGGCCGTTCCCAGAAAAGCGATCCCTGCACCGGTCTCGCGAGTTTCGAACCTGGCCGCGCCGCGCCGGGGATGCCGACTAACCCGGCGTGCTTCAGCAGACTGGGCTGCATCTGGGCCGCCAACGCCCCTTCCGTCCGATTGAGCGCGACTTCGCCGGTCAGCGTGTCCTCGGGTTTCCGGCGGCACCGGAGACACCGGCCTTCCTCACTAATCCGCGCACCACAATAGCCACAGGTCATGGTTTAACCCAACATCCGTTACAACATGGGCCCAGAGAAATATGCTAACTTTCTGGCTTGAGGCTCCCGCCGAAAAGCTCTCTCACCTTTCTTAACACAACGCTACCAACTTGTCACGGAAAATCTTCGAGTAATACGTGTCTTTTGGTCCTCACGACGTTGGTAATGCTACTTTTACCGGTTGGGCTCCGAGCCCAGACCCCGCCTCCCAAGGAGTCACCGCCCAAGGCTCCCCCGGCAAGCATTCCCGTGGGGACCTGGCGGTTCTGGTATGACACCCAGGACGTCCAGGGCCAGCTCTACAAACTCACCGGACTTCCCGGCGTTCCCGCGGAGATCGAAGGCGCGAAGGTGCTCTTCCGGGGCGACGAGATCGAATACGACGACGAAACCGGAGATCTGCGGGCCAAAGGCCACGTCTACTTTCACGATTTTGAAAAGAACGAACAGATCTGGGCCAGCCGCCTGGAATATAACACCGAGGAGAAAACAGGAAAATTCTGGGACGTACGCGGCGAGACCCATCCCCGCATCGTCACCCGCCCCGGTATCCTGACCGTCGACGCCCCTTTTTACTTCCAAGGCGAGTGGGCTGAAAAAATAGACCTGAAGTACATTCTGCATAACGGGTGGATCACCAACTGCAAACTCCCCGGGCCGTGGTGGCACATGCGCGGTCCCAAGTTCGTCATCGTCCCCCACGAATACGCTACCGCGTATCGCAGCGTGTTTCTGCTGCGGAAGATGCCGCTGTTCTACGCTCCCTTCTTCTATCATTCGCTCCAAAAGGAGCCGCGCAAGAGCGGTTTTCTCATTCCCAATCTGGTGCCCCGTTCGCAGCGCGGTTTCATGGTGGGGCTGGGATACTATTGGGCCATCAGCCGGAGTTACGACGCCACTTACCGGTTTCAGGACTTCACCTCGAACGCCTTTTCCCACCACCTGGATTTCCGCGGCAACCCGCGGTCCGGCACGGACTTCAACGCGATCCTCTACGGTGTGCAGGACCGCGGGAATCCGGCCGACGGGCCCAACCCGCTGAAGTACAGCGGGGCCAGCCTCTATGTGGTCGGGAAGTCCGACCTGGGCGATGGCTGGACAGCTCGCGGGTACCTGAACTACATCACGTCCTTCCGCTTCCGCCAGAACTGGTCCGAATCGCTGGCCGACGTCGTCGGATCTGAAATCCATTCCGTCGGTTTCATCAACAAGGATTGGTCGAATTACGACTTCGACGTGACCTTTGCGCGCCTGGAGAATTTTCAATCCACGGAAGTGCCGTTCACCGACCCGGTCACTCAAAAGACGAGCCTGATCTCCAACGCGGTGACAATTCGCAAACTTCCCGAGGCGGAGCTGGTGGGGCGCGACCGTCAAATCTTTAAGAATGTGCCGCTCTGGTTTTCGTTCGACACGGCGGCCGGGCTGCTGTTTCGCTCCGAGCCGGCCTTTAACGGCACGAATCTCATCAATCGCTTCGAAACCGGCCAGCTCACGCCCCGCGTGAACCTCACGCCACAGCTTACCAGCGCGCTGCATTGGGGGAGTTTCCACCTGGTGCCCAGCATCGGCATAGAGGAGACCTTCTACGGGGAATCGCAATCGCCCGATCCGGCGAATCCAGGCCTCAATCGGGTGGCCGGCACGGACCTGGTACGCAGCGCGCGAACCCTCTCGCTGGACATGATCTTCCCTGCGCTAGAGCGGGTCTTCCAGAAGAAGACGGTGTTCGGAGACAAGCTGAAGCACGTGATCGAGCCGCGCGCGACCTACCGTTACGTCACCGGCATCGGCGACGATTTCAATCGCTACATCCGCTTCGATGAGACCGACCTGTTGGCCGACACCAACGAGCTGGAGATCTCGCTCACCAACCGCATCTTCGCCAAGCGCGGCGATTCGGTACTGGAGATCTTCACCTGGGAGTTGATGCAAAAGCGCTACTTCGACCCCACCTTCGGCGGCGCGCTGGTCGAGGGAAAGCCCAACCTGTTCGCCAGCACTGCCGACCTCTCGGCTTACGCGTTTCTGGTAGGGCCGCGCGGCACCTCGCCGGTGGTATCGCTGCTCCGCACCAATCCCGTGAGCGGTCTGGGCGTCCAGTGGCAGGCCGATTACGATCCCCGCTACCAGGGCATCGTGGACAGCGCCTTCTCGGTGGACTACCGGTTAAGGCGGTACTTCCTGTTGGTGGGAAACAACCAGGTCCACACGGACCCGTTGCTGGTGACCGCCGCCGCCAACCAGTTCCAATTCCGCCTCGGCTACGGCGACGCCAACCGCCGCGGCTTCAACGCCGGTTTAGACGTGCATTACGATTACCGCGCAGCCCAGCTACAGTATTCTACATTCCAGGTGACCTACAACACGGATTGCTGCGGGATCAGCGTGCAATACCGCCGCAACAGCATCATCACACCGGCGCGCGACGAGATCCGCATCGCCTTTGCCGTGGGCAATATCGGAACTCTGGGAACGCTGCGGAAGCAGGACCGGCTGTTCTGAGGGTGGTCCACCAGGAAAATACGGTGACGTTCCGCCCCAGGGGGCGCCCCGCGCAAAAGGGGCGCCTTGGACAGCGAACCCTGTCACTGTGTTTTGCGAGCCTCCCACCGCGGCTTAACAAGCGTTAACACACCCTTGACGTGGTGCGTGAGAGGGATTATCATTCGGGGCGTAGACATTTATCAAGACTGACCGAGTCTGAAACTCCGAAAAGAGGTTGCCATGTTAGCAACTGCAACATTAACGGCTGAGAAGAACGCATACGAAGTCGCACTAGAGAATTTCGACCTGGCGGCGAACGCGCTGGAACTCGATAACAACGTGCGGGCAATGATCAAGTATCCCGAGCGCGAACTTACCGTGAGCGTGCCGGTCCGTATGGATTCCGGAAAGATCGTCCGGTTCGTAGGGTATCGCGTGCAGCACAGCACGCAACGCGGTCCGGCGAAAGGCGGCATCCGGTTCCATCCGAACGTCACCATCGATGAAGTGAGGGCGTTGGCGACATGGATGACGTGGAAGTGCGCCGTGGTGAATATCCCCTACGGCGGCGGCAAGGGCGGAATCACCTGCAACCCGAAGGAAATGTCGATGGGCGAACTGGAGCGCATGACGCGCCGGTATGCCAGCGCCATTCTGCCGATCATCGGGCCGGAGAAGGACATCCCGGCGCCGGACGTGTACACCACGCCGCAGATCATGGCGTGGATCATGGATACCTACAGCATGATGAAGGGCTATCCGGTGACGGGCGTGGTCACGGGCAAGCCGATCAGCCTGGGCGGGTCGCTGGGACGCAATGAGGCCACCGGCCGCGGCGTCTTCTACACCATTCGCAGCAGTTGCCAGAACCTGGGCATTCCGTTCCAGGGCGCGCGCACCGTAGTGCAGGGATTCGGGAACGCGGGATCCATCGCGGCCACCCTGATGCACGAAGCGGGCGCCAAGGTGATCGCGGTAAGCGATACCAGGGGCTGCATCTTCAACCCCAGGGGGCTGGACGTGCTGGCCGTGGTGGAGTTCAAGAAACGCACGGGCAGCGTAACGGGCTTCCCGGGGGCGGAGAAGATCACGGCGGACGAACTGCTGGCGCTGGACTGCGAAGTGCTGATTCCGGCGGCGCTCGAGAACGCTATCACGGTGGACAATGCGCACACGATTCGCGCGCGGATCGTAGCCGAAGCGGCCAACGGGCCGGTGACTCCGGATGCGGACCGGATCTTCGACGAGAAGTGCGTGTTCCTGATCCCGGACATTCTGTGCAATGCGGGCGGCGTGACGGTGTCGTACTTCGAGTGGGTGCAGGACGAGAACCACCTGTTCTGGGACGAGAACGATGTCAACGCCAAGCTGGAGAAGATCATGGTGAGGTCGTTCAACGACGTCTTCAAGATCCATGTGGAGCGCAAGGTGAACATGCGGCTCGCGGCGAATATGGTAGGCGTAGGCCGGGTGGCCGAGGCTTGCAGGGTGAGAGGGCTGTACCCGTAAAGTGAAGCCGTAGTTCTCTCTGTAGCACGGGCATTCTTGCCTGTGTTGGTTTTTGCCTGGCCCCCATTCCGGGCCGCCAGCCAAACCCACACAGGCAGGAGTGCCCGTGTCACTTCGGGCTCCAATAATCCCACGCCGCCCGCGAAATCCTGGCGATCCACCACACCGCCACGGCCAAATGCCGCCCGTCCGGCAGGGTGATCAGCCCTACATCGTTGGTGGGGTGGAACAGGCGCTTTCGCCTGCCAGGCGAGCGCAGTTCGCCCCGCTCCGCCCCTCTGCCGGCGCTATCCAGGCCCACCCTCCTGTCCTACCTTTGCAGTCAGGGGCCGGCCCAGTTTCGAACACCTCGATCCTGTTTTCGGGCAGGGACGGCAACACCGTGGCCCTGTTTCCTAAGCCTTGGCGGTGGTATGCCGTGTGCTGCCGCCGGAGGACGGGCAGTCGGAAATCGCCCGCGAGTTCGCCGAAAAGCAGCTCGCCGCCGAGAGAAAAAATATGAGCTGTAGGTGGGGCAGGATTCATCCAGCAGCCGGTTTTTCAATCGGCTCTTCCTTCGTTTCTTCATGTCAGGGCGCCTTTCGAAGGGGTGTTGGTTCTTTCGCGATTCCCTCTTGACATCCCACGCAAACTCCCCGATACTACCTATCAAGCGTCTATGGGAAAAGCCAGAGAACGATCCGAGGGTGAGCTGGTACAGGGCACTCTCGACATGCTCGTCCTGAAAACGCTGTCGCGCGGGGCGCAGCACGGGTATGGGATCGCCCAGTTCATTCAGCAGGTGTCCGATGAGGTGCTGCGCGTGGAGGAAGGCTCGCTCTATCCGGCCCTGCACCGTATGGAGCTCGACGGCATGATCGATTCCGAGTGGGGCGTTTCGGAGAACAATCGCCGCGCGAAATACTACCGGCTGACAGCGTTGGGCCGGAAGCAGTTGGTGAAGGAGTCGGATAACTGGAGCCGCCTGGCCGAGGCCATCGCGCGCGTCATGCAGACGGCGTAGGGGAATTATGATCAACCGGATACGGCTCCGCCTCAAGAGCCTTTGGCGCCGCCGTCAACTCGACCGTGACCTGGAAGACGAGCTTCGATTTCACCTGGAGATGTTAGGCCCCAATCGGGCCGACGCTCACCGGAGGTTCGGAAACTTCGGCGGGCTCAAGGAGTCCTGCCGCGATATGTGGACACTCGGTTCCATCGAAATCTGGATGCAGGACCTGCGCTACGGCCTGCGCACTCTGCGCAAGAGTCCGGGCTTTACGACCGTGGCAATCGCGGCGCTGGCGTTGGGCATCGGCGTCAACACCACCGTATTCTCGCTGGTGAATGGGATCCTCTACAAGAACCTGCCCTTCGAAAACAGTGACCGCATCTTCTACATCTCCAGCCTGGACCGTGTCAAGGGCCGGTTCCAGGACATGTCGTATCCCGACTACCAGGACTTCCGCACGCAGGCGAAGTCGTTCGATGGCATGGCCGCAACTTCCCAAACACAGGGAGACATCAGCGATGGCATCGGCCTGCCGCAGGGCTACCGCTGTGCCCAGATGACGGCTAACGCGTTCTCCGTGATCGGGCAGAAACCGGTGCTCGGTCGCGACTTCCTCCCCGAGGACGAACTTCCCGGCGCGCCGCCAGTAGCCCTCCTGACGTATAGCCTGTGGGAGAGCCGCTACGGAAAGGACACCTCCGTCATCGGGCGGACGATTCGCGTCAATGCGGTGCCCACTGTGATCATCGGAGTGATGTCCCGCGGACTTCGATTCCCCACCGAAAGCGACCTGTGGCTTCCGTTGCCCGCGACGGCTCAGCGGCAGGATCGCGGGAACCGCTACGTCATGATGTTCGGGCGACTGGCCGCCGGAGCCACACTGCAATCGGCACGCGCGGAGATGGAAACCGTCACCAGCCGTCTTGCACGGCAGTATCCTGAAACGAACAAGGACCTCACCACGCTGGTTCAGAACTACAACGAAATGGCGGTGAGAAAAAAGATCCGGTCGGTCTTCTGGATGATGTTGGCCGCGGTCGGCTTCGTGCTGCTGATCGCCTGCGCCAATGTAGCCAACTTGCTGCTGGCGCGCGCCGTAGTGCGATCGCACGAGATTTCCATCCGCGCCGCGCTGGGCGCCAGCCGTTGGCGGGTGGTCCGGCAACTTTTGATGGAGAGCCTGCTGCTCTCGGCGGCGGGGGGCATACTGGGATGGTTGTTCGCGATCTGGGGCACCCGCGCCTTCGATCTGGCCATCACTCCCACGGGGAAACCGGCCTGGATCGACTTCTCCCTCGACTATCGCGTGCTCCTCTACCTCGCCGCCATTTCCATCGGGACGGGGATCGTGTTTGGCCTGGTTCCCGCCCTGCGACTCTCCAGGCTGGATGTCAGTTCGTCGCTGAAGGAGGGCGGACGGGGTTCGGGCGGCGGGCGGCATGGCCGATATCTTTCGGGTGTGCTGGTGATCACTGAAATGGCGCTGGCCGTGGTCCTGCTGGCAGGCGCGGGCCTGATGCTTCGCAGTTTCTTGAAGGCGTATCGGGCGCCGGTCGGCGTGAACACCGCCAATGTTCTCACCATGTGGGCGGACCTGCCGAGGGTCAGGTATTCCCGGCCGGAACAGCAAGCCGCTTTCTACCAACGCTTGAAGGCGCACCTGGAGCAAATACCCGGCGTGGAAGTTGCCACCATCATGTCCAGCCTGCCGGGCGACGGAATGATGTCGTTCCAATATGAACTGGAAGGCGCGCCGCCAATAGACCAGCGCGAGCGTCCGCGAGGCGGCCTGCTGGTGGGCCCGGACTACTTCCGCACGATGCAGGTGCCGCTTGTAGCGGGCCGCGCATTCACGGAGGCCGATGGCGAGTCCGGTGTGCCCTCGGCCATCGTGAACCAGAGCTTCGCGAACCGGTTCTGGCCCCGTGAAAACCCGCTGGGGAAGCGAGTGCGCCTGATGGAGGCGAATATCCCGCAGGCGTGGCTCACGGTAGTAGGCGTAGCCCCGGATATCCTGCAGAACACCGGCAACCTGATCGAGCACGATCCGCTGCTCTACCTGCCCTACCGGCAGAGACCTCAGTCCCATATGTTCGTTGCTGCCCGGACCCGCGTCCCGCCGGCAGCTCTGGGAGACACGTTCCGCCGCGCGGTTCAGGAGGTGGATGAGGACCTTCCCGTGCGCCACCTGGCCACGCTGGAATCCGAAGTGGCTCTGCGCAGTCGGACGATCGGGGTGTTAGGCAGCATGTTCGCCATCTTCGGGAGCATCGCGTTTCTGCTCGCCTCAGTGGGCCTGTATGCGGTGATCGCGCATTCCGTGAATCAGCGCACGCAGGAGATCGGAGTGCGCCTGGCGATGGGCGCCAAGGTGACCGATGTCCTGCGTCTGGTCTTCGCGCAGGGTCTGGGACAATTGGCCATCGGACTGGCTCTGGGTTTGGCAGGCGCGCTCGCCGTGACCCGCGTGATGGACGATCTGCTGGTGGGTGTTTCGCCGACCGATCCCGTGACGTTTGCGGCGGTGGCACTGGTTCTAGTCTTCGCCGGAATCCTCGGCTGCGCGATCCCCGCCCGCCGGGCGATCCGCGTAGACCCCGCGATTACCCTGCGGCATGAGTAGCAGATTATGCCTTGGCTCCACCGACTCAAGCATCGCATCAATCGGCTCACACGCCGGCGTCAGCTCGACCGCGACCTGGAAGACGAGCTCCAGTTTCACCTCGACATGCTGGCGCAGGACCATCCCCACCCGCGCCGCCGCTTTGGAAACGTAACATCCATGAAGGAGGCCTGTCGCGAGCTGTGGATGTTCGGCTCGCTCGAAATCTGGTGGCAGGATCTGCGCTACGCCTTGCGCATGCTGCGCAAGAGCCCCGCCTTCACCACCGTCGCGGTGCTCACCCTGGCACTCGCGATCGGCGCCAACACCGCGATCTTCAGCGTGGTCAATGGCGTCATGCTGCGGGAGCTTCCCTATCGCGATGCCGGCCGCCTCGCCATGTTGTGGAGCACCGCCAAAGACCACGCGGACGAACGCCGCACCAGCATCCCCAATTTCGCGGACTGGAAAAGCCAAAGCCGGTCCTTCGAAAGCATGGCCTTCTATGCTTCGGAAGGCGCAACCTTGATCGATCCGGCCGATCGTCTGGAGCCTGAAACAATCACCTACGGCGACGTCGCAGCGGACTTCTTCGGAGTCCTGGGTGTCTCGCCCATGCTGGGACGAAGTCTCTCGGAGCAGGACGTGACCCAGGGCGAGCGGGTCGTGGTGTTGAGTCACGACCTCTGGCTGAAGCGCTATGGAGGGTCGCCCAAGGCGTTGGGCGAGAGGCTGGATCTGAACGGCAAAGAATACCGGGTGGTCGGGGTCATGCCCGGCGACTTCCACTTCCCTTCAAACAATGTCCAGCTCTGGGCGCCGGCGACCACCAGTGAATGGTTGCACGAGCACTCGGCACAACGGGGGCGAGGGACGGTGGTGGTATTTGGCCGTCTGAAGCCGCAATATAGCGTTGCGCAGGCCCAGGCCGAAATGGCCACCATTTCCAGCCGCCTCGAACGGCAGTATCGCGAGACCAACGACGGCCTCACCGTGAGGGTCGTGCCCCTGCAGACGCAGGTGCTCGGAAGGACCGTGCCGTTCCTGCTGTTGGTGCTGTTCGGCGCGGTGTTTTTTGTTCTGCTGATCGCGTGTACCAATGTGGCCAACCTTCTGCTGGCGCGCGGCGCGGCACGCCAGAGGGAATTCGCGCTTCGCGCGGCGCTGGGAGCCGGCCGTATGCGGATCCTCCGGCAGATGGTCACCGAGAGCACGGTGCTGGCGCTGTGCGGCGGGGCGATCGGCCTGGTTCTGGCTGGCTGGGGAGTGCATCTGCTGGCGGTTTTCGGCCCGCGCAATATTCCGCGGCTGGATGAGATCCACGTCGATGCACGGGTCGTGATCTTTACCCTGGCGGTCTCGGTGCTGAGCGGAGTGTTGTTCGGACTGATGCCCGAGTGGAGAGATCAGGCGTTCCGGCCTGGGTCGACGTTGAAAAACACAGGCAGGAATGCCCACGCCACTGGGAACGGGCTGGTGATCGCGGAATTCGCCCTGGCGGTGGTGCTGCTCACGGGCGCCGGGCTGCTGATTCGCAGCTTCCAGGCAGTACGGGCGGTCGATCCCGGTTTCCAGGCGCAGCACGTGGTGACCATGGAACTGAACTCGCGCTGGAGCGACGATTTCCACGAGCAGGTGATGTCGCGAATCCGCACGATTCCGGGCGTCCAGTTCGTCGGAGCGATCAATGACATCTTCTTCGCCCGTGGGGGGAAGTCGTTGGGGGTGGACACTCTCGACGAAGTGGAAGGGCACGCACCCGAACCCCGCGACCGCTGGAGGCCGCTGGTGATCACCCCCCTCGAGCGGCGACGCCTTCCAGGTTCTCGGCATGCGCCTGCTGAAGGGGCGCCTCTTCTCCGATCACGATGGCGAGCACGATCCGCTGGTAGTGATCGTCAACGAGGCCATGGCGCGGCGTTACTGGCCGGGCGAGGATCCGGTCGGAAAGCGATTCAAGGGGTACCCCGGAAATAATAAGGACTGGGTCACGGTGGTCGGCCTGGTGAAGGACGTTCGCAACAGTGGGCTGGAGCATGAGGCAGTGTCGCAAATGTTCGCCGCGCCCCGGCAATTCAAGCCCGGGGCCATCCTGGTGATTCGCGCCGGGGAAGAACCGGGACACCTCGTTGCCGCCGTGCGAAGCGTGGTCCGCGCAATGGATAAGACGGCGGGCGTCGGACGGGTCTCCACT
>JAIQFL010000389.1 GCA_020073365.1 Terriglobia bacterium | reverse complement strand
AGTTGCTGATCATCTGGTCGGGCAACCTGCCGGAGGAGACTTCCTGGTACCTGTACCGCTGGAGCGGAGGCTGGGAGGTCCGGATTGCGCGTGCCGCCCTTCTTCCGCGCCCCTCTCACCGAAGATCCGCGCGCCCTCGCTCGCCGCGCGCCGTATCCCTGCGTGCTGAAGCCGCTGGGGCTTTCCGCCAGCCGCGGCGTGATCCGCGCCAATACCGAGGAAGAGTTTGTGGCGGCCTTCGCCTGCATCCGCAAGATCGGCGAGCATCACCTGCAGGTGGAATGCTACATCGAGGGCCGCGAATTCGCCGTCGAGGGCCTAGTCACGCATGGTAGCTTTCAAGCGCTCGCCATCTTCGATAAGCCCGATCCCCTGGAAGGCCCGTACTTCGAAGAGACCATTTATGTGACCCCATCGCGGGAATCGGCCGAGGTGCAACAGGGGCTGCTCGATACCACCGCGCGTGCGGTCGCCGCCCTCGGACTGTATCACGGCCCCGTGCATGCGGAGTTGCGCTACAACCGGTCGGGCGCCTGGATGCTCGAAGCTCACGCGCGCCCCATCGGCGGCCTGTGCGCCCAGGCGCTGCGTTTCGAAGGCGGAGTGCCCCTGGAAGAGTTGATCCTCCGGCACGCCATCGGCGAAGACGTTTCGCGGGCGCGCCTGGAGGGAGGGGCCTCCGGCGTCATGATGATCCCGATTCCCAAGGGCGGGATTTACGGATCGGCGGAAGGGGTGGAGCGCGCCCGAGCCGTCGCCGCCATCGAGGACGTGATCGTCACGGCCAAGCAGGGGCAGCAACTGATTCCGCTGCCCGAAGGGTCCAGTTACCTGGGGTTCATTTTCGCGCGGGGAGATTCGGCAGCCGAAGTGGAAGGGGCGCTGCGGCGGTCCCATGCCGAGCTGCGGTTCCACATCGCGACCACGCTCGAAACATTCAGACCTTAGCGCACAGTGCATCTCCGGAAGACCACTCCCTAACCCGGCATGGCCGGAACCAAACAGGAAAAAACCAAGCGTACCGCGGAGACGCGAAGGGCGCGGAGAAAAACGCGGAGAAAAACAAAGTCAAAATCTGAGGGCCCCGAGGTAGCAGAGAACGCAGAGAAAACCACGCCCGATGGCGCGGAAGGATTCTGCCAATTTCGGCAAGAATTTGACTCGGTAGGCACTGACGGTCGTGGCTCCGATCGGAGCCGCGCGTGAGCAAGCAGGGTGCCGATACGCGACCGCATCTCGGAAACGGAGTACAGCTAAGCTTTTGTCTTGGGCGGAACGAAATCCGGCGGCAGGGCCGCGCCTTCACCGAAGAAATAGCTGTCCATCTGCTGCAGCAGGAACTCCTGGGCTTCCTTGGTGCCGAGGTTGAGGCGATACTCGTTCATGAGCATCTTCATGTGCTCCACCCACATTTTCCAGGCTTCCTTGGAGACGCTTTCGTAAATCTTCTGCCCGAGCGGATGGCCCTCGAACGGCGTTTCGTCGAGCCCTTCCATCTCGCGCTGGAACTTCACGCAAAAGACCTTGCGCGCTCCAGGGCGAACCGTGTTCTCGATCTGGTTAAAGGCGCTGCCGCCGCTTCCACATCCCATTGGGTTTGAAATCTCCTGAGTCCAGGATACTACGGGTGGAAACCCACGCCGATCACAACGACGCCCAATTCGCGGATGTCCGGCGCTGCCGTGAAGGTGCGGTCCACACGGATTTCGACTGTGGCGGCCGTACCGGCAGGCTGGACCGCGCCGGTCGAAGCGAGATCGTATTTCCCCGGCGCGGCGAACGTCTGGGAAGCCACCTCCTGCCCATCGAGCAGCAGCGATACGCGCCGCGCCGGGGCATTGTCGGGAATGTAGATGGTGACGCTCAGCGGCATGGGGGTGGTTGGGCTTTTCAGCACCACGAACCCGCTGCCCGACATCCAATGGTCGTCCGGCCAGATTCCGCTGACGACGTGCTCGCGCACTCCGGGTCCCGACATGGTCAGGTATTCGAGCGTGGGGTGGCGCTCTCCCACTTCAACCACGCGCACGCGATCGACCGGTCCGGAGGAGATCCCGAAAGGCCAAATGCCTTTCGATACGGTGGAGTATCCCGAGTGCGTTTCCAGCCCGATCAGCCGCAGCGGAATGGCAGGCCGGATCTCGGTGGTCTTGGCGAAGGGCAAAACCGGCGCGGTTAACTCTACCTGGTGGCTCAGTTCGCTCGCTACCACGATATCGCCCACGCGCAGGCGCTGTGTCTTGGTCAACGGTAAAGCGCCCTCGGCGTGCATGTAATGGCGCAGGCCCCACTCGTCGTCCACCCAAACTCGTTGGCGGGCGGTGATCTCGCGCAAGCTGGACGCCAGCCTGCGGTAGCCGTCCCAGTGCTGATAGTTGGCCATCGCGAGGCCCAGCCCCAGCGTCATCTGCGCGGCGAAGCCAATCGCCAGCCACTTGGGCTTCAACCGGGAAACTAAGAGCGCCAGGGGAGCCGCTATGGGCAGGAGGTATCGGGCCGAACCCGCGAAGAACACCACCAGCGCGCCCGCAAAGAAGAGGCCGATCCAGGCCAGAAGAAACAGGGTGTCGGGTTCGCGACGCTTGCGCCAGGCGATGGCGAATGCGCCGGGCAACAGTGCCGGGAAGATCAGGAAGCAGGCATGGATCAGCAGCGCGAGCCGCGCCTGGGGATTCCAGATGTCGAAGCGCGTCAGGTAGCCCGAGAGCACACCGGCGGGTAGGGCGCCCGTCGAGAGGCGCTCGAAGAGTTGCCAGGCCACGAGGGTGATCGGCGGGACGAAGATGGCGAGCCACGCGCCGCGGTCATGCCGGCGGTACAGCCAAACGTAGACACCCAGAATGGGAGTGAGGGCGATGGCTTGGGGGGAGGTCATCGCGGCCAGCGCCAGGAAGACGCAGGCCACAGGCGTGTGCCGCTGAAAGAGCGCCACGGCGGCCATCCAGAATGCCAGGAACGGCAGGTCGGTTTCCAGGGAATTGCCGTTCACCACGAACACCGGCACCGCGATGAACAGCAAGGTGGCCCACAGCGGCGCGGGTGAGAATCGACGGGCCAGAGACCACATGGCCCACGCGGCGATCAGGGAAAAGACGGTGTACGCGGCGTGGAAGGGGATCTCCTTGACATCCCCTATCGCGGCAATCAGCCCCGCGAGTACCCACGCATCCATCGGCGCGTGCGGATGCCCGCGCAAATCCACCAGGGCGCCCTGGAAGACGTATTTGGTGTTGTCCGGATGGAGTGGTTCCACCAAGGCGTGCGCCGCCTCGTGGAGATAGATGGTGTCGTCGCCCTGAATCGCCTGGTTCCAGAAGGGGATGCGGATCAGCAGGACGAGGGCGAGCACGAGCCAGTGGGACAGACCATCGCTTTTTGTGGTCTGTCTTGTTCTCCAAGCAATCAGCGCCCGGATGACAGACGACAAAAAACGATCGTCTGTCCCACTGTTTGTGCTACTATCTAGCCCTTCCATCGCAGCACGGGCTTGCGCGCGGCGGTTACTTCGTCCACCTTGCTGGTCCGCGTGCCGTGGGGCGCGTTCTTCACCAACTGCGGATCGGTTTCCACCTCTTCGGCGATGGAGATCATGGCCTCGATGAACTGGTCCAGCTCCATCTTCCCTTCGGTTTCGGTCGGCTCGATCATCAGCGCGCCATGCACGATCAGCGGGAAGCTCACGGTGTAGGGATGAAACCCGTAGTCGATCAGCCGCTTGGCGATCTCACCGGTGCGCACCCCGAGCTTCGCCTGCCGCTCGTCGCTGAACACCACTTCATGCATGTTGGGCGAGGAGTATGGCAGATCGAAGTACGGTTCCAGTTGCTTGCGGATATAGACGGCGTTGAGTACCGCGTCGACCGTGGCGTTGCGCAGCCCCGGTCCGCCGTGGGCCAGGATGTACGCCAGCGCGCGCACCAGGACCCCGAAGTTGCCGTAGAAGGCCTTCACGCGGCCGATGGAGTGCTTGCGCTTGTAGTCGTAGACCCACCGCTTGCCGGAGCGTTTCAGGCGCGGCGCCGGCAGGAAAGGCTCCAGCGCCTTCTTCACGGCCACCGGACCCGCGCCCGGTCCGCCGCCCCCGTGCGGCGTGGAAAACGTCTTGTGCAGGTTGAGGTGCATCACGTCCACGCCGAAATCGCCCGGACGCGCGATCCCCACCAGCGCGTTCATGTTGGCGCCGTCCATGTAGAGCATGGCGCCTTTGGCGTGCAGGATCTCGGCCACGTGGATGATGTTCTCTTCGAACACTCCCAGAGTGTTGGGATTGGTCACCATCAGGGCCGCGACATCCTCGGTGACCAGGCGCTCCAGCGCGCTCACATCCAGAACGCCGGTCTCGCTGGACTTGATATTCTCGATGGCATATCCCGCAATGGCCGCGGTGGCGGGGTTCGTGCCGTGGGCCGAATCGGGGATCAGGATCTTCTTGCGCGGATTGCCGCGCCTCTGGAGGAGCGCGCGGATCAGCAGGATACCGGTTAGTTCGCCGTGCGCGCCGGCAGCCGGTTGGATCGTCACGGCGTCCATGCCGGTGATCTCGGCCAGCGCGGCTTCCACCCGCGCCATCACTTCCATCGAGCCTTGCGCCAGCGCTTCCGGTTGATAGGGATGCGCCCACGCCAGTCCTTCAATGCGCGCCACCAGCTCGTTAATCCGCGGGTTGTACTTCATGGTGCAGGAACCCAGCGGATACATGCCGTAGTCGATGGCGTAGTTCCAGGTGGAAAGACGCGTGAAGTGGCGGATAGCTTCCACTTCGCTGACTTCGGGGAAGCCTTCGATCTGAGCGCGCACGTTGTCCGCGCCGAGCGCTTCGGCGGCGTTGACGGGTGGGACGTCCAGGTCCGGAAGCTGGTAGGCCTTCTTGCCGGGCGAGCTACGCTCGAAGAGCAGCGACTCGTTGGGGGAGAGGTGGCTGCGAACTTTGGTGATCATGCGGGCACCTCGGGATTGGGCAGGTTGTCGACGCGCCGGCTGGGTGTATTGCGCGGGTCGAAGACTTCGGCCAGGGTATCCATATCCGATCGCCGCGACATCTCGGTAGCGCACAGCAACATCGAATCGGCCAACTCGGGATAGAAGCGGCCCAGCGGCAGGCCGCCGATGATTCTCTTCCTGCGCAGGATGTTGTTTTGGGCCTCTGGCGAGAAGCCTTCCATTCTCACCACGAATTCGTTGAAGAACTTTCCGCAGAAGCGGGGCTTCAGTTTACCCGCCAGGTAGTGCGCTTTGGCGAGATTCTGCTCCGCCAGCTCGCGCAGGCCCTGCTTGCCATAAACCGTCATGAACACCGTGGCCATCAGCGCGATCAGCGCCTGATTGGTGCATATGTTGGAGGTGGCCTTCTCGCGGCGAATGTGCTGCTCGCGGGTGGAGAGGGTCAGGCAGAAGGCCCGGTTGCCGCGCGAATCGGTGGTCTGGCCCACCAGGCGTCCCGGCATCTGCCGGATCAACTTCTCCTTGGTGGCGATGATCCCGGCAAACGGCCCGCCGTAGCAGGGAGAAATGGCGAACGATTGCAGCTCGCCCGCCACGATGTCGGCCTCCGCCGGCGGCGCCAGGATGCCCAGCGACACGGCCTCGGTAAACATCACCACCAGCAGTGCGCCACGCTGGTGCGCGATCTCCGCGGCGGCCCTCACCTGGTCCACGATTCCGAAGAAATTGGGCGACTGCACGATGACCGCGGCGGTGAAGTCGTCTATCTTGCGATCGAGGTCTTCCAGGTCGATGGTCCCCGCCTCGGGTACGTAGCCGAACTCCTCCACCGGCATTCCCTGGTTTTTGGCATAGGTGCGCAACACTTCGCGGTACTCGGGATGCACCGATTTCGCGATCAGCACGCGGCCCTTGCCGGTGGCCCGCACGGCCATCATGGCGGCCTCGGGAACGGCGGTGGAGCCGTCATACATGGAGGCATTGGCGACATCCATGCCGGTGAGCTGGCAGATCATGGTCTGGAATTCGAAGATGGTGGTGAGGGTGCCCTGCGCGATCTCCGCCTGGTACGGCGTATACGAGGTCAGGAACTCGCCGCGAGAGACCACCGTATCCACCAGCACCGGACGGAAATGATTGTAGACGCCCGCGCCCAGGAACGATGCGTACCCATTGGCGTTTTCCGCCGCGCGGTCGCGAAAATATTGCACGATTTCGTATTCCGAGATCCCCGGCGCCAACGCCAGCGGGCGCTTCAGCCGGACCGCTTCGGGCAGGTGAGCAAACAGCTCTTCGGGGGAACTCACGCCGCAGGCGTCCAGCATCTGGCGGCGTTCAGAATCGGACTTCGGGAGATAGCGCAACTACTTTTCGGCTCCTACGTAGGTTTGATATTCGGAAGCGGTCATAAGATTCTGAACCTCTTCGGGCGCGCTCAGCCGGATTTTCACCAGCCAGGCCGCGCCGTGCGGGTCCTCGTTCAACTTCTCAGGGGCGTCCGCCAGCAGTGGGTTGATCCCGGTCACTTCACCGCTCACCGGCGAGTAGACATCGCTGACGGCTTTGACGGATTCCACCGAGCCGAGGGACTTGGCCTGCTCCACGCGAGCCCCGACCTTGGGCAGGTCCACATAGACGATGTCGCCCAGTTCCTCCTGCGCGTGGTCGGTGATCCCGACGGTAGCGATGTCCCCTTCCACGAGGACCCATTCGTGTTCCTTGGTGTACCGAAAGTTTTCTGGATACATGCTCATTTTGCTCGTTTGTAAAAGGGAGTCTCGACGGTAACCGCATCCACGGGCTGGTTGCGGATCATGATTTGAATCGGCTGGCCGGGATGGGCGTGCTCGACAGGCAGATAGCAAAGGCCGATGTTCTTACATAAGGTTGGCGAGGGCGAACCGCTGGTCACCCATCCCGCCGGCGCGCCGTCGAGGTACACTTCGTAGCCGTCGCGGCCGATGCCGCGGCCGCGCATTTCGAAGCCCACCAGTTTGCGTTTGATGCCGCTCTGCTTCTGGCGAACGAGCGCCTCGCGGCCGACAAATTCGCCCTTGTCGAGCTTCACAATCCAACTGAGGTCGGCCTCCAGGGGCGAAATCGAAGCGTCGATCTCGTGGCCGTAGAGCGCCAGCTTGGCTTCCAGGCGCAGCGTATTGCGCGCGCCCAGCCCGCACGGCTTGATCCCGAACTCGGCGCCAGCTTCCAGCACCAGGCCCCAGATGCGCTCCGCCTCGCTGGGGGCAACGTAAATCTCGTACCCCGCCTCCCCGGTATAGCCCGTATGCGCGATGCGCGCGGGCGCGCCGGCCACTACGCCGTCGGTAAACCAGTAGTAGCGGATGGAAGCCAGGTCCACCGGCGTCAACTTCTGCAGAGTAGCTTGGGCCTTGGGGCCCTGGATGGCCAGTTGGGCGTAGCGGTCGCCGGCGAACTCCACCTCGGCTTCGAAACGGTTCGCGGCGCGGATGTGCTCGAAATCCTTCTCCTGGTTGGAAGCGTTGACGCACAGAAAATAATGGTCGTCGGCGACTTTGTGAACCAGGATGTCATCCACGAACCCGCCCGTCTCATAGAGCAGCCCCGAGTAGTGCGCCTGTCCGATTTTCAGTTTGGGAACGCTGTTGGTGGTGACGAAATCGGTGAGCCTGGCAGCCTCCGGACCGCGGATTTCGATTTCGCCCATGTGGCTGACGTCGAACATTCCCACCGCACGGCGGACGGCGTTGTGTTCCTCGATGATGCCGGAATACTGGACGGGCATGTCCCATCCGCCGAAGTCCACCATCTTGGCGCCGAGGGCCCGGTGGACGGAATGGAGCGGAGTGGTGCGGAGCGTAGACGCAGCAGGCATGAAAATTCAGGCTAACAGCACCGAAATGAGGTGTCAAACCCATTGCCGGAATGGAACGGACTCTTGGGGGCCCACGGCATTCAAGGGGGAGAACAAACGCCGTAACTGCCGGGTCGTTCACGACTGGATCAAAGCAACTCGTCCAACGGAAGGGCTTCACCCCTGGCGTCTTCGTCCAGGGCTTCCCGGGCCATGCGACGGATAATCTCGCGCTTCTTGACGGAGCGCTCCTTCCAGGCCTCCTCGTCGGCGAGAGCAGCGAGGATTTGCGATGCGATCGCGTCCTGCTCATCCTCAGGCAGCGCACCGACTTTTTCCAGCGCCTTTTCCAAAAACGTCGACATGCCTTAAGCTTATCAACGAAGTTCGCAGGTCGCCATCGGGTGCTCGGTTTAATCTGGTTTAACTGGCGGGAAGCCAAAAGAGCCGTATAGAGGGCCATCCGGTCTCGGATTTGGTTGAGTTCTTCGTCGCGGTTCGCGCGCCCACTAAGATCGAGTGCAGAAGCGCTCCGCGCAGGGGGCTTTTGTTATTGCGCAGGGACGGCTGAGAACGGGACTCCTTGACAAAGGAGGGTATTCCATCGTCGTACTTTCGAGGAACCCAGTGCTATGCCTGGGCCAATGCCGATCACGGGTCAGTTGCCGTGACGGGGACTACCAGGACTTGCCGTGGATGCCAGCCCAGAAAGGCTGGCGGCGGTTCGATTCCGTCCTGGCCACCATTTTTTTCAAACGCTTTACAGACACTACAGACGGCAGCTTCATTCCATTTCATTCCAAAACAATTTGGTCTGTCGAGATTGGCCTTCAGTTGGAACGGCCACCTGGAGCACAGTTCCGGGCAGGGCTACGCCGTAGTCCTGCCCTTTCATTCATTGCCCGTACGGATCGATGGTTGCGGGGGCCTGCTATGCAGCCATTCATAAAGCCCTCGGATCCTGGATGGTCCGGCGCTGGTTGCTACCCAAAAACGGTCGCCGGCCCACCCGATCTCCAGAATCGTAAGCCACACAAAATGCGATGACTTAGGCACTCGCCGCATCGCAATGCCGTACTCCGCGAAGGGGTTGGGTACGGCGCCGCCGGTTCGACTGCTCCAGTTTGATCTGGCACTCGCTGAAGACGGTCTACTACTATCGCGCTTTCTCTCGCTGCACTTCCCACTCGCCAAAGTTGACGTGCAGATAGAAAGCCACCAAATGGGCGCCGAGAGGCTCATTCCATCCTGCCCAATACGGCGCAAAAAAGCAATCACCTCGTTGAAACGCACGCCGCTTGTCGCGAGACGGGTTTTCTTGATGGCCGAGTCACCACAACCGAATCCGAGCAACCCTGAGAGCGATGTCACGAGACTGATGCGCGACTGGGGGCCAACAGATGGGATCCCATTCCTGTCGATCAGATTGATTTCTTTCTGGACGAGATCCCCGGTGAGTCAGCGCTCCAGCGCATGCTCGCCTGGCAGCGTGCCCACACGATCCGCCGTGGTCGCTGGAAGGCCTACGCAGTTGACGAGAAGGGACAGGAACTGCCCATCGAGCGAATGGCTGCCGACCTTGGTTGGACGGTGAAGTGGGCGCAGGAGGTCTGGCGACTTGGCGAGTCGCATGGGTTGTGCCGGCGGGACAAGCAATTTCCCAAGCGTCTGTACCTCTGCGGCAAAGTGAAACGCAGGACAAGTACCCCAAAATCAGATAGATGCGAACACTCAAGCCGTTGTACACCGGATTTTTCTTTTGTGCTCCCGGGGTTCTTGGAGCGTCAGATGGCCGACTGGGAGCCCGAGAGGCGCGCCGCGACTGTGGCGCGCTTGGAGCGGCAGCATCAATGGAAGGATCTGGTGATGCGCGACGGCGTGGCTGCGCTTAGGGCTATCACCGAACAGCACGATGATCGCCTGCTTCGTGACCTTGGCCTAGAGAAACGGAAGCAGCCCAAGCGGCGAGAGCCGCCGCAGACCGTTCGCGTGGTGTTGCTCGTCAACCCCGAGGGCCAAGGCGATCTCTTCACCGCCGAGGCAACGAACGGATTAGGGCCAGCCGTTGTACAGCCACCGCCCGCCGCCGTACACCTGCCCTCACCGCCCGATGTACAAAAGTTGGCTCCAGCCGCTGTACAGGGTGGTTTGTACAAAGGGATTCCCACATCTGTACACCCGTCGGGAACCACGGTACACCGGCCTCAGCATGGGGCTCAAGTCACGGCAGCCGAAGCAGATGAGGCCACTGGGGGGGAACCGCCTCTAACTCATCTTCTACACCATGTCCGCGGAAGTTACGCATTTCCAAGGGTTTGCAACTTTGAAAACGGCCTAGTGACACGCTTTCTCTCCGCCTGCGCCCATCTGGAGATAAGTTCAGCATGGGCGTAGCGCGGGTGGCATGGCGACGCCGCAGGCTTGAAAAACCTTGCCCACCACTCCGGAAGTCTGGCCGCGAAAAACGTAACCCTTCCCACTGATCG
>JAIQFL010000388.1 GCA_020073365.1 Terriglobia bacterium | reverse complement strand
GGCCCGAGGGCACAAACAACGCATCGGTGAGGGTGGTTCTGCCGGCCGGCGTGAGCCTGATGACGGAATGCGTGCCAAGCTCGGAAGCCACAACCGCGCCCTGGAAGCGGACAGCATCTATTGGCGCAGCGAGCCCGGGGTAGTTTTCCACTACCTGGCGGGTATCGGGATTCCACACCTGGACATTGGAGCCGACCCACGAGGAGATCACCAGGTTGCCGCCGTCCGCGCTGGCGGTGAACGGCTGAGTGATGCCGTCGGGAACGGCGAACGAGCTGTACTGTGCCGAAAGCGCTTTGCCGGTCTGGCCATCGAACTCGCGCAAGGTCCAGGCGTCCGCGACGAAGATGGATTCGCCGCCGGAGCGCGGTATCACGGCCACACCGCCCGGCAGAATCATGCCGCCCGGGCTGACGGTCCGCGCCATTCCGAGAATGATGTCCCATATCGTGCCGTCGGAGGAGTGGGAAACGAATGGGCGGTCGCGGGAGTCAAAGGCGAGATTATCGATTCCGGGCGGCAGGCGGGTGATGGTGGCCTTACGCCCGGTGGCCGGGTCGAGAACCCACAACTCGCCGGAGAGTTGGCTGAGACCGTAGAGCAAACCTCGGGAATCGAACTTGACCGCCGATGGGACTGCCAGGCCCGTGGCGATGGTCTCGTAATGGACCGGACTGGACTTCAGATTCGCGCGGATGACGCGGCCTTCGAAGTACACGGGCGCATACAGCAGGCCGTCGGGGCCGATGTCGAAGCCGTTCAGCATTCCGGGGTCCTTGGTGATAGCGGTGGGTGGGCGCGTCAGGGTGGGATCGAGTTCAAAGAGGCCGTCGCCCAGGAAGCACAACCCCACGAACACCCGGCCATCGGCGGAGACGGTAATCGGGTTGGGGCCTGCCGCCACCGGCTGGGTCTGGACCGACCCGTCTGGGGCGAGGCGGCCCACGTGGGCGCCGAGCATGGAAGTCCAGTAGAGCGATCCGTCCGGGCCGAAGGTAAGATCGTCGGGGGAGATAACACCCTTGTCCGCGCCGATGCGTTGCAGGATCTTGCCCGATATGGGATCCATGACCACGATTTCATTGCCCCAGAGGCTGGCTATGTAGAGGCGATCCTGCTTGTCGAAGGCCAACCCATTTGTACCGTGCAGGGGCGATCCCTTGACCAGAACTTTGGCGGCGAGGGGCGCCGGCGGGCTCGCCGCGGGAACCGCTCTCGTTGCCAGGAAACAGGCTGCCGCCGCGACAGCCGCGCAGGCTGCCGTGCGGGAAATGCGCTCGGGTTTCATGACTATGCCTCCTATAACCGGCCCTTATGCCGGTCTCTCCCAGCATGGTCCGGGGCGTGACTACGGAAAGCCTACAAAATTACGCCTTTTGTGGTGGGGCGGCAGATCGCCCCACGCCGCTGGGCTCGAAACTATACCCACCAAAACCGTTGGTCGCGTCGGGTTTTCAATTGCTTGGTGTTGGGTCCCGGCCCGGCCTGCCCCGATTGCACGGACCGCGAAGCCTGTCCTACACTCAAACTGATGCTGTTTTTTGCTGCTTTGCTGGCTCTCCACCTGGCGCCGGTCTCGCCCACTGCGCCGAATCGTCAACCCCAACTGGCCGCGGGCAATGGCGTCGTGGCTGTAGTGTTCGGCAGCGGCGAATCCATCTGGTTCACCCGCTCTACGGACAATGGTGGCTCGTTTTCGGCCCCGTCCAAGGTGGCGGACCTCCCCAAGCTGCTGCTGGGACGCCATCGCGGACCACGCGTCGTCATCAGCGGTGGCGCGATCGTCGTCAGCGCCATCGCCACGGAAAGCGATCTGTTCTACTGGCGCTCCACCGATGGCGGCCGTACCTGGTCGAAGCCGGCGGTCATCAATGACCAGGCGAAGGCCGCGCGCGAAGGGCTCCACGCCATGGCGGCGGATGCGGAAGGGAACGTGGCAGCCGCCTGGCTCGACGATCGCACTCCTGGCGGCAAGCGCCTCTATGGCGCGTTCTCCAACGACGCGGGGGCCACATGGTCGAAGAACGTAATGCTGTACGAGTCGCCCGGCCGCACCATCTGCGAGTGCTGCCACCCGTCGCTGGTTTCGCTCGGCCACGGCGAATTCGCGGTGATGTGGCGCAACGTCATCGACGGCTCGCGCGATTTCTACGCGCTGCGCCTCCGCGACGGCAAGCCGGTCTCCCCGGCGGTGAAACAGGGCACCGGCACGTGGAAGCTGAACGCCTGTCCCATGGATGGTGGCGGCCTCGCGGTCCGCAACGGCGAACTGGTGAGCGCATGGCGCCGCGAGCACGATCTCTACATCGCCGAAGCCGGCAAGCCGGAGGTCAGAATCGGCACGGGACAGGACGTCGCCCTGGCGGTTAACGGCAAGGGCGCCTACGCGGTCTGGTCCACCACCGGCGGCATTGAAGCGCGCCTGCCGGGCTCGGCCGCCCCCACGCACCTCTCCGATGCGGGCGCTTTCCCCTCGATTCTCGCCCTTCCCGATGGCTCGATTCTGGCGGCCTGGGAAGAGACCGGCTCCATCGCCACCCGCCGGTTGGATTAGCGGCATGTGCCTGACGCGCGGATCCCGGCTGGGTCCTTACGAGATCATCGCTCCCCTCGGCGCGGGCGGCATGGGAGAAGTCTACCGGGCGCGCGATTCGCGTCTGGGCCGCGAGGTGGCGCTCAAGATCCTCCCGGCCGAATTCTCCGCCGATCCCGTCCGCCGGGCGCGCTTCGAGCAGGAGGCCCCTGCCGCCGCTGCGCTGAGGCGTTAGGTGTCCGGGGCGCCGAGGGGTGGGGCAGAGTTTCATCCTGCAGCCTGCTTCCGACCGCCGGCGAACCGCCTGTCACTACAGGCACAGAGTTCCTGTCCGGCCCATACCGCTGGCCCGCGATTCAAGTTTCTCCGATTCCTTCTGCCCGTCTGCCGTAATACCTTTTGAACACATGGACCGGAGCACAGCGGCAATTCTACGGCATTTCGACGAACACCACGGGCCGCTGTTCCGGTTCGCCTGGCGCCTCACGGGCTCGATCGCGGATGCAGAGGATATCGTGCAGGAATGCTTCCTGGCGCTGCTGCGGCCGGGTTGCGCCTTCGATCCTCAACGTAACGGCTTGCGGACATATCTTCTCGGCGCGGTGCGCAATCAGGCGCTGAAGCGTTTGCAGCAGCCCGCGGCCTCGGCTGACACGCCAGAGCCGCTTACGCCCGAACGCGAATGTTACGCCGCCGAACTGAAGCAAGTAGTGGCACGTGCCATCCGCCAGCTTCCCGAGGGGCAACGCGAGGTGCTGTTGCTGGCACATTACGAGCAGATGCCGCTGGCAGAAATCGCGGAGGTTCTGCAGATTGAACTGGGAGCGGTCAAGTCACGCCTGCAGCGTGCCCGCGCAAATTTGAGAGAGACACTGGCGGCCTATGGGCCCAACCTGGAGAGAAAGCCATGAACGAAGCCGAGCTCGATCGACTATTGGACACCTGGAAGGCGCCTGCGCCACCACCGTCGCTACGCAGGGGTCTGGTGGCCGCGCTTCCAATTCAGCGCTGCAGGGTCTTCGGTGTGCCGCTGCGCTGGGTGCTGGCTGTGGCAGCGGCGGCGATTTGCGCGGCGTTGGGCGCCGCAGGCTTCGAGACTCCTGTGCTGTCACGCTTCCAGGGGCAGTGGAGCGACGAGGGCGGAGGCCTCTACCTACAAGCCACCCGGATGATCGCTCCCCCAGTGACGCCACCGAAATCATGGCTTCTGGGAGGCGGCCATTCCATCGGCGGAAGCAGCGGCACGTTGCGCGGCAGCGGCCATCTGCACAACCGCTTTTCCCATAGCTATTGCGGTTACGAGTACACGCTGGAACGGTCCGGAGACGGGCAGTACAGGGTATCGTTCTCTCCCTTACAACTCTCGACGCTGAAGAGGCACACGGGGCCGTTCAAATTGGATGGGCAGATCCTGACCCCTCCCAATCTTCCCGCACCCCGGCTGGTTCAAGTGGGTGAGCCCTTTGAAGTGACCTTATCCCAAGCCGGAGGCGAGCGCGTTTACGATCGGATTGTGCTTTCCTGGACGGCCTTTCCGGGTTGGCCGGGGCAACATCGGTCGGCCCAGGACGGCAGCATGCGGCTTGCCGGGCCGCAACTCTACATCAACGGACAGCTCGCTGCCAGCCAGCGGGATGCCGGCTCGGGTCCCGTGATCTGGGTCCACCTGCCGGGGCAAGGCCGGTTTCTGGTGGCCCTGGATCCGCAGGGCAATCCCCGGTTCATCGAGGCCGGCCATGTGAGCGGCAATGTCATCGAGTTTCAGTCTGGCGGCGCTCAATTCCGGATCGTTTGCACGGAACCGGTCGTGGCGGGTGGAGATCGCCCGGTGTTCGTTTATCGCCAGCAGAGCTTTGAGAACGTGCTGGACCCGTCTCACCCACTCACGGGGCAGGCATTTCTGGGTAACGCTGGGCCGGCAAGCTTACACCAGGAGTGACACGGGCATCCTTGCCTGTGTCGGGTTTGCCTTTCTCAAAGCGCTTGGGTCGCCTCGACGCGATCCGGGGTGATACCATTTCACACACCATGAGACTCCTCCAAGTGGTATTACTCGTAGCCATGTGCTCCGTCTCCGCAGATTCCCAGACCAAGCCGCGGGCCCGCGAACTGGGCGTGCCGCTGGAAGGCGCGTCCGGGCCCCTCAACGCGATCACCGATGTGCCCGGAGTCGAAGTCGGCCACCGGACCCTGATCGCGGGTGATTCGGTGCGCACCGGCGTTACGGCCGTCTGGCCTCGCGGGAAGCAGTCCTCCGACCCGGTGTTCGGCGGTTTCTTCTCGCAGAACGGCAACGGCGACATGACCGGCACGCACTGGCTCGAGGAATCCGGCTTCCTGGACGGACCGGTGATGATCACCAACACCCACAGCGTGGGCGTGGTGCGCGATGCCTACCTGGCATGGCTGGTGAAGAACAAGCGCAGTCCCGGCACCAACGTCTTCGACGGCGGATTCTACACGTACCCGGTCGTGGCCGAGACCTACGATGGCTTCCTAAACGACATCAACGGCTTTCATGTGAAGCCCGAGGATGTAGCGGCTGCGCTGGAAGCCGCTTCATCGGGTCGCGTGCCTGAAGGCAACGTGGGCGGCGGCACGGGCATGGTCTGCTATGGATTCAAGGGTGGCATCGGCACATCGTCGCGAAAGGTGGCGGGCGGATTCACCGTCGGGGTTCTGGTGCAGTGCAATTGCGGAAGCCGCCGCCAGTTGCGCGTCGGCGGAGTACCGGTCGGCCAGGAGATCCCCGGTGACACGCCCGTGGCAAGCGCGCAGCATGCCTTCCGCGACGATACCGGATCCATCATCATTGTGGTGGCGACCGACGCGCCGCTGCTCCCGCACCAGACGAAACGTCTCGCCAGGCGGGCCACCATGGGGCTGGCGCGGACCGGTTCTACCTCGGGCAACGGCTCCGGCGATATCTTCATTGCGTTCTCCACGGCCAACCCGCAGGCCGCAGCCGCAAAGGCTCCTATGAATGTGTCGATGATGCCTAACGACGGGCTGAACGCCGTGTTTGAAGGCGCGGTCCAAGCCACCGAGGAGGCCATTATCAATGCCATGCTGGGGGCCGAAAATATGACCGGGTTCGCCGGCCATAAGATATCGGCGCTGCCCCATGACCGCTTGCAGGAAGTGTTGAAGAAGTACAACCGGTTGCAGAAGTAGATTGTGGACTCTGCCCCAGTGGGACAGACGATCGTTTCTCGTCGTCTGTCAGCCGGCATGGCTGGCTAGAAACTGCTTGACAGACCACAAAAAGCGATGGTCTGTCCCACTCCGCCTTCCCGGCGCCTGAGACCCTGCGCACGTACATGCGCTAGAATCGGACATATCGCAATCTCCGTATCCGACGCGGATCTTGCGACTGCTTTCCCATGACGACCGCTACAAGTACCCGCGCCCAGCAGTTCCGTGATCAGTTGTCCCGCCGCGTTCTGGTGGCAGACGGCGCCATGGGGACCATGCTCTACTCGCGGGGCGTGTTCATCAACCGCTGCTTCGATGAGCTCAACGTCTCGCAGCCCGACCTGGTCCGCCAGATTCACCAGGAATACGCGAAGGCCGGCGCGCAGATCCTGGAGACCAATACCTTCGGCGCCAGCCGGCCCCGGCTGGGCGCGTTTGGCGTGGCCGAAAAGCTGAGGGACATCAACCTGGCGGGCGTCCGGTTGGCCCGCGAGGCGGCCAAGGACGGCCCGTTCGTCGCCGGCGCCGTGGGCCCCCTGGGAGTGCGCATTGAGCCGCTGGGCCCCACCTCGTTCGCCGAAGCCCGCGCCGCATTCCGTGAACAAATCGACGCGCTGCTGGAAGCCGGCGTCGATCTCCTGATCCTCGAGACCTTCGGCAACATGGACGAACTGCGCGAAGCAGTCACCGCCGCGCGCGAGGCCGCCGGCAACGAGATCGCTCTCATCGCCCAGGTCACCATCGACGATTTTGGCCACCTGCCCGGCGGCACCGACCCCGAGACCTTCACGCGCGAGATGGATGCCTGGCCCGTGGATGTCATCGGGCTCAACTGCTCGGTGGGCCCCAAGGCCACGCTCGAAACCATCGAGCGCATGATGCAGGTTTCTTCCAAGCCCATGAGCGCCATGCCCAATGCCGGGCTGCCCATGCGCATCGAAGGCCGCAATATTTATCTCTGCTCGCCGGAGTACATGGCGCAATATGCCCGGCGCCTGCTGTGGGCGGGCGTTAAGGTCATCGGCGGCTGCTGCGGCACTACGCCGGAGCACATCAAGCTCATCCGCTCGGAGACGCGCTCGCTGCAACCGCTGCAAAAGAAGCTGGCCATCACCGTGGAGGAGCCCCAGGTTAAAGCGCACGCGCTCGAGCCCGTGCCCATGGCCAAGAAGTCCAAGCTCGGCGCCAAACTGGCGGAACGCAGGTTCGTGGCATTCGTCGAGATTCTGCCGCCCCGCGGCATCGACGCCACCCGTGAGATCGACGGCGCCCGGCGCTGCGCCGAACACGGCATCGATTGCATCAATGTCCCCGACGGCCCTCGCGCCAGCGCGCGCATGAGCGCGCAGGTGACCTGTCAGCTCATCCAGCAGCAGGCCGGCATTGAAGCCGTGAACCATTTCTGCTGCCGCGACCGCAACATCCTGGGCATTCAATCGGAATTGCTCGGCACCCATACGGTGGGCGTGCGCAACCTCATCTGCATCACCGGCGATCCGCCGCGCATGGGTGCCTATCCCGATGCCACCGCGGTCTTCGACGTGGACGCCATCGGGCTCGTCAACATCGTGCGGAACCTCAACCACGGGCTCGACATCGGCGGCAACCCCATGGGGTCGCAGACCGCCCTGCTGATCGGCGTAGGCGTCAACCCCGGCGCGCTCAATATGGATGAGGAGATCCGCCGCTTCGAGTGGAAGGTAGAGGCCGGCGCCGAATATGTAGTGACGCAGCCGGTCTTCGACCTCGATGACCTGGAGAAGTTTCTCAAGCGTATCGAGCATGTCAAGATTCCGGTGATTTGCGGCATCTGGCCGCTCACCAGCTTCCGCAACGCCGAGTTCATGGTCAACGAGCTGCGGGTGCCCGTTCCGGATGAATTCATGGAGCGCATGCGCCGCGTGGACGATGCCGAGAAGGCCCGCCAGGAAGGTGTAGCCATCGCTCGCGACATGGTGACGCGCGTCCGGCACATGGTCGAGGGCGTTCAATTGAGTGCGCCGTTCGGGCGCTACCAGATGGCTTTGGACGTCGCGGAAGCTATCGGCCCCCGCTGAGATCGCATCGAAATGGCTACCGACCTGGTCGAGATCAACCCCGAAGCGCCCCAGCCCGAAGTTCTGGAACGAGCCGCCGCCGCAGTGCGCCGCGGCAGAGTGGTCGCCATCCCCAGCGACGCGCTTTATACGTTGGTGGCCGACCCGTTCAACCTGCGTGCCGTGACGCAAGCCTTCAAAGCCAAGGGCCGCGAGCTGCACCGCTCGCTTCCCATCCTGGTTCGCGACATCCTGATGGCCGAGGAGCTCGCCGGCGAGCTGAACAACCGTTTCTTCCTTTTGGCGCGACGCTTCTGGCCCGGGCCGCTCACTATCATCGTACCGGCCTCGGCGAAGATTCCCCTCAAGGTGACCGGCAACACCGGGCGCATGGCGTTGCGGCAATCGCGGTCCAAGATTCTCAACCAACTGATCGAGGTATTGAACGAGCCGCTGATCTCCACCAGCGCCAACATCTCCGGCCATCCCACGTGCCGCAGCGGCATCGAGGTCTTCGGGATGATGGACGGCCGCGTGGATCTGGTCATCGACGGCGGAGCTTGCGCCGGCCAGGGCGCCACCACGGTGGATATCACGGACCCCACGTGGCGCATCATCAAGGCCGGCGCCATCGAAGAAAAGGAAATCGCCGACTGCCTGCAGCCCTCGTAGCCTTGGTGGCGCAAGCACTCCTGCTTGCCGCACCGGCACTCGTGCCGGTGCCCGGCGGGTTGTTAACGGGATCATGAAGTACCCGACGACCTACCGTCAGGCTATAACGCAAGTCTACTTGATATAGTGTACGGAGTCTCAGTGCTGGTCACAGACAGAATTGCAGAACTCCAAGAGCGGGGCTTTTGTGTTCTCAAGCCCCATTTCCCCAGATCTCTGATTCAAGCCTGCCGTGACGCGTTTTGGCCAATTCTCCTGGACTATTTAGAGAGAAATCGGGACCAGCCTAACCGCGGCGAGCATCGTCACTACCTGGCGATGCCTTTTGAACCGCCCTGCTTTGCGCCCGAGTTCTTCTTCGATGCCGGGATTCTCAGCATCGTGCGTGGTGTTATGGATGAGAGGGTCGTAGCCGATCAATGGGGTTGTGATGTACCTGTGCTGGGCTCAAAGCATCAGCAGCTTCATGCTGACTACCGGCGACCTCTATTTCCCGAAGCCCCTGACCTGTTACTGCCCACCTACATGCTGGTGGTCAGCTTTGGCCTGACTGACATTCTGCCGGCAAACGGTCCCATCGAGATTGCACCAGGCACTCACAGAATGCCGAGGGACCAGGCCCAACGCTCTGTTGAGCTCGCAGAAATTGAGCTACAGCCGGTGACTCTGGACTTAGGCGATGTGCTCATTCGCCATCCTTGGGCTTTGCATCGAGGTACGCCCAATCTGACCGATACACCGCGTGCCCTCGTGACGATTCGTTACGTGCGCCGCTGGTATGCGGACTGTAGCCGCGAGGTCAATTCGCTTCCTTTCGCAGTGTGGCAATCGCTCACGACTGAGCAACAGAACATACTGCGTTTCCCAATCGAAGACCGACCATCCGGCTGGTAAACGCACCTCGGCCGGAACCCGACTCGCCCGGTAAGACGGGACCGCGCCCAAGCCTTACGCAATCACGCGGAGATCTTTGGGTGTCGGCGTCAGAATCTCGCAGCCCTTCTCCGTCACGATTACGGTGTCCTCAATCCGTATACCCCCGAAGTCTTCCATGTAGACGCCGGGCTCGATGGTGATCGCCATCCCGGCTTTCAGCCGGCTCTTGTCGCGCTTGCCGATCCGCGGAGGTTCGTGGATCTCCAGGCCGAGGCCGTGGCCGGTGGAGTGGACGAAGGCGCGGTCCAGGCCGTATCCTTTCAGCACCTCGCGCGCGGCTCGGTCCACACGCGCGGCAGATGCGCCGGCGTGGACGGCATCGATGGCCGCCAGTTGCGCTTCCAGCACCGCGCGGTAGGTGCGCTTCACCTTGGCAGTCGGCTGGCCGAGGAACAGCATGCGGGTCATGTCGCTGCAATAGCCGTTTTCGATGGCGCCCATGTCAACCACCACCAGGTCGCCCGATTTCAAGGGCGCGGCAGTGGGCTGCGCGTGCGGCAGCGCGGAGCGAACACCCCCGGCGACAATGGTTTCGAAGGACGGCTTTTCGGCCCCAAAGCGCCGCATGCGGTATTCCAGTTCGGCCGCCAGGTCCTGCTCCTTCATGCCGGCGCGGACCCGAACAACGGTGTGCTCAAAAGCGCGCGAGTTGGTTTCCACCGAGCGGCGGATGCGCGCGATCTCGCCGGGCGACTTCACCATCCGCAGCTCTTCGATCCAGCCCGCGGCGGGCGCCAGCGAGGCCTTCATGGGCAGGTGCGATTTCAAAGACTCGAAGAAGTCGCACGTCATGCGGGCCGGCTCATAGCCGATGCGCTTCAGGCCAAGCCTCCGGATGGCGGCCACCACATCCACCACCAGCGGGCCCTTGGCGATCCTCACATCGCAGGTGGTCTCCTGGGGC
>JAIQFL010000387.1 GCA_020073365.1 Terriglobia bacterium | reverse complement strand
CCCGGCCGAAGCGGTCCAGCCCGAGCCGCCTGCGAAACCGGTGAACTTCGTGTGTGAAGCGGACGTGCGCACCGCGATTCGGGAAAAGCGCAAGATCTATATCGGGCCGAAGACGATCGTCACGCCTTCTGCCCGCGACCTGGCTGGCCCCTCTGATATTCTGGTGTTAGCACAGGGGTGAGGCACCCACAACGTGGATTTGAATCTAGACACACTCAAGCACGAGATCCGGGAGTATCTCGACTCCGCCGGATTCGCGGTTTTCCACAGCAGCCCGGGAGCCCTCGACGGATTCCCCCTGGTGCTCTGGGACACCGAGGGCCATCCCGATTACCAGATGTTCCTGGAGGTCGCACGCAAGAGCGGGATCAAGCTGATCCTGTTTGCCACGCGCGAATTCGATTCGAGCGACCTGGACGATCTTCTGGCGCAGCTCGACGACAGCGAAGTCACGCGCGAGGAGAAACGCGAATACGAATCGCGGCTGCGCGAGTTGCGGATCTTCGCCGGTGTGACCTGTTCGCTGGAACTGGCATTCGACTATAACTCACGGCTCTACGTTTACGAGGTGGAGCCGGATTGG
Organism: Terriglobia bacterium; assembly: GCA_020073365.1. Lineage (GTDB taxonomy): Bacteria > Acidobacteriota > Terriglobia > Bryobacterales > Bryobacteraceae > JAIQFL01. The sequence goes on along the minus strand of JAIQFL010000387.1, from coordinate 9,721 downwards.
TACGAGGAGTTCCTGAGCGTCGAGGACGAAATCGTCGCTCGCGGGACGGACGAAGACGACACCAGGGACGACGAGCCGCTGGGCGGCTACTTCTCGAAGAACTGAGCGTAGGGGCCGCCGCCGCGCAGCGCAAGGCAAGGCAAGCTAAAGCATGCCCCACCCTACGATAAGATAGTAACTCCAAGCTCCCGAGTAAAGGATCGTCATGCCTCAAATCACTTCCTTCCGGGCCATCACGGTGTGTGCCGCGGTGTCCGCCGCCCTCTTCGCAACCGCCCTCGCACAGCAACAGAGAAACCCCGACCTGGGATTCACCGATACGCCGATTCTGCCCGGCTTGAAATGGCACGTGCACGACCCCGACCGTCCCCATCCCAAGGTGATCGCTCCCGGCGAAACACCGGGCGCGCCTCCGTCCGACGCCATCGTCCTGTTCGACGGCAAAGATCTCTCCAAATGGACCCAGGCCGGCAGGGGCGCCGACCGCGGCAAGATGGTGGACGCCCAATGGACCCTCGGTAACGGCTACTTTGAGGTTGCACCCGGAACCGGCGATCTTCTCACCCGCGAGAAATTCGGCGATTGCCAGTTACACGTCGAATGGGCCTCCCCGGCCGAAGTGAAACGGACGAGCCAGGGGCGCGGCAATAGCGGCGTGCTGATTATGAGCCGGTATGAGATTCAGGTGTTGGATGCCTACAACAATCCCACCTACGCCGACGGGCAGGCCGGCGCGATCTATGGCCAGTGGCCGCCGCTGGCCAATCCCGCGCGGAAGCCCGGCGAATGGAACACCTACGACATTCTCTTCGAGGCCCCCCGTTTCGAGGCCGGGACGCTGGTGAAGCCGGCGTTCGTCACGGCGCTCTACAACGGCGTGATGGTGCACCACCATAAAGAGATGATGGGGCCGATGGTCTACCGGCAGGTGGCGAAGTATACGTCGCACGATCCGGAACAGCCGCTGCTCCTGCAGAATCACAACGGCGACCTGGTGCGTTACCGCAACATCTGGATCCGGCGCCCCGCGGCTTACGATGAGCCGGAGAAATGAGCCCAGGTAGAGCATACTCTAGCTTGCAAACGCATGCTTAAGCTTGCCCTACCGGTAACGATATGCAACGCGCATCTACTAACTCGGTGTTCTTTCTGTTCGCAATGTTGGCAGGCCGCGCCAACGCCCAATGGATTCCGCTCAATCCAGTGACCCATGTCCAGCAGCAGCCTGCGGGCGTTTTGCTCACCCTGCAGACCGGCGTCCTGCGCCTACAGGTCGCGACGGATTCCATCGTACACGTGACCTATTCGCCGGCCGCCGGCATCCCCGATACTCCGGAATACGTCGTGAACCAGTCCGCCTTTCCGCCCGTCAAGTGGACCCTCCGAGAGACCGCCAACTCGGTGGTCATTTCTACGGACCGCCTGCGCGTCTCCATCGACCGCAAGGATGGAAACCTCAACTTCAGCGAGGCCGGTGGCCGAAAGCTGGTGCAGGAAGGACCGAATACCATGACGCCGGTTACCGTGAACCGCGAGAAGACCTATCGCTCCGAGGCGTTCATCGGCCTGTGGGGTTCCACCGAAGCCTTCTACGGGTTGGGCCAACACCAGGCAGGGGTCTGGAACTACCACGGCGAATCGGTCGATATCGCGCAGGACAATACCAACATTTCCGTGCCGCTGCTGCTATCGAGCAACGGCTACGGCATTCTCTGGAACAACGCGTCGCGCAGCCGGTTCAACAACCGCTTCGTGCACGCCATGTACATCACTTCGGAAGTCGCCGACAGCATCGACTACTACTTCCTTTACGGACCGGATTTCGACGGGATCATCGCGGGCTACCGCACGCTGACGGGCCCGGCGCCGATGTTCGGAAAGTGGGCGTATGGCTTCTGGCAGTGCAAGAACCGGTACAAAACACAGGACGAACTGCTCGGTGTGGCGCGCAGGTATCGCGAGCTGCACATCCCCGTGGACAACATCGTGCAGGATTGGTTCTGGTGGACCCGCATGGGGGAATTCGTCTTCAACAGCAAGAATTATCCCGACCCCAAGGGCATGGTGGATGAGTTGCATCGGCGGAACTTTCACCTCATGATCTCCACGTGGCCGTTCTTCGAGAAGGGCTCCGCAACCTACGACGAAATGGACAAGCTGGGCTACTTCGTAGATCGAACGATCGTGGGGACTGAATACCACCCCGTGGGGACGGCGCTCTACGACGCCACCAACCCGGCGGCGCGCAGGTATTACTGGAACCTCATGAACAAGGCCCTGTTCCAGATCGGCGTGGATGCCTGGTGGTTCGATACCACCGAGCCCGAAACGGAGCAGCGCGAGGAGAGCGTTCTCCAGCACAACAAGCTGTCGATCGGAAGCGGGGCGCGTTATGCCAACATTTATCCCCTGATGGCCTCAGCCGCCGCGTACGAAGGACAGCGCGCCACCTCGGACCAGAAGCGCGTGTTCATTCTCTCGCGTTCGGCGTTTGCCGGAAGCCAGAGGGAGGCGGTGACCGCATGGTCGGGCGACGTCGACTCGGATTTCGAAACCCTGCGCCGCCAAGTTCCCGCGGGGCTGAATTTCTCGCTCTCCGGGCTGCCGTATTGGACTACCGACATCGGTGGGTTCGTCACCGGCAACCCCGACGACCCGGCATACCGCGAGCTGTTCATCCGCTGGTTTCAGTATGGGACATTCTGCCCGATTCTGCGGGTGCACGGGACCCGCACCAACAACCAGAACGAGCTCTGGTCTTATGGGCCTGAGGCGCAGAAGGTCCTGACGGCTTTCGACAAGCTGCGTTACGAGCTGATGCCGTACATCTATTCGGTGGCCTGGAAGATCACCAGCGAGCACTACACTCCCATGCGGCCGCTGGTGATGGATTTCCGAACCGACGTGCGGGCCCAGAATATCGGCGACCAGTTCCTCTTCGGGCCGTCGATCCTGGTGAACCCGGTGACTGAGCAGGGCGCCACCACCCGGCATGTGTACTTGCCCAAGACGCAGTGGTACGACTTCTGGACCGGGAAGCTGATCGAGGGCGGCAAGGCCATCGATGCGCCCGCGCCTTTGGACCAGATCCCGCTGTATGTGCGGGCGGGGTCGATTGTCCCCATGGGCCCGGATGTGGAGTACGCCACCGAGAAGCCCGCCGATCCGATCGAGCTTCGGGTCTATCGCGGCGCCAGCGCCAACTTCACGTTGTACGAGGACGAAAACGACAACTACAACTACGAAAAGGGCGTGTACGCCACCATCCCGGTCCAGTGGGATGAGGCTGGTCAGACGCTGAACATCGGCGAACGCAAGGGCAGCTTTCCCGGGATGCTCGCGAACCGGATCTTCCGCGTGGTCTTCGTGGGCGAAGGCCATGGCACCGGGATCGGCGGCACAGCGCAGATCGACCGGGTGGTCGAATACTCCGGGAAGCCGCTGACGGTGAAGCCGTGAGGAACTCTTGGGGAGCGGCGGCCGCTCTGCGACATCGTCCTACGGGGCTTATTTAATTCAGGGCAAGCTACAGCATGCCCCACCTACATGAGGGCCTGGTAAACCAGGGTGCGAGTCTGACGCCAATAGGGGACGATGGTGGCCTGCGGAGCCTGGATCATCATTACCGTGACCAGCTTCTCTTTTGGATCGACCCAGAAGTATGTGCCGGTGATGCCGGCCCACGAGAAGTCGCCGACGGATCCAGGTACGGGGTTTCGGCCGGGATCCGTGCGGACCGCGAAACCGAGGCCGAAGCTCGTGCCCATCTCGGGGGTGGGGCCGAATGCGCCCAAAGTGATTGAGACGGGCGAATGCCGGTCCGTGGACGGAGGGACCTGGTCCGACGTCATCAGCGCGACGGTCTTGGGGGAGAGAATTCGCACGCCGTTGAGCTCACCGCCGTTGAGCATCATCTGGCAGAAGCGCGCGTAGTCGCCCGCGGTCGAGAGCATGCCGCCACCTCCCGAGAGAATCGCGGGTTTCGCGGTGGGATCCCCGCCGCTCATCGTCGTGGCCGTATCGAAACGCGCCAGGCGGGCGGCTTGTGACGCATTCAGGTAGAAGCCGGTATCGGTCATCTTCAGCGGGCCGGTCACGTTTTCGGCGACGAAGCGGTCCAGGTCCATGCCGCTGACCACTTCGACGATACGGCCCAGAACGTCCGTGGACACGCTGTACTCCCAGACCTCGCCCGGCTGATGTGCGAGGGGCAGGCGCGCGATGGTGGCGACCATCTCGGAGAGCGATTTGGCGGCAAACATGTTGCTCTTCTTGTACAGTTCGTCCACCGGCGAGTTGCCGAAGATACCGTAGGTGAGCCCGGAGGTGTGGCGGAGCAGGTCGTGAACGGTCATCGGCCGCTTGGGCGCGGCCCCTTCCACGCCGACCTTCACGTCTTTGAACTCGGGGAGGTACTGAGCCACCGGCGCGCCGATATCGAGCTTGCCTTCTTCGGCGAGGATCATGATGGCGACCGAGGTAATCGGCTTCGACATGGATGCGATGCGGAAGATGGAATCGTTCTTCATCGGCGTCTTCGAGCGCCGGTCCTGAAAGCCGAAAGCATCAAGGGTGGCAATCTTGCCGTTGTGCGCGATCAGCAACACGGCGCCTGGAATGCGGCTGCTATCGACGTCGGCTTTCATCTGATGGCGCACCCGTTCCAGGCGCTGGGATGAGATGCCGGCGTCGTCGGGACGGCCGGCGACCGGCAGGGGTTGAGAGAGCGCCGCGGCGGGCAGCAGGACGCCCAATAGTCCGATGGAAAATCTCCGAGTGATTCGCATTTGGATCAGTATATTCCTAAATAGGCCCTGGTGACGGACGAAATTGTGTAAAGCGCCTTTGCGGGCGCGGACAGTTCCGTCAGTCACCGGCACAACGTCCGAGTGGATTGATAACGGCACTCTGCTTCTGGTCCGGCATGCAGTCTGGTCATCCCAGGGTAGGCAAACGAAAAAAATGACGTTGGCAGGCGGAAGCGCCTGCCCCACGCAGCGGATCGTCACGCTCCGGTGGCTTGGCTCCGATCTTAACATGATGAGTCCGCCGCGCCGTCTGGGTATAATCAAACCCGGAATACGGAAAGGGGTGAGACATGCGCCTGAAGAGATTCATCGCGATTTCTGCCGCGACAATCGTCCTGATTACCACCGCTCTGGCCCAGACTCTGCCGCCAGGCGTTCAGAAGGTGACCTCCATTGAAGGAGTCACGGAGTATGCTTTTCCGAACGGCCTGCATGTTTTGTTGTTTCCGGACAACTCGAAACCCAAGATCACGGTAAACGTTGTTTACATGGTCGGCTCGCGCAACGAAGGCTATGGCGAGACCGGTATGGCCCACCTACTGGAGCACATGGTGTTCAAAAGCTCCAAGTCGGGCCGGGAGATTTTCAGGGAGCTGACCGACCGCACCGGGGGCACCTTCAACGGCACCACTTCGTACGACCAGACGATGTACTTCGAGACGTTCAACGCCAGCGACGAGAACCTGCGTTGGGCCTTGGGACTGGAAGCCGACCGCATGGCCAATATGACCATGCTGAAGAAGGATCTCGACACCGAGATGACCGTGGTCCGGAACGAAATGGAATCCGGCGAGAACAGCCCGCTCAATGTTCTCCATGAACGCGTTCTGGCGGCTGCCTACAACTTCCACAACTACGGTAAGACGGTGATCGGCAACCGCACCGACGTGGAAAGGGTGCCTATCACCAACCTGGCCGTCTTCTACCAAAAATACTACCAGCCCGACAACGCCGAACTCATCGTCGCGGGACAGTTCGACGAATCCAAAGCCCTGGCGCTGGTGGCGGAAACCATCGGCGCCATCCCCAAGCCGCAGCGCGTGCTGACGCAGCCGTATACGGCCGAGCCCACGCAGGAAGGCGAGCGCAGCGTAATGCTTCGCCGGGTGGGGAATATTCAAGGGATCATGGCGGTCTGGCACACTCCGGCGGCTCTGCACCCCGATCACGCGGCCCTGGAAGTGATGGCCCAGGTGCTGGGCGCTCCCCAGACCGGCCGGCTGTACAAGGCGCTGGTCGATAACAAGAAGGCGGTGGCCGCGAGCATGAGCGCCGGGGGAATGCACGACCCGGGGTTCGCTCTGGCATTCGCGCAGCTCAAGCCGGACCAATCCATCGACGAGGCCCAGCAGGTCCTCCTGAAAACCGTGGAAGGTCTGGCCAATGAGCCGCCGACCCAAGAGGAGGTCGACCGCGCCAAGGCCCGCATCCTGAAGAACATCGAACTCGCTTTGACGAATTCACAATCCATTGGAATGATGCTCGGCGGGTACGTCGGCGACGGCGACTGGCGGACTTTCTTCCTCACCCGCGACGAGGTGAACAAAGTCACGCCCGCCGACGTGGCGCGCGTGGCGAAGGCCTACCTGAAATCCTCCAACCGCACGCTGGGCGAGTTCGTTCCGACGAGCGCTCCCGACCGCGCCGAGATTCCAGCCACGCCGGACGCGGCTGCGCGCTTCAAGGATTATAAAGGCGGCGCGACCATCCAGGCGGGTGAGGCGTTCGACCCGACTCCTCACAACATCGAGGCTCGCGTGATCCGCGTCAAACTGCCGAACGGGTTAAAGCTGGTGATGTTCCCCAAGAGGACGCGCGGCGGCACGGTGGTGGCCTCGATGATCGTCCGGTTCGGAGACGAAAAATCGCTGTTCGGCAAATCCACCGCGGGAAGCATGGCCGGAGCGCTGCTGATGCGCGGCACGAAGAACAAGAACCGCCAGCAGATCCAAGACGAAACGGATAGGCTGAAGGCGCAGATCAACGTCTCCGGAGGCGTGAACTCCGCCTCGGCGAACATCCGGACTCTGGAGGCGAACCTGGCCGATTCACTGCGTTTCGCCAGGGAACTGCTCCGCGAGCCCTCGTTCCCGGAAGCGGAGTTCGAGCAGATCCGCCAGCAACGCATCGCCGGTGCGGAGTCCGCCAAGACCGAACCCACCACCCTGGCCTTCATGGACTTGAACCGGCACCTGAACGCCCGCTACCCGCGCGGCGATGTGCGATACGCCTCGACCCTCGATGAACAGATCGAGGACCTGAAGAAGGTGACACTCGACGATGTGCGCAACGTTTACAAGCAGTTCTACGGGTCCGGCGAGGGCGAGATCACCATCAGCGGCCAGTTTGACCCGGCGCAGGTGCAGAAACTGGTCACCGAGCTGTTCGGCGATTGGAAGAGTGCCAGCCGATACGAGCGCATCACCAACACCTACGCCAAAGTGGAACCGATCAACCACAAGATCGAAACCCCCGATAAGCAGAACGCCTTTTTCGTGGTGGGGATGCCCATGAAAATGACCGACGAGGATCCCGATTACGCGGCCCTTACCATTGCGGGCACGGTCTTCGGCGGATCCCCCAACTCCCGTCTCTTCCAACGGATTCGCGTCAAGGATGGCTTGAGTTACGGCGCGAACGCCGGGTTCTTCATGCCCACCAAGGATGACGGGGGCAGACTCTCCGGTCAGGCTATCGCGGCGCCGCAAAACATGCCCAAAGTGGAGGCTGCCTTCAACGAGGAGCTTGCCCGCGCGCTGAAGGACGGTTTCACCGCCGACGAGGTGGAGAAAGCCAAGAAGGCGTGGCTGGACGAGCGCGCCGTAGCGCGTGCCGAAGAGGCCTCGATCGGCAATCTTCTGTTGGCCCGCGAGCGCTGGGGCCGCACCCTGGAATGGGACGCCAAACTGGAGGCCGCGGTGGCCGCGCTCACACCGGCGCAGGTGAACGAAGCGTTCAAGCGCCACGTCGACCCGGCCGCCGTCTGCATAGTCAAGGGCGGCGACTTCAAGAAAGCGGGTGTGTACCAGTAGGGCCCGCTACGCCAGGATCTGAGCGCCGCTTTCGGGCGATTGCGGCGGACTCGCCAGTCAAGCTGCCGAAAGCGCTTTCGGGATTCTCTTGCTCGGCCGCGAAATCCCGCTCCCGTAAGGGACCGGTTCCGGTTGCTCAGGCATCGCCGAGGGGTCGCGCGCTCTCTTCCAGCCGCACCGCAAGTTCCAAGAGCAGCTCGTCCTCGTAGGGATGCCCTACCAACTGCACTCCGATCGGCAGCCCCTCCTGCGAGATGGCCATCGGCACCGTCACCGCGGGCAACCCCAGGACATTCGCCAAAACCGCCGGCATCATGGCCTGAAACAGCCCGATCTCTTTGCCGTCGATGGCCCACTTCCGCTCCCGGTGGCGAAATGCCGGGATTCCACAGGCGGGCATCAGCAAAGCGGAGACGTTCTCCATCTGGCGGAGCAGCGAGGCGCGCATGTGGTCGCGCGCGGCCAGATTGAGCATCACCTGCTCGGCCGTCACGTCTTTCGTACTCAGCGTTTCGAGCAACGTCCAATGCACGTCGGATTCGCGGCCCTCCACCAACTTCCGGGTGGCCGCCGCGGGCCATTGGCTGAAGAGAAATGCCCACACGTTGGGGGCCCGCTCCAGTCCACGCGGCTCGAATGACTCCACGGCGAGCCCGATCCCTTGGAGCAGCGCGGCGGCGCGCCCGACGGCCGTCCTGATCTGGCCATCCACCGGCACCGCGTAGAACCGTTCCCACACGCCGATGCGCACGCTTCCGGCCAGCGGCGCGCGCAGGGGCACGGGAGACGAAAACGGGTCTTGCGGATCGTAACCCGCCAGCACCGAAAACAACAGCCGCAGGTCTTGCGCGGAGCGCGCCATCGGCCCCGCCGCGCCTAGCAGACCGCCGGGATAGCCCAGCGAGGGAAAGTGGCCGGTCCCCGGAATGCGGCCGGGCGTTGGCTTGAGGCCGGCGATTCCACAGAAGTGCGCCGGCACACGAATCGAGCCGCCGCCGTCGCTCCCTACTCCTCCTGGTGAGCAGAATGCGGCAATCGCGGCTGCCTCCCCGCCGCTCGATCCACCGGGGGTCCGTTCCGTATCCCACGGATTGTTGGTTCGCCCGGTAATGAGATTGTCGGTCTCGTAGCTGGCCAGCAGTTCCGGTGTGTTCGTTTTGCCCAGCAGAATGGCGCCTGCGCCGCGCAACCGCGCCACCACCGTAGCGTCTTCGGATGCGGGACGTTCCGTGCGCAAGCGGCTTCCCGAACGCGTAGGCAGTCCCGCGACGTCGAAACTGTCTTTTACCGTGACGGGAACGCCGTGCAACAGCCGGAGCGGTTCGCCGTGCACGATGGCTTTCTGGCTGGCCCGCGCTTCCTCGATGGCGCGTTCGGCCAGCACCGTCACGAACGCGTTCACTTCGCGGTTGCGGCAGTCGATCTGCCGCAAGTGCGCCTCCACCAGTTCCACCGGCGAAATGGCGCCATCCCGCACCATCGAAACCATGAGGCAGAGAGAGGACCGATACGGCACCAAGCCAGTGTATCGTGTAGTGGGGCAGGTCGCCGACCTGCCCTGCGAGATGGTAGGCAGGTCGGTGACCTGTCCAAAGGCAGGTCGGTGACCTGCCCCAGTGTGCCCAGCAATGGGCAGAATCTTGTTGGAAGGAAGGAGCCCAACCGGAGCCGATGGCGGCAACCGTAGCGAAACGCAAGGCGTAGCCGCGAGGTGAAGCTGAAAGAAGCGCGTAGCAAAACTCTCGACCGTAGGAACACGAACCGGCAGTGAGGCCGGGTGCGGGCGGCAAGCTGGCTGGGAACAGCGAAGCCCAAAAGTCATCCGAGACGCACTCGGTAGAGCCGGACGGCACGAGGGGGTAGATTCTGCACCTTACCTGG
>JAIQFL010000386.1 GCA_020073365.1 Terriglobia bacterium | reverse complement strand
CACTTTCTCATGCTTTTCTCGATTTTTCTGAAGGAAAATCGCTGCACGCCCATCTTGATTGGCGTTTCACCCGGTAATCCAACACGTCATCACCTTAGTTTAGGACTCACCCGATATCCCGCCGGAGTGTGGATATCCCCTCTCATCCGCGCAGCATGAAGACCCCGCATGCCAGCTATCGTATTGATAGATGGAGTCTTAGCCCAAAACGCAAAAGAGCCGCACCCTGTTCAAATCATATGCGGTCAACTGCGACCACGGAGGACTGATCGCCGACAGGCCATTGCTCTGGAGCATGAAGTCGATGGGAGCCGTGTAGTGGACGAAGCTGGTGTCTTCGGGCAAGGAGGGTGCGGGAGCAAGGGCGGGACCGCCTCTGCCTCCGCGGCCCACGGCGCCTCTCCCGGATCGGCCTTCGCCGGGACGCTCCAGTTTGAGAAATGTGGGCAGTGCCTTGGAGACGATGAACATCAGGCCCTTTACCGGATCGACCGCGGAACCACCCCAGTTGGCGCCGCCGTTGTGGCCGGGAAGTTGGATGGTGCCGCGCAGGCTGGGCGGCGTAAACAATCCCTCATTGCGGGAGTTCTTCAGGATCTCACGCACTCGCGCTTGATCGGCTTCGGGGATGTAGGGGTCGATATCCTTCTCCGTGAAGGACTGCCGTGCAAAAGGCGGGGGCTTGGTGGGGAAGGGTTGCGTAGGCGAAGTGAATTCCCCGGGGAGGTCGGACTGCGGCACGGGGCGCTCTTCGATGGGCCATAACGGCTCGCCAGTGACACGGTTGAAGACGAACAGGAATCCCTGCTTGGTGGGCTGCGCTACGGCGTCGACAGTCATGCCGTTGTGCCTGACCGTGATCAACTTGGGAGCGGTAGGGGTGTCGTAATCCCAAACGTCGTGATGGATCAACTGGAAATGCCAGAGGCGCTTTCCGGTGCGGGCATCGAGCGCCAGCAGGCAATTACCGAACAGATTATCGCCCTTGCGGTTGCCGCCATAGAAATCGTAGCGGGCCGTGCCGAGCGGGATGTAAGCGATGCCGCGCTTGGGATCCACGGTCATTTCGCTCCAGTTGTGGACACCACCCGCCGTTTTCCAGGCGTCTGGGGGCCAGGTATCATATCCGAATTCACCCGGGTGCGGAACGACGTGGAAGGCCCATAAGAGCTTGCCGGTGCGGACGTCGTAGGCATGGATATCAGCTGGAGCGGAATCATAACTGATGCCGCTGGCCGGCAAAGGCAAAATCACTATGTCTTCGAAGATGCGGCCGGGATTGCTGGTTTGGAGCGGACGCGCCACATCGCGTTCCAGGCCGATTCTGAGATCGCTGCGGCCGTGATCGCCGAAGCTCTCCACCACCTGACCGGTACGTGCGTCGATGGCCGTCAGGTACCCGGCATTCACGTACAGCAGACGACGGTCGGAACGATCCTTTTCCCAGTAGTTCATCCCGCGCGCGCCCACGGCGCCCTGGTTGGCGTGAGTCCACAGTTCCTTTCCGGTGGCGGCGTCGAGAGCCACGACGGAGTTGTTTTTCGCAAGGACATACATGACGCCGTCAATGACGATGGGGTTGAAGGTGTAAATACCGCGCTCGCCGGTGGGGTAAGTCCAGGCGACCTCGAGCTGGCTGACGTTGGACTTCCCGATCTGCTTGAGCGAGGAGTATTGCGATGAGTCGGAGCCCCCGCCGTATTGGGTCCAGGTAGTGAAGGAACGCAAATCGGCGGCCCACGTCAGGAGAGCGGAAGCAAAAACAGTGCAGATGGTCTGATGGAGAGCGCGCATCGGAGTTGCTCTGGGAGATTATACAGCAGGTGTGTATCTGATATATCTCTCACCTTCCCGGGCGGCTGTCAAGAAGAGGTATGTCGGCTGCAATCCGCGATAAAAATCTCTCGACTGCCGAGCCGGATTCTGATAGATTCTTCTGGTGCGCGCACGGATCGGCTATCTCACAATTGTTTTCTTGGCGCTGGCTCCGCAGGTTGGAGCGCAGACCGCTTCGCGGCAGGCCACCCGCACGACTGATATTCCACGCATGCCGGATGGTAAACCGAACCTCAACGGTTTGTGGCAGGCGATGACCACCGCGTATTGGGACCTGGAAGACCATCCGGCCCAGCCGGGTCCCGTACTCGAGGCTGGAGCCATCGGAGCCATACCCGCGGGGTTCGGCGTCGTCGAAGGAGGTACGATTCCGTACAAACCGGAAGCGCTCGCGAAAAAGAAAGAGAATTTCGAGAACAGGATCACGCTCGACCCGGAGGTCAAATGCTACATGCCCGGCGTCCCTCGCGCCGCATACATGCCGTATCCATTTCAGATCATCCAATCGCAGAACGACATCCTGTTTGCATACGAGTACGATTCGGCCTCACGAATCATATCCATGACGAAGCATCGCGAAGCAGATCTGGACACCTGGATGGGTACTTCGAACGGAAAATGGGAGGGCGATACGCTTGTAGTCGATGTTACCGGTTTCAACGGGCGGCCGTGGCTCGACCGCGCAGGTAATTACGCCACGGATACTTTGCACGTTGTAGAGCGCTACTCGATGCTCGATCCGAATACGCTGAACTACGAGGCGACGGTTGAAGATCCGGCCGTGTTCACCAAGGCATGGAAGATCAGTCTTCCCTTGTATCGCCACCTGGAGAAGAACGCCCGCCTGCTCGAGTTCAAGTGCGTCGAGTTCGTGGAGGATCTGGTTTATAGAGATGCAATCAAGAAAACGGGCAAATAGCGGGAGCGCTGATGCTCTGGCGGCTTTGCGATATACTGGCATCCGCCCCAAAACAAGGAGAAGTTATGGCAAAGAGACTTGGTTTCGCGGTGGCCACCGTTGGAATGCTGATTTCCGCCATCCCATTGCACGCACACCATGCTTTCACGGCCGAATTCGATACGAAGAAGCCGGTTAAGCTACGAGGCACAGTCGCCAAAGTCGAAATGGTAAATCCCCATTCCTGGATTTACGTCGATGTGAAGAACGAGGATGGGACCACGACGCAATGGATGCTCGAAGCCGGCTCTCCGAATGTGCTCATCCGGCGCGGTTTTACAAAGACCTCGCTACCCAAGGGAACAGAGGTCATTTTCGAAGGCTTTCAGGCCAAAGATGGATCGAGTCGCGCCAACGGTAGGGATATCACATTTCCGGATGGAAAGAAGCTATTCATTGGGTCGACTGGCACTGAGGGGCCGCCGGAGGAGACCAAGAAGTAGGCTCTGAACCGCACAGCGGGGCGGCGCCGCGAACGGCCGCTGCTCGCGATTGTGCGCTGGGACCATCGAGAGAACAGAGGAGTGATTCCATGCACATCACGTATTGCACAGCAACCTGCGTCGTTTCGCTTGCCGTGCTCACCCCCCTCGCAAAGGGGCAAGGGCGTCAGGCAATACCGGCCAGCGAAGCCAATTTCTTCATCGGCACGCCGGCCGGGTGGGTGCATCCGAAAACGCCGTGGGGCGATCCGGATTTGCAGGGAATCTGGCCGCTGAACCATGTCGGAGTCACGCCCTTGCAGCGGTGCTTCGCGCGGCAACGCTATCCTGGTGCGGATCCGGAGAGAGTCCAGGCCTGCGATCCGCACAAGTTGTTTTTGACCGAGGAGGAGTTCAAGACGCTGAAGGAGAACGCCTCCAAGATGCCGGATCGGTACGCCACAGCCGCCAAGGAAGGCGAGGCCGGACGCGCATTGGTCACCGGCATCGTGGATCCCATGACTCCTCAGCGCCAGACGTCCCTCATCTCCGACCCGCCGGATGGCAAGCTTCCCGAAATGACTCCCGAAGGTAAGCGGCTTGCGGCGGAGATGAAGAGCACCTGGCCGCTACCTGGCGAGAATCTGGTCTTCGATTCCTATCACGATTTCGACCTTTGGGATCGCTGCATTACCCGCGGCATGCCGGTTTCGATGTTTCCGTTCCGTTATAACAACGGCGTACAGATCATTCAGTCGCCTGGACAAGTGGTGATCTTCCTGGAGATGATCCACGATGCGCGCATCGTACCCTTGAACGACGCGCCCGTTCCCCCTGCCGTCAAACAGTGGATGGGCGTATCACGCGGACACTGGGAAGGGAATACGCTGGTCGTCGAGACGACGAACTTCCGAGCCGGCGCATCGATGACCAACACCGCCGTGATCGCTTCGCCTCCGGGCAACCGGTTCCCGACCAGCGAGCAAATGAAAATCACCGAGAAGTTCACGCGCATTAACGATGACTTCCTGATCTACGAAATCAAGGACGAGGACTCCGTGGTGCTCACTCATTCGTGGACGGCGCGTTTCCCGCTGAAGCGCGATCCCGATTACAAGTTGCTCGAGTACGGCTGTCAGGAAGACAATCACGTGGTTCCCAACTGGATCAGCACTTCGCGTGCGGAGCGCGCCGGAAAGCCAGGCGCGAACGCGGGGACGCCGCGCCAATGAAGTTGCGGTGTGCGCCCGCGGTGTGCGCCCGCGCTGTGCGCGGCGCTTGCCGCGATCTCCCCGCTGGCATTGCCGGCTGCCATCTCCGATCCCGTCAAAACCGGCAGCGGCATGGTTTCCGGCGTCACGCTGAAGTCCGGCGCCCGCGCGTTTAAGGGAATCCCGTTTGCCACGCCGCCCGTCGGTCCGCTGCGCTGGAGAGAGCCGCAACCGCCGGAACCCTGGTCCGGCGTCCGCAAAGCCGATGTGTTCGGCAATGTCTGCATGCAGCAGCCCGCGCCAAAACGCGTTCCGGTCAACGTTGCGGTCGATTTGCCGGATTCGCCCAAGATGAGCGAGGACTGTCTGTACCTGAACGTCTGGACAGCGGCAAGCCGCGCCGGCGCGCGATTTCCGGTGATGGTCTGGCTCTATGGAGGCGCTTACACCGAAGGCTCGGGATCCAGCCCGCATAACGACGGAGAGGCGCTCGCGCGCAAGGGCGTGGTTCTGGTTTCGTTCAATTACCGGGTCGGGCCCTTCGGGTTCTTCTCTCACCCTGAGCTGACGAAGGAATCGGGCCGGAACGCGTCGGGCAATCAGGCGCTCCTGGATGCGATCGCCGCGCTCCAATGGGTGCAACGCAATATTGCGTCTTTCGGGGGCGACCCTGGCAACGTGACGATTTTCGGCGAGTCTGCGGGCGCGGCTATGGTCGGCGGGCTGGTCGGATCGCCGGTTGCGAAGGGCCTGTTCCACCGTGCGATTGCCGAGAGCGGCCAATGGATGGGTCTGGGAATGGCGCCGATGGTTCCGCTCGAAAGGGCCGAGCAGGCCGCTCGAGGCGGCGGTCGTGGAGCGCAACAGGCCGCTCCTGGCACGGAGTCCCGGCCGCTTCCATCGCTCGCCGAACTCCGTTCCCGATCGGGCGAGGAAGTCATGAAGACCCTGCGCGGGTCGGGAATGATTATCGACGGCTGGGTCGTGCCTGAGGATGAGTCGATTACATTCGCGCAAGGCCGGCAGAATCCGGTGGACCTCATCGTAGGCTCCAACAAGGACGAACATCTTACGTTCGGCGGGAACGTGCGGTTTCGGGACACCGAAATGTGGGCCGCGCGGCTCTCTGCGGAGCGCCAGACCGCGATCGGAAAGCGAGCGTACTGGTATTGGTTCACGCACGAGCCGCTCCTTGAGCCTGGCGTCCGCGATTTGAAGGCAAACCACGCAGCGGAGGTTCCGTATGTGTTCAACAATCTCGCCGCGCCTCGTCCGATTCCGGATTTGAGCTCGCCCCGGTTCGCGTCCGCGTCGGAGAAGGACCGTGCGCTGGCCGAGACGATCTCGTCGTACTGGGTCAACTTCGCGAAAACAGGCGACCCGAACGGCAGCCAGCTACCCACGTGGCCCCGTTTCGAGGATCGGAGCAAGCCGCCACACTTACTGGGAGAAACGGCCGATATTCCTGGGGCAGACGTCTTGAATACCTTTGACGAGGCATACGAAAAACTCCTGACGAGCCTGATTCCAGGGCGGAGACAGTGGTCCGCCCCGGCTCGCCTACGTACCGCACCATCTCATCGCCACCTGCTCTGGCCGCATCACCTTGGCATGCCGGCCGCGCCGCCTGTCGGCCCCGCCGTGCTCTCCGATAGGCGGACATATAAGGACGTTATGTTTGGTATAAGCGTCAGAAGGGGAGAGCATCTGAAAGGACGATGTGCTATCTGCGACGCGGTCGGTAAGCTGACATTCGATCACGTGCCGCCTCGATCAGTAACGCCACCAACGCCGCTCGAAGTGCGACGGCTGACGGCCGTTATCCAACCCGATCCGTCAGCGCCTCCACGCGGGGGCTTTCAAGCGGTTACATTTCCATCGCTCTGCCTTACCTGCAACAGGGACAGGCTTGGCGGCGCGTACGATCCGACGCTTTCCAAACTGGCGGCCGATGTTCGAAGATGGCTTGCGGTCACGAAAGATCACGACATCTGGGTTCCGGGTGACATTCGAGTCACGACGAAGCCGCTTCGTATCGCGCGCGCTGTCGCAGGTCATCTCCTCGCGGCCGAGGAACGTAGAGATTCTTCCGCCACACCGCCGCGAGGGACTATGACAGAAGCACTCCGAGTTTTTTTCTTGGACGATGCGGCCCCGTGGCCGGCCGCCCTGCACTTATACATGTGGCCGTTTCCGGCGAAGCGTCACGTAATCGTTCGGGGCTTTTCGATCAGCCGAGTCTTGGGACCGGGACCGACCTACGGACCAATTGTAGGAGATATCCTGAAGTTCTTCCCCCTTGCGTTCTGGGTTACCGCGGCACCGGCCAACGGCACTCAGTATCAACTCGATGCGCTGCCGTTGTCCGATCCACGCCTCACCCTCGACGCGTCGGCCACATTACCGATACCCCTTCGATTCCAGCCGCCGCCCGGATGGCCGGAAACGCCAGGCGATGACGAAATGGGATTGCTCAATGATGAGCGTAGCTCTGTCGCTACACCTCCACGTAAACCGTTTCCATAAATTGCTGAACTAAAACATTCCTGTTGACCGCATGATAAAGGACATTATCATACGGTTATGTGCCTAGCCACTTCTTGCGCAAGGCCACTTGTGCAAGGAAGTAGATGAACGCCATGATACCGTTCGTGTCGGGCTTGTTGTTGTGGAGTAGACGCGTTACAGGCGGCTTTCCGGGATTGTTTAAGGAGTAGTCCTCTAACCAGTTCGGGCTCGGCTTACGCTCCTCGTTGAACCATGGCTGCGGGTCGTCGTCGTTGACGAGGACTCCCAGTACAAATTGCATGTCGGACATGGTGGGCAGAAGGCTCTGACGGTCCTTCAACTGCTGCGTAAGCACTTCTCTTTCACTCTTGGTACCTGTCCGCTTTACTTCAATAATTGCTCGGACCGAGAAGAGGGGCACAAGCGCAAACTCTCCGCATTCGAAGATCGCAGGCAATTCAGACGGGTCCCACACGATCACATCGCACTGAGGCACGCTGACTAACCCTCGCGTCTTGTCCTGCGAGCGAATGACCGCTCCCGTGGATATCCGAAAACGCTGGCCGAGCACACTTTTGATCATCGACCGTATATACGCTTCGGCATAGGCACCCGTGATAGCCGTGTTGGTAGCGAAGCTTGAGAACAAGGCATTGGCCTGAAAGGGCAGTGCAAACGCTTGGGCGTACAGGTTCCAATAGTCATCGAAAACTGTCCACACGTCGCTCATATTGGGTATTATCCCGCATGCGCCCGGTAAAGCGTCGTCCGGCCCACGTTCCAGAGTGCGGCCACGTCTTCGACCCGTTCGCCGACCTCGATTAGCTTTCGCGCCTTGACGACCTGTGCCCGGGGACAGTTTCTTCTTTCGGCCAAATTTCACCCCTCGGCGTCGGGCCTCCTTCATGCCGGCCTGGGTCCGTTCAATAATCAAGCTTCGTTCCAGCTCCGCGAGTACGCCTATCATCTGCCACATGGCGCAGCCCGTTGGCGTGGTCGTGTCGATCGCTTCAGTAAGGGATTGGAATTTGACGTTGCGGGCGCGGAGGTCATCGAGCATTGTTATCAGGTCGCGCAAGCTGCGGCCCAACCTGTCGAGCTTCCAGGCCGTGAGCATATCGCCAGGTTGCAAAGTCTTGAGGCAACGGAGTAGGGGAGGGCGTTTCGCGGTTGCTCCTGATAATCCCTCGTCTTTGAAGATCGTCTTGCACCCGGCTCGCTTCAGCGCGGCCAGTTGCAGGGCAGGGGATTGGTCGTCTGTCGAGACGCGGGCGTATCCGTATTTCATGCCGTCCACAATGGGACAACAAAACGGGACGCGCAAGCCCCCTGTTTACAGGGTTCGCAAACCGTCCCGAAACTTACCCTTTCTGGAACACGAAAACTGGCCCCAGGTCGTGCGGCCCGGCGCGGGGATATCGGATTGTTCAATGCGCCCGCGTAATCACGGCTTGGCATGGCGGCCGATCTGTGCGGCGGCCGGCGCCGCCAGGTCGTCAAGCTGTATCAGGGTGGCCGCAGCCGGCCGCGACCTTCTGCCGCCCTCACGGCAGCGCGAACACGAGCAAAGCCTGATGACCGGCCGCGGCGCCGGGCGCAGGCGCGCCCGCAGCCATTACCGCCACGTATTGCTTACCGTCCTTCCCCTGATATGTAATCGGTACCGCATGGGCCGTGTGCTCGAGCCGGGCTTCCCACAATTCCTTGCCGCTCCTGGCATCCAGGGCGCGAAATCGCGCATCGTCCGTTGCCCCGATGAACACCAGTCCACCCGCAGTGACGATCGGCCCCGCCAGCCCGGGCCGGCCCGTTCTCCTCTTCGCTTCGGGCAGTTCATCCGTGACGCCTAGAGTTACCTGCCAGGCGATCTCGCCGGTGTTCGCGTTCACGGTGTCAGAAGGCCCCATGGCGGCTTCTGGCAAGGCCAGCGCGAACCCTCATACCCACGTCGAAGCGTTGGTACGGGCCGGGGCCCGCCTCGCTGCCCCGATCGAACGGGGTTACCGAAGGCTCGCGTGTCATCGCATCCCTGTACCCTTCCGGCATCTTCTGCATCCACCCGATCGATCCGTCGTTTTGCGTGAACGCATCGCGAATCCACTGTTCCTGCATGGAGAGCGGCGCCCAAACGTCCGCGCCCAGCACGCTGGCGCCCGCAAATCCTTCGGGCCCGACACCCACAATCGTGTAACTGTCACGATTCAGAACGATGCTTTTCCCCAGGATACCCAGGTCGGCGGCGAACTGACGCTTCCAGAGTGCGTGACTCAATACCACCACCGGACTGGCGCCCGGAGGGCCGCACTCCTCGGGAAGGAAGCCACGCCCCAGTGTGAGCGATCCGGTCAGCACCGGAAAGTAATTGCAGGAGGTCAGGAAGCCCGTGAGGGGGCGGGCTTCGGGTCCGCCCATCGTGAGCTTGGCCGCGGAATAGGCCGCCAGGCCGGAGAAGACGTGGTTTTGATCGCGGTAAGCCGCATACTCGGGATAGGAGAGATAGCTCCTGCTGCCGTGGACGTTGCGGAATTTCAAGCCGCGAATCGTCTGGTAGACGGTCACCACTTCGCCGGAATTCTTCACCGGCAGGGGCCGCAGCGCCAGCGCGTTCAACAGCGTGAAGATGGCGCCATTCACGCCGATACCGAACGCCAGTGCGATTACCGCGACAATGGCGAAGCCCGGGGCCTTCCGGAGCATGCGAAGGCTGTAGCGAAGATCCTGCAGAAGCACACCCATCCGAGTTCTCCTTTGGATGGAGTACGAGGATTTCGCGGAGATGTTCCCGGTTTCATCAAACGCGATACTCTCTATGCATGCATGCCATGTGCGGGTTCGGCCTTGTGCTTATACTGTTACTGTGTATACTGCCTGCCGGGATTCACGCCGCGGTGTTTGACGTCGCGGCTTTCGGCGCCAGGGGTGACGGCCAGACTCCCGCCCGGGAAGCCATCAACAAGGCGGTGGAGGCGGCGTCCGCCGCGGGAGGGGGTACGGTGTACTTCCCCGCGGGAACCTACCTCACCGGGTCGATTCGCCTGCGCAGCAATATCACCCTGATGTTCGACCCCGGTTCCAGGCTCGAAGCCTCGGCCGACGTCGCCGCTTACGACGCTGCCGAGCCCAACCAATGGACCCAGTTTCAGGATTTCGGTCACAGCCATTGGCACAACAGTCTGATTTGGGGCGAGGGCCTCGAGAACGTGGCGATCGTCGGAGGGGGTTTGATTTCCGGCAAGGCCTTGGGGCGCGGGGAGGGCCGCGGTATCGGCAACAAGGCCATCGCGCTCAAGCTCTGCCGGAATGTGACGCTGCGCGACTTCTCGATTCTCACCGCCGGGCACTTCGGCGTCCTGGCGACGGGTGTCGACAACCTGACCATCG
>JAIQFL010000385.1 GCA_020073365.1 Terriglobia bacterium | reverse complement strand
TCATCGAATCGGTCAAGAGGGATACCAAGCACGCGTGGTCATCCACGGCTCACGATCCTGTCGACGGCGCGGAGGGTAGCCCGATGTTCTGAAAAGGATGCCTTGACCTGATCGCACCTCGCCGCGCTCACGCGCGCCGGCGCCGACGTGTGCCTGCGCCTGCTCAAAGACGTGCGTGGCGCATCGCCAAACCGGCCAACTTGGTGCACTCTCTGACCGGCGCTCACATTTTCTGCCGGTTCATAATCGGTCTGTTAACTTGAGCGGCTGGGGGCGGCAAATGGCAGAGATGCCATACGCATTCCACTGTGGGGCTCAGCCGGTGACGACCGGCCCCGAAGGAGGCGCGGATCGAGGGTCGGTTTCCTCTCCGGCACGTGATGGTTTCAAACTTCCGACACTAATGTCGGTCGTGCCGGTGCACTTCCCGTGATCGCAGTGGCCTGCACCAACACAAAGGTTGATCCCTCCCGATCAGAAACTGCACGTATTAGATTGAGGACTTGCAGAGGTGATTCTCTGAATAACAGTACCGGAATGACAAACAGCGGAGGTTCTTTGGGAGTTGTGCCATGACGATTTGGAATAGCGACAGGTGCTTAGGCGGGCATCCCCATCATCGCGGATAGGAGTGGAATCAATGAACAACGTCATACTTCGACATCGTTCGGGCTCGAAGGCGAGGCAGGTTCAGCAGTTTCCAGCGGAAGGGTTTACGGAATTGACCCTGGGCCGCGACCCATCGTCGCAGGTCCGCTTCGATCCGCAACGCGACGACGTCGTCGGGCGTCTGCACGCGAAGATTGTCCTGCGCGGCCCTGCGCAGTTCGACTTGGTGGACCTGAATTCCACCAATGGAACCTTTCTGAACGGGCAGAGAATCAGTACGTCGTTCCGGCTTCAACCGGGGGACGTGATTCAGTTGGGGGCGGGCGGGCCTGAAATGGAATTCGATCTTGATCCGCGCCCCGTTGAAGTGGTTCCCCCGACCCGGCTGGGGTCGGCCCCGAGTGAGGCGATGCCACCGACGCGTGTGGCTCTCTCCGGATCCGCACCGAGCGGACCGGGAACGCGAACCATCCTGGTCAACCGGGTGGCCGAGGTCGAGCGCCGCTCGCGACGCAATCTCGTGATGGCCTCGGGTGCCTTGGCGGCTATGGTCCTAGGTATTGGGAGCTTCCTGTATATGCGCAAACAACCAATCATTGTGACTCCCCCTCCTCCGCAGGCGCCCCAGTTCGATCCGACAGCGATTGCCAGGAAGAACAATGATGCAGTGGTCTACATCTCAGCGAGCTGGAAGCTCATCACCACGGAAACGGGCGACATCGTGCGCCACTGGACATCTGACGGGCATCCGGTCTTCGTCCAACTTCCTGACGGCAAGGACTACCCAGTCGTGTGCGTCGGTTCGGCCAACTACCCAGCAATCGGGTACCCGTTATCCGGGACCGGGTTCCTCTACAGCCCTGACGGCTACATTTTGACGAACAAACACGTGGCGGCGAGTTGGGAATCCTATTACGAGTTCCCCCCAGAACTCTACATCCAGGCAAAGGCGCCCAAGACGCCTTGGCGGATCATCCCCGGCAAGCACGATCCTGAACCCCTCAACGACTTTCCGCGCAATTGGATACCGGCCACGCAGCCGTTTGTATTCTCGGATTGCTCAGCGCTGAGAACGGGATCCGATGAGTTCCAGAGGCTGATCGCGTCCGGCCCGAATCCGTATTACAAGAATCTGGAGGGCCGGCACGACTACCTGGATGTCATCTTTCCGGGAACCACGGGGCGCACGCATGCGCAGTATGTCCGGCATTCCGAGGAACACGACATTGCCCTGATGAAGGTGTCCAACCCGCAATCCCTCCCATATGTCGATCTGGTCCCAACCAACTCTCCGCCTGTGGCGAAAGGCGACCCGGTTGTGGTGATGGGCTACCCGGGAGTCTCGGTGAAGACGACCAAGGAGATTGTGCCCGCCGACGTCATAGTTTCCGCCGACGCCCGGAGAAAGCAGGTACCTGATCCCACGGTGAGCGTCGGCAATATCGGCCTCATTGCGCGGTCGCCAGCCAGCGGTGAGCGGAACCAGTGCGGAGCCTGCTACCAGCTCACGATAAATACTGCCGGGCACGGCAACAGCGGCGGCCCGGTGTTCAACCGCGACGGGAAGGTGATCGCCATCTTTTACGCCGCCATATACCGGGACGTGACCGTCACGCTCGCCGTGCCCCTGCAATTCGCGCGCGACGACGTCCTGGGCTTGAAATAGGCATCCGGCCATGTCTCTCCGGCTCAACAGCGCGATCGGCGGCTACCGGCTCATCGAGTACCTGGGGCGCGGCGGTATGGGAGAGGTTTATCTGGCGCGGGAAGAGGGCGGCGGACGGCTCGCGGCCGTGAAACTGCCCCACAGCGGCGCGCCCGGCGAGGCCGCTCTCCGCTTCCAGACTGAAGCCGAAGTACAGGGAAAGCTGCACCATCCCAACATCGCGCGCCTGCTGCGGTCCGGGTCCGAATGCGGCCAACTCTACATTGCGATGGAGTACGTTCCGGGCTCCACGCTGACGGACATGCTGCGGGGCGGCCCACTGGAGGTCCCCCGGGCACTGGAGATCGCCGTCGTGGTGGCGGACGCCATAAACTACATCCACGCGCGCGGCATCGTGCATCGCGACCTGAAATCCTCCAACATTAAGATCGCGCCGGACGGCGCCGTCAAGCTGCTGGATTTCGGCATCGCCAAAATGGCCGCTGCGCCCGCTCTGACGCGTTCGGGATGCTCCATCGGCACCGACGATTGTATGGCGCCCGAGCAGGTCCGCGGCGGCCCGGTGGATGCCCGCGCGGACATCTGGGCCTTCGGCGTGATGCTCTACGAGATGCTGGCTGGGCGCCGCCCCTTCGCCGCCGACACGGCTGTGGAGCTGTATCGCCGCATTCTGGAAGCGCCGCCGCCCGCCCTGGAGAAGCTGCGCCCCGGAGTCCCTCCGGCAGTGATAGCCGTCGTGGCGCGCTGCCTCCGCAAGAAACCAGGCGACCGTTATCAGACGGCGCGCGAGTTGTGGGACGCGCTGCTTGCGGCGAAAGACCCCTCGCGCTCGGCGCCGCCGGCACACCGCCGCGCATGGACGGCTCTTCGCGAGCGCCGCTACCTGCTTCCCGCCATTGCCGGTGCGCTGCTGGCATGTCTGGCCGCGTGCCCGGCGCTTTTGAACAGAGGCCCGGGGCCGAACGTCCCCGCGCCTGGCGCGCCCGTAGCGGCGGCACCGCCGGCACCAGCCGCGGGGGACTTGGTGCCCGTGTCCATCACTTCGGATAACGGCGTCTGGCGCGTGTTACGCGATGGCCGCGATTTTGGGCCCACGCCGGCCACCATCTTCGGCCGGGAGGGCGAAACCATCGAGTTCACGCTCAAACGGGCGGACTGCCCCGATTTCAGGAAGACCTTGCAGATCCCCGCCACCGCATGGACCGTGACGGAGCATCCGCCTTGTGGAGGCCGGTGATGCAGTGGTTCGCAAATTGGCGAAAGCAGAAACCGGGATTGGCAGCCCCAGACAAGCTAGACCAGGTGCTTGCCGCTGTAGGGACCGACCCAGGTTGCTGCCGGGAGGAAAACCAGGATTCCGCGGCGTTCTTCGATTCACACGGAAACCGGGGCAGCCTAGTCTTGGTGGCCGACGGCATGGGCGGGCATCGCGCGGGCAGAGTCGCAAGCCAAATCGCGGTTGAGGTAATCGGCCGGCGGTACTCCGCAAGCCGGCGTCCGGCGCCGGAAGCTTTGCGCGAGGCAATCGAAGCCGCAAATCGGGAAATCTTTCAACGCTCGCAGACGGACTCCGCCACCGAAGGCATGGGCTGCACGGTCGTGGCGATGGCGATCGAAGAGAGCGCCGCTCATGTGGCCCACGTCGGCGACAGCCGCCTCTACCTGGTGCGCGCCGGCGCCATCTTTCAGATGACGGAGGACCACTCCGTCATCACGGAATTGTTGCGCTCAGGCAGTATCTCTCGAGAAGACGCGCGACGCCATTCGCAGCGCAACGTGATTTCACGAGCCCTCGGTTCCAAGGCCGCTGTGGAGATCGATCTCGCGGCAGCGTTTCCCTTGCGTCGCGGCGACCGGTTTCTGCTCTGTACGGATGGCTTAACCGACCTGGTGGATCGCTCGGAGCTGTTGCAGGTGATCGGAAAATTTCAGCCGGCCGAGGCTGTCGAGCGGCTGATCGAACTGGCGAAGATTCGCGGCGGCCACGACAACATCACAGCCATTGTCGCCTGGGTTGGCGACCAAGGACCCAGCGGGGTACCACCCACGCGGGAAGCTTCAATTTCCATGGAAGGAGTCAGCCGATGACGGATTGTATTCTCGGAACCTACCAGATCGTGGAAAAACTCGGAGAAGGCGGCATGGGCTCCGTCTTTCGCGCCGTGGACTTACCGCTGCACCGCGACGTTGCGATCAAAATCATGCGGCCCGAACTGGCCGGCCAAGCCGCGCTCCTGAAGCGGTTTCATCAGGAGGCGGCCACACTTGCCAAGTTGAATCATCCCAACGTCGCCACTGTCTATGCTCTGCTCTCCGAAGGCAGCGAACACTTCATTGTGATGGAGTATGTGGATGGCTGTACGCTTCACGAGTACCTCCTCCTCAACGGCGCGATCCCGTGGCAGCAGGCGATCCCATGGTTTGCACGCGCCATGGACGGCGTGACCCATGCGCATGCGCAGGGGATTATTCACCGCGATATTAAACCCGCCAACTTCATGGTGAGCCATCGCGGCGATATCAAAGTGCTGGACTTTGGCATAGCACAAGTGCTCGGGGCCGCTCAATTGACCCGGACCGGGTTTGCTCCGGGGACGCTGGAATACATGTCTCCGGAGCGGATCGCGAACAGCCCGACGGACCATCGTTCGGACATCTATTCACTGGGAGTTGTCGTTTATCAGATCCTCTGCGGTGTGGTGCCATTTTCGGGCACGAGCGAGTACGCTGTGATGAAAGCCCAGGTCGAAGATCCTCCGCCGCCACTCCGGCAATATTCGGATGAAATACCGGAGTGGCTCCAGAGGGCGGTTCTGGTGGCGCTGGCCAAGAACCCTGACGATCGTTTCGCCAGCGTCGCCGATTTCAAGGCTGATCTGCTGCGCGGCGTCGCGGACCTGAACGCCGCTCCGTCAGCTCCACCGCGGAGGCGGGCAGTCGCTGCTGCCGGGCAGATGCAGATTCCAGCGACTCGGATCGTCACCGAACCCTCCGGTCAGCGGGCATCATTAGTCCCTCCGACCCGCCTCGTCACCGAGCCACCGCAGGCGCCCGAGTCTCCCGCGCTCGGGATGAACGGGCCCACGCGCCAGTGGGAGTGCTATTTTGTGTGGCTTCGCGAGCATCTTCCCTCGCACGCTGCGACGCTCCTTGAGAACCAACGGTGGAAACTAGCCGCCGTGGGGGCCGTTGCGTTTGCGCTCACGTTGACGATGATTCTCGTCGCCGGGAAGCTGGCGTCCAACAACGGAAAGACGGCGGTCGCGCCGACCCCCATAGCAGGAGTTCGGGTGCAGCAGACCACTCAGCCGACGGCAGCAGTGGTGCCGCCCTCACCACCGCCGGTGGAGCCGGTTGTGGAGCACCCGCCGGTACCGAATCCGGCGCTGCTATCTCGCATCCCAAGCCCAGGTCCGGTAGCCGTGAACCCACCAGTGTCGACAACCCCGAAACAGCTTCCGATATCGACGCGGCCTCAGAGGAAGCCGCCGCCGCCAGGCAGCACAGACTCGATTCCTTCCGGGTCCGGAAGTAATCTGTCGGGTCTGCCTCCTGCACCCACACCCGCCACTCCGCAGCGCATCGAGATCGCCGGCAGCGTGCAGCAGGCCAAGCTGGTACGGCAACCAGATCCGGTCTATCCGCCGCTGGCAAAGCAGACGCGCGTCCAGGGGACCGTCAAGCTCAGCGCCATCGTTTCGAAGGATGGCACGATTCAACATCTCGAGGTGATCAGCGGCCATCCGCTGCTGGTGCCCGCCGCTTTAGAAGCGGGGAACCAGTGGGTGTTCACCCCGACTCTCCTCAAGGGAGAGCCAGTGGAAGTGGTAACTCAGATTGACGTCAACTTTACGTTGAGTCCACCTGACCAAGATCGTGGTGGCGGGCCTGTTTCCGAGTTGAAACGGATGAGGGGCGATCTGGGCGTGATGAGCGGCCTTATCGCCACGAACGGCAAGGAACTCGCCGCCCTGAAAGCTCGGGGCGAGCGCAACTACTTCGAGTTCATCTTGGGCAAGGCCAAGGCGTTCCTGCGCGTCGGCGACATCGCCCTGATGCTGATAAAGACGGACCCGAAGAAGAACAAATACACCGTCGACGTGATGGCCGACGACAAGCTGACTGAGAAGAAGGACAAGAACATCAACGAGCCGGTGCAGTTCTACACCAGCAAGGCCAAGCAGCCCTACGAACTGGTTGTGAACCAGGTGCAGAAGGATTGGATCGTGGGTTATCTGTCAACCCCGACTGAGGAACTGGCGCACAGACCCGAGATGGAACATCATACGGCGCAGCAGGCGGTGCTGACCGACCTGAAGCCCACCCACGGCAACCTGGGCGTGCAGAGCGGCCTGATCGCCACCAACGCTTCGGAACTGGCGGCCTTGCGGCGTTTGGGCGAGCGCAACTACTTCGCGGTCAAGCTGGGCAAGACCAAGGCGCCCCAGCGCGTCGGCGACATCGCCCTGAGGCTGATAAAGACGGACCCGAAGAAGAACAAATACACCGTCGACGTGATGGCCGACGACAAGCTGACCGAAAAGAAGTACAAGAACATCAACGAGCCGGTGCAGTTCTACACCAGCAAGGCGAAGCAGCCGTACGAGCTGGTGGTGAACGAGGTGCGGAAGGACTTGATCGTCGGTTACTTGTCCACTCCCAAGGAACAGTCCTCCCGATAGCGGCTTTTGTGGGTCAGGTCCGCGATCGGAACGGTTTCGGAGCAGGCCGGGAACCTACCCCGCCGGCGCATTGGAGTGGTCATGGGAATTGACACAAGCAGGTCACGACTTCGAAATTCGGCGTATGGAGAAATGCATGCACTGCGCTCTCTACGTGTTGATTTAGTGCCTCCAGTGCTGTTAGCCATTTCTTATCACTGCCAGCCCGGCGCTTCACGATTTACGCAAGCTCCGAACTGCTCAACCCGCCAGTTCTAGTGGAGGTGCACCGGCGCCAGGCGCCCGGTCCGTTTCACAAGCAAACTCCTTCAACACGGCCAGGTTCTGCGGCGGCCGATGTGGTGGGCCCCGTATTGCACCGTCCACCAGGTACTCCGCGCCGGAATCTGGCGGCGAGCCGTCAACCGGACACTAATGAAAATGCCGTGATCCCGCGCGACCACAACTTGCACGTAATAGATTGAGAGGAGTTTGAAGAGATGATACAGCAAATGATTGAACGGAGAAGCCCCGTGAAAACGACGGCACGGCTCATCTTCCTGGCGGCCTGCACGCCATTCTGTTTTGGCACCGCCGGTGCCACGAATCCCCCTGAATCTCAGGTTCCTGCCGGGATTCGCGAGGCATGCAAAACCAGTTACTTCCAGTTCAATAGTCCGCCGTTAGCGCAATTTATGTATGATGCCTGCATCGACACATACCGTAATCTCAAATTCCCCGGTGAATCCCAGGTTCCTCCTGAACTTCGCGAGATGTGCAAAGTCAATGCCATCTTCAAGTACGTACAATTCCATAAACCAATGTTCGCCCAGACCGAGTATAGTTTGTGCATTCTCCGAAGAGGTATGCCAGCGCCGCCTCAAAGTTCGCCGTCTCAGAGTTCTGATGGCAGAAGCGAAGTCAGTAATTGTTACAGGAATTGCGACGAAAGAGAACGTAGCTGCACCAAGATAGCTAACTTCTATCGCACACCCGGGGGCTCTCAGGAATGTAGCGCAGAACGCCGTTCGTGCGACGCACGTTGCCGCTAGTAAAGTGATTCAGTTTGAGTCGACACTATCGTGCGTCCGGCTGTCTGGATCGCAACGCGGCACACGGTTACAGGGTTGTCGTTCTTTTTCGATGAGCGTACATCATGAATCCCGAACGATGGCAGAGAATTCGAGAGGTCTTTCACGATGCCTGGGCGCTCTCTCCTGAAGAGCGCCCACCATATTTGTGCCAGGCTTGTGGTGCGGATACCGAACTGCGGGCGGAGGTGGAGGCTCTTCTGGAATACGAGAGTTCGCCCGCAGATCTGTTATCCAAGCCCCTTCACGAAGTCGCTGCCAATCTGATCCCTCACGGTGCCCAGCCGGCCATGGGTCGTAAGGTTGGCGCCTACCGCCTGGTACGCGAAATCGGCCGTGGCGGTATGGGGACCGTTTACGAGGCGGTTCGCGACGACGAGCAATTCCACCAACGGGTAGCTATCAAGCTATTGAGGGCGGAAATCGGAAGCGAGGACTTCGACAGGCGCTTTCGGCAGGAACGGCAGATTCTGGCAGTTCTGAGCCACACCAATATAGCCAAATTGCTGGATGGCGGCATCACCGAAGACGGACAGCCCTTCTTCGTGATGGAGTACGTTGACGGGCTTCCCATTGAGGAATACTGCCGTAGCAGACAGCTCTCGATCACCCAACGGCTGAAGCTGTTTCAGCAGGTCTGCAGTGCGGTTCACTATGCGCACCAGAATCTCGTGGTTCATCGGGACCTGAAGCCGAGCAATATCCTCGTCACCGATGAGGGGACCATCAAGCTTCTCGACTTCGGCATCGCCAAGCTCCTTCATCCAGACGGCACCGAGGAGAGCGCCCCTGTCACTCGAACCGGGCTGTTCCTGATGACGCCCGAGTATGCGAGCCCGGAACAGGTGCGTGGGCTGACGGTGACAACAGCGACGGACGTCTATTCCCTGGGAGTCATCCTTTACGAGTTGCTGACCGGATCTCCTCCGTACCGGCTCAAGAGCCGTCTGCTTCACGAACTGGGGCGCATTGTCTGCGAAGAAGAGCCGGCAAAGCCGAGCACAACCATCGTCGACAAAGCGGTGACCGAAACTGGCGAGCGCAGTGCAGAAAGGCTCCGCCGGAGACTGAGTGGCGATCTGGATAACATCGTGCTGATGGCATTGCGCAAGGAGCCGCATCGCCGTTACCCCTCCGTCGATAAGTTTGCCGATGACATCGAGAAACATCTGAATCAGCTCCCTGTCGCAGCGTGTGCAGACACGTGGAGTTATCGCGCGGCGAAATTCCTCCGGCGCAACCATATCGGCGCAGGCGTAGCAGGCGTGGTAGCGCTCAGCTTGATTGCCGGAGTCATTACGACTACCTGGCAGGCAAGGATCGCCGAACGCAACCGACGCGATGCCGTAGGGCGGCAACTCGCCGCGCAATCCGAGCGCCTGCTGGCTGGCGGCGATCCTTCTTTGGCTACACTTTTGGCAGTGGAAGCCTCCAGGCATCTCACGTCGCTCGAAACGGACCAGGCGCTCCGCCACGCGTTACGCGTGCTGCCGCGCAACAAGGTAATCGTGCGTCGCAAAACAAAGATTGTTTCCATGGCGATCAGCCCTGACGGGCATTGGCTTGCAGAGGCTGGAGAGGACGGAGTCCTGGCGGTCCATGATGCCCAATCGGGTGAGCTGACGATCACAGAAAAGCTGGGCGCCGCGGCGGAGGCGCTGGCATTCGACCCCGCCAGCCGGCGCTTGGGAGCAGGTGGTGCGGATGGGTCAGTGCTGATCCTGGATATGACCCAGCCGTCGGCGCGGATCGTCAAGAAATTCGAGGGCGCCGCAACTGCAATCGCTTTCGATCCAACTGGAACGATGGCTGTGATCGCTACGGCAAACACAAAACTCGTGCTGGCGCGATCGGCCGATCTGACCGAACAGAATCGGCTCGACGCCAGGGGACTGGTGCTGGCGGAGGCGTTAGCCTTTAGCCCCGACGGCAAGTGGATCGCCGCAGGTTCCAGCGACGGATATCTGTATGTGTGGGAGGCCCGCACGGGAACGGAACACCTCCGCCTGACGGTAGCCGCCTCCGGAGAGCCCGAGCAGATCGGTGTAAATGCACTCCAGTTCTCAGCAGACGGCAAGACTCCTTTGTCTCCGGTTTTTCTCTCTCCTTTTGAATCTCGGTTCTATTTTTTCTCACTGCTGTCCAAAACAGCCACAAAAATAGCGGCCCGTGTTGAGAACGGGGGCTTTGCTTCGCGGGAAGGAGGATTTTGAGGTTGAGGTCTATCCCTGTATGTTAGCCGCCTCCTGTCCAAAAGCGTGACCGTTCGAGTAGGACGGGGTTGGTGCTGCAAACAGTGTTGAGGCGGGCCGGCAGCCAATTCAGTGCTTT
>JAIQFL010000384.1 GCA_020073365.1 Terriglobia bacterium | reverse complement strand
CGCGCATACTGGGGAGGTCTCCCGCCCGGCTTGGGCACGGGGATCAATGGCTCCAGCCGACTCCATTGCTCATCGGTCACATCGGTGGGATAAGAAGCTCGTTTTACCACTCCTTTTTCATACCGCATCCCGAAACAAAAGTTCAGAATCTTGTTTTAGGGCTTTTTTGACACGTTCTGAGAGAAAACGTCGTAGCAGAGCGCGTCATCTTGGATCGTTCCATCATGCGTCAAATCCAATGTCCTATAGCGGCTGGGGCTCCAGGCCTTGAGCCCGGAGGTCGGATCGTGAACACCTGCCCGCTGCGCGGAAACTCCGATCCAGGCGTAGCCGTGGCGGATCAAATGCTCTTGCGTCGCCGTGGACATCGCATCGAGGTCATAGCCGCCCGTGACGTTCTGCCACTTGAGCAGCACCGTCCCGTTGAATTGGGCCGTCGAGACCGGTCTGCGAACCACCATCCGCGTGCGATACGGGTGGCCGCCATCGATGACCGTCGCGGTAGCCAGCGGCGGCGTATTGTAGCGATTGGCGGCGCCTTCCAGGAAGAATTCCTCCTCCACGTAGCCCTGGCTCTTGAGATCCTCCGTTATCGAAAGGAACGGGTACTCGTGAGATAGGTCTCCCGGCGGCGCTTTCGGCGGGATAGGCCCGATCACCTTCGGATTGGGGACGGCACCCGCTGCCAGGAGGCGCGTGAGCAGCATGAGCCAGAGAACGCAAATGCTGGCAAATGATCGTCGGTTCATGGTTGCCTCACCACCGTCGGGTCGCCGGAGGTATTGTTCGCGATATTCTTGTCGCTCTCATTTGACACGACGGCCAGGTTCGTTACGCCGGGCCAGGCTTGCGGTTCAACGCGCACGGCAAGTGTAAGAGTGCTCGAAGCTCCCGGGATGAAGGAAGCGGGATTCGTGCAGGTGACGATGTTTTCCGTGGCCCAACACTTGAATCGGGGTTAAGCGGCTGATGGTCGTTCCGTCCCCCAACTGCCCGGAGTCGTTGCTCCCCCAAGCCCATACTGTCCCGTCACGCTTCAACGCCAAGCTGTGGGCGAATCCGCCGGCGACCGCCACTATGCCAGTGATCCCGCTCACCGGGCGCGGAATCGGCCGGCCGGGATCCACCCGGTTTGCGGCAACGGTCCCGTCGCCTAACTGGCCCGAGCCATTGTGTCCCCACGCCCACACCGTCCCGTCGTCCTTCACGGCCAGAGCGTGTCCGTAACCCGCGGCGACGGCCACCACGCTGGTGAGGCTGGCGACCTGGGTCGGGGTTGCGCGGGGGATGCGCGTTAAATCGCCCAACTGCCCAAAGGGGGCGCAGCCCCACGCCCAGACCGTTCCGTCGCGGCTAAGTGCCAGACTGAACATCCATCCTCCCGCGACCGCCACCACTGGGCTGAGGCCGCTGGCCTGGATCGGCGTCGAACTGATGCCGGTCGTCCCGTCGCCTAACCCGCCGCCACACCAGGAGCCGGCAAAGCCCCAGGCCCAGACGGTGCCATCACCCCTGACCGCCAGGCTGTGGGTGCCGCCTCCGCTGATCGCTACGATTTCGGAAAGCCCGCCCACCAACGAGGGCGCGGCGGACACGGCTCTTGTGCTGGCGCCGTCTTGATACCCCCAGGCCCACACGGTCCCGTCCGAAGTAAGGGCGAGACTGTGATGCCCGCCCGCGGCGATTGCCGTGACCCGCAAGGCGGCTTGCGTGCCGCAGCAGAAGCTCAAAAACACCACGGCCCGTGTAAGGAAACCTGCTCTCCGCATGATTCGTTCACCTCCGCGGCGAGAACGCGCACCTAGTGAAAATCGATAAATGGCTGGTTTGCCATCACTCCATCGATCGCAATGACCACGTTGTAGACAAGGTTTTCGAGTTGCTCGAAAGGCAGCAGCCGGATGTTGATCTGGTCCAGACCCGGTATGCCCTGCGGACCGGCGTATGTCACCGGAACGGGTATGCCGCCGATCGAACATGTCACGTTGGCGGCATTCACACCGCGAAAACCAGTGCCATAGAACGTTACATAAATGCGGCCATTCCCTGCTGAAGATAGCGGCATTGAAGAAAGCTTGCAGGAGAGCGCCTCAGCCGAGCGTGCGCAGTCGAAAACAGGTATGGGAACCTGTGTGCCGTCAGGTTGTACCAGCACAGCCGTCGCGGCTGGCACAGATTCGGCGTGGGACAGCACGAAGATGCCCGGTGTCACAGCTTCCACTTGCGTGCCACCGGCCAGCGTCCTGACGCCTTCGCTGACGACGGCGAGGGTTGCTTCTCCAAGCGCGGTGTCGGCGGGTACCTGGAAGTTGATTTGGGTGGGGGAAACGAACAGGAGCGGGGCCAGGCGGGCCGCTCCAGCGCTGTCTCGGACCTCCAGACTAATGCCGCCCAACTTGGTCGGCCAAGGCGGAGATGCGGCGGTGGTGGAAGCGCCGGTGGGGACGTACATGGTGGCCAGGGACTCGGGCGCGACAATCGCGCTGTCACTGGCGGCTGAAACGGCTCGGCGTAGCCCTGGTTCTGTGTGGGCTCTGTTGAACAGGATCGTCAGGGTGTTGGACGAATAGTTGGAAGTTACCAAGTCAAGCCGGCCGTCTCCGTCCAGATCGGCGGCGATGGCCGGATCGTAGACTCCCCATCCAACTGATTGTTCAATGGGAGCCAGGAAGGTCCCGTCGCCCTTACCGGGGAGAAATAAGACCGAGTTGGTCTTGCCCGGGCTGACAACCAAGTCCGCCTTGCCATCACCGGTGAAATCCGCGGCAGCCAGACAGTAGATGTCTGTTCCCAATCCGGGATACGGAACCAGCGGTTGGAAGCTTCCGTCGCCCTTGCCCATGGCGATGCCGCCCTCCACTACCAAGTCTGGCACTCCATCGCCATTAACGTCGGCCACGGGCATGGTGCGGAGCATGCTCCGGAGACGCGTGCGGACCTCGGGACCGAACGTGCCTTCGCCCTTCCCGAGGAAGACCGCTACCTCGCCGCCTAAGTCCAATAGCACGTCGCTTCGGCCGTCGTGGTTGAAGTCCGCCGCCAGGACGCGGGCGGCGCCCAGTGGGGTAAAGTCCGCTGTCCGCCGGAACGCCCCGTCGCCATTGCCCAGCCAGACGGCGCTGCCTCCGGACGCTTGGGCGACGATGAGGTCGGCTTTCCCGTCGCCGTTGAAGTCTCCGGCGGCCGCCACAATGTCGCCGGAAAACTGGCTCCCAGGCACAAAAGTACCGTCGCCGCGGCTGAGCAGGATTCCTCCCCTCGTCAACAGGTCGTCTCGGCCATCGCCATTCACATCGACGACTATGGGGAAATCCCGTCCGCAAATTTGTTGGTCCACCTCTGCCACAACCGGGCGAGCGAAATTCCCGCCGCCGGAATTGAACTGGATGGTGAGTCGGCGGTACCCCGAACAGACCGCCAAGTCCGGCCGGCGGTCGCCGTTGAAATCTCCGGCGAAAGCCTGGCCGAAGAAATTGTCGACGGAGAAGGGAACGTCTTTGCGCAAGAAGGCGGGCTGTGCGGGTAGGACGCTCGCTCCAACGCACAGCGCAATAAACGGCGTAAACCACTGTGGGCTCATAGCTCCTCCTGGTTGGGATTGCGGACTCGGTTCTGCTTTTCTCTTTTGAAGTCAGCCGCGAGTCACTGAAAGTGAGCTAGCCACCCCGGCCAAAGGTGGTCTCGCCCGCTCTCGTCCGGGTTCGTATTGAAGGGTCCGTATCCGGGTCTGCAACGGATCGCGACTCACCTTTCGAAAGGTCGATATCCTCCGCATTATGCCCGGCGGTTAATCCCGCTCGTTTCTGTTCGCGACCTTGCTCGTATTCACGTAGTTCACACTGACGCCGGGAAGCAGGCTGATCGCCAATGCTCTGCTGCGGTTATCGACAAAGACGATCTTATAGTGCGGGCCCGGAATCCCGAGCACGGAAAAGGCGGTTACGGTGAACGTTCCGACGCACTGCTGGTCCACGGTGTAGGTGCTGGGATAGGCGAGGTTGGGGGTCAGGAAGAAGTCGTCGATGCGCCCCGTGTCGCTGATGAGAAGGTTGCCCCTGCCGTCGAAGGTGAGTGTTCCGACAGACGAGTACGCCCCCGCCGGAAGACGAAGCGGGTTTCCCAGGCGTACGGTTCCGAAACCAACGTATCCGTAGGTTCCAGCAACATTGGCCATTGTGCAGCCAGACGACAGATCGTCCTGCTTCCTCTCGTCCGCCAGGGCAACCAGAAGGCCCAGGTTCGAGAGCAGCATGGCTGCTGTCAACACTGGCGTTCGCATAAGAGTAATACCTCCTCGCAAACAATATCCGCGCAGCCGGAGTAAGCCAAGCGGCAAGGCGCGGCATGGGCCCGAATGTCGTCTCTTGCCGCCCCCTGCCGTTCGCGGTTTGGCGGGATTGAAACCACCCGGTGCCAAGCCTACAATCAGAGAAGCGTATCTGGTAGCTGTGAATTCGCCATGAGCACCCCCGGTTCCGAGTCTCCGCACACCCCGCACGCCGCGAAGGCGATTCCTTTCGCCAGCGGTCGGCTCGATTCGTGGAAGGAGATCGCTCAGTACCTGAATCGGGATATTCGAACCGTGCAGCGCTGGGAGGAAGCCTGTGGCCTGCCCGTTCATCGGCGACCGTCGGGTCGGCTAAAGGGTGGCCCCGTATACGCCTACAGATTGGACCTGGACGCCTGGCTACGTCAGACGCCGTCACCGGTGTTGGAAAAAGCAACGATATCTGCGGAAGCAGGCGTCGCCCTCCGGCGGAAGAGATTGTGGGCGTTTTGGGTGCCGGTCGCGGTCTTCACGCTGGTGGCAGTCGGCGCGACGGTTTGGCGATTCGCCCGCCCGAAAGCCACCGCCCCTCCGCTCCGCGTAGTGCGGTTGACCAGCTATCCGGGGCTGGCACGGCAGCCGGCCTTCTCCCCGGACGGGAAGCAGATAGCATTTTCCTGGAACGGCGAAAACCAGGACAACTTCGACGTGTACGTGAAGTTCCTGGATGACGGCGCACCCTTGCGCTTGACTAGTCATCCGGGCCTGGACGGGTGGCCGGCCTGGTCTCCGGACGGCCGCACGATCGCCTTTTGGCGGTGGGCGCGAGGAACACGCACGGTCGAAGTCATGACCGTACCTGCACTCGGCGGGGCGGAACGTAAGATCCTTGAGTTCAGCATTCCTCCTCAACCTTCGGGCAATTATCCCGGGCTTGCCTGGACCCCGGATGGCAAGTGGATTCTGACACCGTACAAGCCGGATACGACGGTTCCTGGACGTCTCGCGCTGGTTTCCCCTGAAACCCTGGAAATTCGGCCCCTCACAACTCCCCCGGAGAGGGCGGGCGATTGCTGCCCGGCAATCACCCCGGACGGACCGAAACTCGCGTTCTTACGCTCGTCGGGCGGGCGAATCCTGAACGTGTATGTTCTGGCGCTCGGCCCGAATTACCGGCCCGAGGGGGAGCCGAGGCAGCTCACTAGAGCGCCTTCCGGCGCCGAAAACCCAATGTGGACAACCGGCGGCCGCGAAGTTCTCTACATTACCAGCCGTGATGGCGAGAGAGCGTTGTGGCGCGTTCCGCAGGACGGATCCCGCCCAGCATCGCGAGTTGAATCGCTCGGTCCGGTAGGTGTTGGCTGGGCAACCTCCGGACACGGGGACCGGCTGGCGTACTCTGACCGCCCGAGCCATCCCGCTCTCTGGCGGCTTGATCTGCAGGGCGTCGAGCGCCTCGAACAAATCCTGTCGTCGAGTGCAGCGAACCTTGATCCCGAAATATCCCCGGATGGGAACAGAATTGCGTTCATTTCTGGGCGGCAGGCCGGGCTGCGGGTCTGGATCTCCGGCTCAGATGCCGGGAATCCAATCGACATCGCCCAAACGGTGGGCCCGTGGCCGGGACCCGCTCGCTGGTCGCCGGATGGCAACTACATCGCGTACGAATGCCAGAACGAAGGGAACGACGACATCTGCGTCGTTTCGGCGCGAGGCGGCGCCGCGCGGCGGGTGACTCGCAATCCCGCGAGGGACACGCTTCCGAGTTGGTCACGGGACGGGAAGTGGATCTACTTCACATCGAATCGGTCCGGCCCTTATCAGGTCTGGAAGACACCAGCGGACCTAACTGACGCCGCAGCAGTGAAACTCACGATGGGCGAGGGTTTCAACGCCCTCGAGTCGGCGGACGGTAGCACCCTCTACTTCGCGCGATCCCGGTTCTCATCGGAGATATGGAAGATCCCTGTGATGGGAGGCCAAGAGAAGCGTGTTGGCAGTTTCGAAATGATGTTCTGCCGATCCCAGAACTACGCAGTAGGCCGGGACGGCATCTACTATGTCACGGCGCCCGACCCGGAACACTGGTTCGAGTTGTGGTTGTACAGGTTCGCAACCGGGAAATCAGAATCCGTCCGTCGGATTGAGAAAAGAATCGGAGAGGGCTTGACTATCTCCCCGGACGGTCACTGGCTCTTATTTGCAGCCGACGAGGCCCGTAACGGCGACCTGTACATGGTCGAGAATTTCCGGTGATGGAAGCGAAGGTTGTCCGTTCGAGCGATTGTCGGACCGCCGACAACTCGCTCGGACTCGTCGCATGGGTTTACCCAAGGCGGCTTCTCTGGCTTGCCTGTACTCCGCCCACTGCTTCTTCCGCGCAGCTACAATGCGACGTTGGCCTGCCTCCCGCAGCATCCCGCAGGTCGGAAGCTGTATCTGAGCTGCAACATCCTTCCGGAGGAAAAAGGCGTGACCCTTTCTGGCATCAGGTCTTGGGATCGCAAGCAACGGCGTGCCGGACTCCCTGAGATAGCGCGCCAGAGAACCACTGTTGAGCTGAAATCGCTTGGCCAGGATCGATGTTGCGACGTATTGTTCCGCGAATTGCTGGACCTCTTTGGCAGGCACGAGCCTCGCAAAACCGTTTCGAAAGCTGTTGGAAGCCGTTAGCCGGCCTTGATCTGTCAGCCCTCGAATGACATTGGTTCTGACCCCCAACGAGGCTGCCGCTTCCTTGAAGCTGAGGAAGCCTTCCGGTGTCGCGGTAACGCCGGGCGTCGGGCGGTATTTGCGCAGATCTTCAGACCGGAACAGATAACCAGTGATCCCTCGAAACCGTTCTGTGCGGCCGGCCGGCGCCAGACTGCCATTGACAACGGCCTGTATGACAGCGGCAAGGTCGGCGCCATGGCCAAGGTAATTCTTCATCGCGTGGCGCAGCGCTATGAACTCGCCCGGTTTCGAGTAATCCTGCACCGGCACAGAATGCTCTTCGAAGGCCTCCTTGATCTTCATAACGTCTTCGCGAAGGAAGAAGAAACAGCCTGTGGGAACGTTTCGTTCAGGTCCTTCGACATAGCGCAGGGCTCCGAAGAGACCCAGCGCTGCGTAGAACCCGACTTGAGCCGGCCGGAAGCACTTGGCGGAAGCTCTCGCAACGGCCCGTTCGAGGCGCCCTGGCTGCCAACTGTGAAGTCGCCGTCGTGGCTCATCGCCAAAGCCAGGTCCGGCGAACCCGGCGGGACCACCTGGACCGGCGTCGTCCGGTTCATGGCTGTCTCATAGCCTAATTGGCCCAACGAGTTGTCTCCCCACGCCCAGACCGTCCCATCTTGCATCAGCGCCAGATTGTGGGCGGAGCCCCCAGCGACCGCCACCGCGCCGGCGAGACCACCCACTTTGCCCGGCGTAAATCGGTCAGTGGTTGTTCCATCACCCAACTGGCCGAAAGAATTGTTTCCCCACGTCCAGACCGTCCCATTGCCTTTCAGCCCCAGGCTCTGCCCGCCGCCACCCGCAGCGACCCTCACGGCCCCTTCGAGACCGCTCGCTTGGACTCGTCCTTTCACTCCACCAGGCGCTCCGCCCGCGGTAGTTCCGTCGCCCAACTGGCCGCTGAAATTGGCGCCCCACGCCCACACCGTTCCATCACCTCTTACCGCCAGATTGTGATCGCAATAGGCGCCGGCATCGATGCCGACCCACCGCGATGCGGAAACCACCATCACCCCGCTCAGTCCGATCACGTGGACCGGGGTTAACTGGGGCGTGGCTGTCCCATACCCCCATGTGCAGGGTTCGTTCTTGTTGTCGTTGTCTCCCCAAGCCCAGACCGTGCCGTCGCCCTTCAACGCCAGACTGTGAACGCCGCCCGCAGCCAGCGCCACCACTCCGCCGAGCCCGCTGACATGGACGGGTGTCGCCCGTTGCGTGGTGGTTCCATCGCCCAACTGGCCATAGTCGTTGTCACCCCAAGCCCAGACCGTCCCATCGCCCTTCAGCGCCAGATTGTGCCCACCGCCCGCTGCGATCGCCACGACGCCGGCAAGCCCGATTACCAGGCTGGGTGTC
Organism: Terriglobia bacterium; assembly: GCA_020073365.1. GTDB lineage: Bacteria > Acidobacteriota > Terriglobia > Bryobacterales > Bryobacteraceae > JAIQFL01. Next base: position 2,035 of record JAIQFL010000384.1, on the reverse strand, counting down.
GGCGGGCTCGCCTGCCACAGCGGCCACTGCTTTGCTCCCCATTCCCAGACCGTTCCGTCCGAAGCCAGAGCGAGGTTCTTTCCCAGACCCGCAGCGATTGCCTTCGCCCCGGGAAGCCCATTCACCTGCACCGGCGTTGGCTGGGCCGAGTATCCCGGCCGTCCGCTGTCGTCGATCTTTTGTCCCCAGTACCAGACGGTTCCGTCGCCTTTCGATGCCAGACTGTAGTACTGACCCGCAGCCACCGCCACTACACCGGTGAGCCCGCTTACTGGGGCGAACATTGGCGGCTGCGGAGTTCCATCACCCAACTGACCGTTCTGGTTCGACCCCCATGCCCAGATCGTCCCGTCGCCCTTCAAAGCCAGGCTGTGACCTTCGCCTGCGGCGACCGCCACCACCCCAGTCAGCCCGCTCACCTGGACCGGCGCCGATTGATCCGTAGTTGTTCCGTCGCCCAACTGGCCGGAGTGGTTATCCCCCCACGCCCAAGCCGTCCAATCACCCTTCACCGCCAAGCCGTAGTCCCGACCGTAGCCGTAGCCGCTCGCCGCGATCGCCACCACCCCGGACATCCCGCTCATCCGCATCGGCATGGAGTACGAGACCGTGGACTGCGTCGGGGGGGGTCGTTTCATTAAGAGACAGCCAGTTGAAATAGCTCGACCACGTCCAGACCGTTCCATCGCCCTTCAACGCCAGACTTTGGGCGCCGCCCGACGCGATCGCCGTCACCCCGCCGAGGCCGCCCACCTGTATCGGCGTCGACTGGCCGAAAGCCGGCCAGATCCAGACCGTCCCATCGCCTTTCAAACCCACGTTGTAGCCCGCGCCCATCGTGATCGCCCCTACTCCAGCGATCCCGCTGACCTGGACCGGCGTTGTCCGCCAGGCGGCGGGTGGCTCTGTTCCACCACTGTGGTAGACCCATCCCCAAGCCCAGACTGTCCCATCGCCCTTCAACGCCAGACCAACCTGGTAACCCGCGGTGACCGCCACCACACCGTCGAGCCCGCTGACCTGGACCGGCGTCGCCCACTCCGTGGTGGTCCCGCAAGATCCGTGTCCGCCCCACGTCCAGACTGTCCCATCTTCCTTCACCGCCAGATATTCGTCGTAGCCGCTCGCCACCGCCACCACCCCGCTGAGCCCGCTCACGCGCCTCGTCGCCGGCCGGCTCAACTGTAGCGCCGATGGCAACGGGAAGAAGGTTGGACAGGAATAGCGCCAGCACCCTACTCCCCATTCCCAGACTGTTCCATCCGAAGCCAGAGCGAGGCTCCGTCCTGTGCCGGCTGCGATCGCCTTGATTCTCAATTCAGCCGGAATACCGTCGACTGCCGCGGTGCCGCGGCGGTAGACGTTCTGGTTGATGGATTGTTGGATCTGGCCCGAGAGGACAGAAGCCAGACCGAAAAACATGCTCGCCCACCGGCAGCGCATCGTTATCTCCTCATGCGGATCTGCAGTAGTAAATAGGAATATGACGCAGCCGGCTCGCAACGCCCAGGGCCAGCGAACGCTCTCGCGAGAGTGCAGGCAGCATTCAGCATCGGCTCTTACGTGCAAGGTAGAACGTGCGGCAACCGGGAGCGATTAGTGGAGTCTTGCGATCTGTCCGCCGCAGATCAGCGATGGCCTTGAAGAAGGGAGTACCATCCCAGGCACGGAGTTGGTCAAAGCCTGTTTCCCTGAAGATGCGATGGATCTCGTCAGAATTCCAGCAAACCTCTTCCACGCGTTCGTGATGTCTTCGCCAGCAACGTCCGTCACGAACAAACAATTCAACATCACTCCAAGCCCTGTCGGCCTGGCGGTTATGGTCATTCCCTTCGGTGCTTGGCAAGAGTGACCCAATAGCGCTTGACTGAACTGACCCGCGCCGAGAACGGGACTGGGAACGGGAATGCGGGACAGAGGGTCGTCATCCACGCCGAAGGCGTGTTCCTTTGGTGGGAGTAGAGGAGCAGGCGATATCATCCACGCCGCAGGCGTGCGGGGTGGTTTTCCATCATCCGCACCAAAGGTGCGCATC
>JAIQFL010000383.1 GCA_020073365.1 Terriglobia bacterium | reverse complement strand
AGGGATACCAAGCACGCGTGGTCATCCACGGCTCACGATCCTGTCGACGGCGCGGAGGGTAGCCCGATGTTCTGAAAAGGATGCCTTGACCTGATCGCACCTCGCCGCGCTCACGCGCGCCGGCGCCGACGTGTGCCTGCGCCTGCTCAAAGACGTGCGTGGCGCATCGCCAAACCGGCCAACTTGGTGCACTCTCTGACCGGCGCTCACATACCCTATCCCGAATCCGATCGTCTGATTCGCATCACGGAAGTCTACCCCGCGGCGGGATTTGAAATCTTCCGTGAGCAGAGCCGGACTATGAACATCGCCTCGGCAAGTCCGGGTTTCGAGTTCAACCTCACCGGACAGGGTGAAGCAGCACGCCTGTTCGGATCACCGGTGTCGACGAGTTTGTTCTCCGTGCTCGGGACGTCTGTAACGCGGGGAAGGGATTTTGAGCCAGGAGAGGATCGACCGGGGCGCGACGCGGTAATCATTCTGAGCCATTCGCTGTGGACTTCCAAATTTGCCGGCGATCCCCAGATTCTCGGCCGCATGATTACTCTCAACGGCAGGGACCGGAGGGTGGTCGGCGTGATGCCCCCCGGTTTCAGTTATCCGTCGGCGCGCATCCAATTCTGGATTCCCAGGCGCCTCGATCCTTCGATCATGGAGAACTATTGGGGCGGCGAGTTCACGCCCCTGATCGGGAGGCTGCGTCCCGGGACTACGTTGGCTCAGGCGAAAAGCGAGATTCCTGCCTTGGTCTCGGAAGTCCGCAGACATTTCCCTTTTCCGATGAAGCGCGACTGGAATGCGGGGGCCACGGCCATCCCGCTCCAGGAAGATGTGGTCGGCGACGTTCGCCACAAGTTACTGGTCTTACTGTCGTCGGTTGGCATCCTGCTGCTGATCGCCTGCGCGAACGTCGCGAGTCTGCTTCTCTCCCGGGCCACGGGTCGACGCAAGGAAATGGCCTTGCGCGCGGCGCTGGGGGCCGGACGTGCGAGGCTCCTCGGTCAATTGCTGACCGAGAGCGTTCTGTTGTCCACAATTGGTGGCGGGCTGGGCGCTCTACTCGGCACAGCCGCTCTCTCAGTCTTTAGATCGGTGCTGCCGCGGGACATACCGGGCATTGCCGAGGTAAGCATCGATCTTCCTGTGCTGGGTTTTGTCGCTGGCTTAGCGATATTGACGGGGCTGGCGTTTGGAATTGCCCCCGCGTGGAGCGCCGCACAAATCAATCTCACGGATTCCATCAAAACCGGCAGTCAGCGCTCCACTGCGCATAAATGGACACGGCTTCGGAGCTGGTTCATTGCCGCGGAACTCGCGCTGACGGTGGTGCTGGTGGTTGCCGCGGGCCTTTTGATCAAGACGTTGTTTGTTCTGTCCCAGGTGAACCGCGGTTTTCGGACGGAGCATATTCTGACCATCCGAATCACCCCCGACCAATCCATGTGTAAAGAGCGGGCGGCGTGCATTGCTCACTATCGCGAACTGCTAGGCCGGGCGCACGCCATTCCCGGCGTGTCGGAAGCGGCGGTGGCGAATACCATCCCGCTGGATGGCAAGTTTGGAGGATCGGTCATTCCGGTCGATGTGGAAGGACATCCAAAATCCGCCGATTTTCCAGCGCCCATGTTCTTGGCGAGTGCGATTACGCCGGACTACTTTTCGATCACGCGCATTCCGCTGCTGGCCGGCCGGGTGTTGAGGGAAGCAGATGGAGCAAACTCTGCCGGAGTGCTGATGGTGGATGCTTCTACCGCAAGACGTTACTGGCCGGGGGACAAGGCGGTTGGAAAGCATATAAAAACGGCTTCCGAAAGGGAGTGGAGAACGGTGGTAGGCGTGGTCGGCGACGTCCGCCAATTCGATCTGACGGGCAACACGCCGGACTTCATCAGCGGCGTCGTTTACATGCCGTACGCTCAGTCGGTACAAGCCGAGGGGCAACTGCCCGCGGCGATGACTCTGCTAGTGAAGAGCTCCGCGGATCCCGTGCGGATCGGGAACGAGATTCGAAGGCTGGCGACGGACCAGGGTCCCAACGTTCCGGTCGGCGAGCTCGAAACCATGGAAGGCGTGGTTTCCGCATCAAATCAATGGCGGACCGGCGCTCCACCATGGCCTTGTTCATGAGCTTCGCTGCGGCGGCCATCATTCTGGCGGCGGTCGGTATCTATGGACTGGTCTCCTATTCCGTATCTCAGAGAGGCTATGAGATGGGAGTTCGCATGGCGCTCGGGGCCACCCAGGCGAACATCGTGGCGCTGATCTTACTACAGGGTTTGAGGGTTGCAGAAGTGGGAGTGGGGGCTGGTGTGATCGCCGCGATTCTGCTCACGCGCTTCCTCTCCAGCCTTCTCTATGGAGTGGCCGCCGGCGACCCACTGACGTTCGCCGCAGTCACTGGTCTTCTGCTTGGGATTGCCGCCGCGGCCAGCGCGGTTCCGGCATGGAGAGCCGCTCAAGCCGATGTGACGAAGTCGTTGCGCGCCGACTAAACGAAGGTGAAATGAGGCTTACTCGCGCCCGTCTTGCTATGCCGTGAGCGGCGGCACCAGCGTTTTCAGGAACTCATGCGCCAGGTGGAAACCTCGCTTGTATTGCTCGGTGAAGTTCCCCTGGTTGGTAGCCGGGTAGTAAAAATTGTCTTCGTTCTCAATGTTCATGGCGCCGCTGTAGCCGGCCTCCGATAACACCGAGAAGAAGCCCTTCCAATCCACCGACCCGTAGCCGGGAATCCGGAAACGCCACCAGCGCACGTTGTCGATCGGTTGGATACCGCTGCGCCGCAAGACGTGCCAGAGGATTTCGGTGTCCTTCAGGTGGACGTCGTAAATCTTGTCGACGAATTCGCGGGCCGCCGCGACGGGGTCCATAAACTGCCATACCAGGTGAGACGGGTCGAATTGCAGGCCCACGTGCGGGCTGTTGTTGAACGCTTTGAAGAGCGCCTCCCAGCCCAGAGGTCCGGTGGCGATATTGGGCCCGCCGGCATAGGGCTCCCACAGGATGCGGACGTTGTTCTTCTCGCAGGCCGCGAAGTATTTCTCGTTGTACACGCGGACAATCTCGTCCACCTGCTGCTGCAGGCGCTGGCCTTTGATGGTGCCGGACTGCCCGCCGATGTTGGGAATCCCCAACTTGCCGCACAGTTCGATGGACTTAACGGTGTTGGCATTCTGCTGCTCGCGCCTGGCGGGGTCGGGATCGATGTGATTGCCGTCCACGGCCAGGGAGGACACGTAGATGCCGGCGCGCTGGATCTTGTCCTTGATAGCGGCGATGGCGGCGTCGTCCAGGCGGGCCGGATTGAGCCGGAGTTGCATACTGGTGAAGCCTTCGGCCTTGACGAACTCCAGGTTCGCGTCGGAAAAGTCGCATAAGACACCGAGTTTGGGCTTCCAGTTCGGGGGACCGGTGCGCTGCGCCTGGGAGGCCGCGGCGGCGGAGAGTGCGGTAAGGACGGTGCGTCGGGAGATGGTCACGTCCTGACAATACTGCGGAATGGGGTGCGGCTGCAAGGGTGGGGACAGGCGAGGTAGGCGAGTCCGATTATGGAAAGAACACAGGCAGGGATGCCCGTGTCACCGGCCGAACAGCGACATCTGCCTGGGCTCGGGACGTTCGGGGCGGCGTTTCCTTCGATCGTCAAACACGCTTCTGCCGTCCAGAGCCGGCGAGATTCGATGCTCATGTGCGACCACTTCCGCGAAATTCGCATGGGGTGCGCACTGTTGCTCCACCGCCCGCACAAACCTGTCCAGCCTGGCGAATCCGTCGAGTTTCTCCGGGTCGCCGACCTTGGCGCGATCGAGCGACTGCCGGAGCACCGAGATGGACTCGTCATAGGTCTTCAGCGGGACGGGAAAGGGGTGCCGATCCTTCCCGCCCAGCGCGAAGGAGAATCGCGCGGGATCGGAGAATCGGCTGGGAGCGCCGTGCACCACTTCGGCGATGAGCGCCAGCGACTGCAGGGTGCGCGGGCCCAGGTTCTCGAGGAGGAGGAGAGACGCGAAGTCGTGGAACTCGCGTTCATAGGCCACGGCCAGCACGGCTCCGAGCCGCTTCAGGTCCACATCTTCTGCGCGTACGTCGTGATGCCTGGGGGCGATCAGTTTGCGAAACTCGCCGAGGGTGATGTCCGGCGGCTCGCGAACAATCGAGAGCAGCGCCTCTTGCGCCGGTTTCGCATGGCTATCGACCAGGTTCAGGATGGCGCCCTGGTGCTCGCCGACGATGCCGGTGTGGGGTTCGGAAGTGAAGTCGCGGACGGACCCCGAGTGCCAGTGATAGCGGCGCGCCGTTCCGGTAGGCTGGTTCATGCCTTGTTGGACGACGGCCCAATCACCCGCCTGGCTCACGATGAAGGTATGCAGATAGATCTGGAAGCCGTCGCCGATGGCGTTGTTATCGATTCTGGCCGTGAGGCGGCTGGTTTGGACCAGCGCTTCCCCATCCAGGCCGTACCGCTCGGACAGCGCTCGCAGCTCATCGGGAGTGCGGCGCGAATGCCGGCCGCGGCCACCGCAGATGTAAATGCCCAGTTCATTGGAGCGGGGATTCAGGCCGCGTTTCAGGGCGCCGAGAACGGACGTAGTGATGCCGGACGAGTGCCAGTCCATGCCCATGACGCAGCCCAGCGCCTGGAACCAGAACGGGTCGCTGAGGCGCGACAGGAATTCCGCAGCGCCGTAATGCTGCAGAATGCTCTCGGTGATTGCGTTGCCCAGCCGGGTCATCCGCCCGGCGAGCCACGCCGGCACATGGCCACCATGAAGAGGCAGGTCGGCAAATCCGGAACGTTTCATGCCTGCCGATAGTGTAGCGCCGATGACGGCGTGCAACCCCCTCGGGCATATCGAATCCGATGATTGCCGCCCAACCGCCCCCTCGGAGGCCGTAGCGGAGGAAACTGGCGCTAGAGGATGCGGAACGTGTGCATCTTGCTGGTCGCCGTGGAGGAATCCGAGGGCAGCGCCGCGAGGATGCCGTACTCGCCCGGCGCCAGGGGTGTCTGCAGGACCATACGGAACTGGTTCTCGCCGACGCGTTCCACACCGAACGGAATCGCGCCCCGTGCGACGCCGCTCTTCTGATTCAAGGGCCCGACGCTGAATTCCCGAAGGCCTTTGTTAGGCTTCATAGGGAGCAGAATATAGGAATTCACGGTGACGCCGCTTACCGGAGACAGGATGATCTCCATCGGACTGGTGAGGAAGTTGTGACTGCTCGGTCCGGTGACGGTGCCGTTGAGATTCTTCTTGACGATGCCGGCGCTCACGATGTTCTTCATCGCGCCCGAGGTCTTCCACTCTACTTCCTCGGTCAACAGCTCAAAATACTCGTTGCCCTTCTTGTAATAGAGACCCGGCGTGGAGATCGAAGAGCGTGGGCTGGGGTTGGCGCCTGGGTTGGCCCCCGGGGTGGCCGCCGTTTTGGCAGAACCAGCGGGACTGCCCGCCGGCACGTCGCCCTTCACCTTGGCCAGCATGGCGTTGATGATTTTCTCCGAGACATTGGCCTCTTTGAGCGCGATGAGATCGTTGGCGCTAAAGGTGTACGCTCCGGGCTGCTGCTGGATCACGTTGAGAATCAAGTCCTCGGTGAGGCCGGACTTCACCAGCTTGATGATGCCCTCGTTGTTCATCGGCTCCTGCGCGAGCGGCGTGAGCAGCGCGAAGGTCATCGAGAGGAAGATGACGTTCTTCAATCGGCGTAGCGGCAAGTCGGACTCCTTTATCTGATTATAGTCCCGTGCAAAATGGAGCGAGACTTCGTCTAGGAGTAATCGACCCGAACTGCTATAATCTCAACCGAGCTGTCAAAAAGGTGGCGTATGCGTCGTAACGTACGAATCAAGCTGGTCTCAGCCGTCCTCGCCCTGGCGTTCGCGGCATTATCCCAAACCTTACCGCAAGGCGTCCAGAGGGTGACCTCCGTCGAGGGTATCACGGAGTACTCGCTTCCCAACGGCCTGCACGTTCTGCTGTTCCCCGACCCATCCAAACCCAAGATCACCACCAATATCACCTACCTGGTCGGTTCCCGCCACGAAGGATACGGCGAGACCGGCATGGCCCACCTGATCGAACATATGCTCTTCTTGCGCACCAGGGACGGAAGAGACGTCAAGAAGGATCTCACCGACCACGGTGCCCAGTGGAACGGCACTACCTCCTTTGACCGCACCAACTACTTCGAAACCGTCAACGCCAGCGATCAGAACCTTCGCTGGTCGCTGGCTCTGGAAGCCGAGCGCATGGTCAACATGCGCATGGAAAAGGAGCTCCTCGATACCGAAATGACGGTGGTGCGGAACGAGTTCGAAGCCGGCGAGAATAACCCCATCGGGGTTCTCCAGAAACGTGTCCTGGAATCGGCCTACAGTTTCCACAACTACGGCAAATCCACCATCGGCAACCGGTCCGACGTGGAGCATGTGCCGATCGAGCGGCTGGCCGTGTTCTATCAGAAGTACTACCAGCCGGACAATGCGATCCTCACGATTGCCGGGAACTTCGACGAATCGAAAGCCCTGGCCTGGACGACCGACACACTCGGCAAGATCCCTCGCCCGCAGCGAAAACTGGAGCAGACCTATACCGTGGAGCCGACGCAGGATGGGGAACGCGCGGTCACCCTCCGGCGCGTAGGCGATACCCCCGTCATCATGGCCATCTATCATATTCCCGCCGCCGCGCACCCCGATAACGCCGCGCTCGAGGTGCTCACCGACATCCTGGGCGACAGCCCCTCCGGGCGATTGTACAAGGCGCTGGTGGATAACAAGAAAGCCTCCTTTATCGGCATGGGCAACGCGCCCCTGCACGATCCCGGATTCATCATGGCGGGCGTCCTGCTGCGCCAGGAACAGTCGTTGGATGAAGCGCGCCAGATCCTGCTGAAAACCATCGAGGGCTTCGTCAACGAACCGCCTTCCAAGGAGGAAGTGGAGCACGCCAAGACCCGCCTGCTGAAACAGATCGATCTCAGCCTGACGGACTCCGGACGCATCGGCATCACCCTCACCGAGTACGCCGCGTCCGGCGACTGGCGGCTGCTCTTCTACGTTCGCGATCAGATCAAGAAGGTGAACCCCGAGGACGTCGTGCGCGTGGCCAAGGCTTACTTCAAGGATTCCAACCGCACCTTGGGCGAGTTTATCCCCACCAAGAATCCCGACCGGTCCGAGATCCCCGCGGCCCCCGACATCGCCAATGTGCTGAAGGACTACAAGGGAAGCGAGACGATCTCGCAGGGCGAGAGCTTCACGCCGACCCCGTCCAATATTGAGGGCCGGGTCATCCGGAAGAAGCTGCCGGGAGGGTTGAAACTTGTGATGCTGCCCAAGAAAACTCGCGGCGGAGTGGTGGTTGCCAGGGTGACGCTGCGGTTCGGCGACGAGAAATCGCTCTCCGGCAAGGCGGCCACCGCCGGGATGGCCGGAAACACGCTGATGCGCGGCACTAAGAGCAAATCGCGCCAGCAGATCCAGGATGAGTCGGACCGCTTGAAGGCCAACATCGGCGTGGGCGGCGGCGCTACCAACGCCAACGGCAGCATCCAGACCATCGAGGCCAATCTCGCCGGCGCCCTGCGCCTGACCGCCGAGATCCTGCGCGAGCCGTCCTTCCCCGAGAGTGAGTTCGACCAGGTACGCACGCAGAACATCACCGGGATCGAAAACGGGAAGAGCGAGCCGAACGTGCTCGCCTCCATCGAGTTCGGCCGGCACATGAACCCCTGGCCGCGCATGGACGTGCGCTATGTCGGCACTCCCGACGAGCAGATCGAAGACCTGAAGAAGGTCACGCTCGACGACGTCCGCAAGTTCCACCAGCAGTTCTATGGCGCCTCCAACGGAGAGCTCGTGGTCGTGGGCCAATTCGACCCGGCGCAGGTCGAGAAGTTGGCCACCGAGCTGTTTGGCGATTGGAAGAGCCCCAGCCACTACGAGCGCCTGACGAACAACTACCGCAAGATCGAGCCCATGAACCAGAAGATCGAGACGCCGGACAAAACCAACGCCCTCTTCCTGGCCGGGCTCAACACCAAGATGACCGACGAAGACCCCGACTATCCCGCCATGGTGCTTGCTAACTACATCCTGGGTGGCTCGGGCGCTTCGCGGCTCTTCAAGCGCATCCGCGACAAGGAGGGCCTGAGTTACGGCGTCGGCTCCGGATTCGGCGCGCCCACCAAGGACGACAACGCCACGTTATCGGCCAACGCCATCAGCAACCCGCAGAACGCTCCCAAGGTCGAGGCGAGCTTCAAGGACGAGCTGGCGCGCACCGTGAAGGACGGTTTCACTGAGGATGAAGTGGCCGCTGCCAAGAAGTCCTGGCTGGACGAACGACTGGTGTCCCGTTCCACGGACCAGTCGCTGATGGGCACCCTAGGGGCGCGCGAGTTTTGGGACCGCACCATGAAGTGGGACGAAGCTCTGGAGGTCAAGGTCGCGGCCCTGACCACCCAGCAGATCTCCGACGCCTTCCGCCGCCATATCGACCCATCGGCCCTGACCATCGTCAAGGCCGGCGACTTTAAGAAAGCCGGCTCATTCCAATAACACGGGCATTCTTGCCAAGTGTCCCTGGTAAGGCCGCCCCAGGTCCGCGCGGGACGCCCCCGTCCCGCCAGCGCAGATTCGCCTGTGCGCGCGGCAATCGGCGAGAAGGGAATTCACCCGTGTAAGACTTGAACGACGGGCAGGAAATTCTCGGCGTTCGAATCAGCAATACGTTCGCAGCGTGATCGAATTCGCCGCAGCCAACGCCTCAGTGCTACGCGGGAACAAGATCACAGCGCTTCCCAGTCCTCCCGCTCGATCCCAGCCTGCCGAAGGATGCGCACCAGCAACCCCCGGCCGATGTCCTCCGTGTGAGGATTTGGTATCCGAAGCTTTCTTCTGCGCCCTTTCATGTATTGGTGATCCCGCCGGACACGGGCGGCTCGAAGCCCAGGGCGCGGAGGCAAGCAATCAGCTCCTTCCGCTTGATTGGGCCAATCGCGGGCATTCAGGCGACTTCGCGGATCTCGATGCGGTTGCCGTCTATGTCCGGAATCGGGGAGTAATCGGCAATGCTGACCTGCACCCATCCCTCCAATACGCTTTCCAGCTCTTCCCGGCAAGCCTCCAGAGTCCTGGCATTCGCCCATACGCCCGCGATGGCAGGAATGTCGCCATAGAAGGACCCGTCATCCTCGACAATCTCGTAACGAGCCTGGCGCATGGCTGCCCGAATATACGCGGTGAGCATGGCTCAATTATCTCACTAACACGCCAGGACACCGCCATCCATGCGGACCGCCGCGGCTCATTGCTGGTGAGCAGACGGAAGACGTGGACCCCAGCCTTCTCGAGAGGCTTAATCGCGCGGCTGGCTCCGGCGGTTGTGGGTTCACGATCCTGGTGCCATTCACGATCGATCGGCCTGTGGATACCCTGGCGGTGCGCCGCCAGGGATCCGGTGCCGGGCTGGTGGCATTCCGGGTCGGTGTTGCTGGCCGCGAGCGTCCTGCTGTACGGTGCATCAATGCAGGATCTGCGTGGCCCTACCGGGCACAGACGGCACGGCTCCGGAACCAGCCGGGCGCCGGTCATTCGCAGCGCAACGCCACGATGGGGTCGATTCTTGCTGCGCGACGCGCCGGCAAGTAGCTGGCGAGCAGCGCCACGGCGGCCAACAGCAACGATACTCCGCCGAGTACCACGGGATCGAGCGGCCGCACGTCGTAAAGCAGTCCGGAGAGCAGCCGTGTGAGCCCGGCCGAGCCTGCAATACCGGCCGCGAGCCCTATCAGCACCCAGACCATGCTGCTGTTTACCATCAGTTGAAGCACATCCATACTCTCCGCGCCGAGCGCCATGCGAATACCGATCTCATGCGTACGCTGCGCCACCGAATGGGCCACCACGCCCACGATGCCCACCGCCGCCAGCACGAGCGCCAGCACCGAAAAAACGCTGAGCAGGAGCATGGGAAAGCGCCGCGAGCCCGTCGAGCCCTGGACAACCTCTTCCATGGTCTGGAAGCCGGACACGGGCAGATCGGGCAAGACACTCGCCAGAGCTTTCTTGACAGAAGGGGCGAACGTGGTGGGCGCGTTGATGGTGCGGATAACGGTAGTCATCACGGGCCAGCCGGCTTGCGTGTAGGGCCGGAAGAATTGCCGGCGCACGGGCTCGTCCAGGCCCAGGTAGTGGACATCTCCAACCACTCCCACTACGGTGAGGCGCGGTCCGTCGGACCCGCCGAGTCGGATCGCTCTGCCGACAGGGTCTTCCTTGGGCCAAAAGGCGCGTGCCATAGTCTCGTTGATGACGATCACTCCCGGCGCGCTTACGGTATCCGGTCGCGTGAACTCCCGCCCCTTCAGAATCG
>JAIQFL010000382.1 GCA_020073365.1 Terriglobia bacterium | reverse complement strand
CTCCCAATGCTTCGCTCCCACAAATCCGCTGTATCCACCCAAACTGGGGGATAAGAATCTTACGGGCATTCAGCCTTGCGCGAACGAGTCGATGGGGGTCGCTGCAACGCCGAAAAGAAGCGCCACCGCTGCGAGGAGGCGCCGTTTGATCCTGTCGCTCCGGTTCAGCCGCATAATATCCTCTCCCGTGTGATTTTCTGCCGGACCGCGGCCCACTATATACCCATTCCGATCCGTCCACTGCCACGCCGAATCGTGACCGGCACGGACGAGTGGACCGGCCAGAAGTATCGCGCGGCCGACCCGAGGCCCGGAAGAGATCAGCCGCTTCCGGGCCTCCGCATAATGCCTCAATCGTTGTCCATAGGCTCGACGCCGCTTCCGTCGGCCGCGCCCGCAATATACACCGATGGCGGCGCTTGCTGCGTCAGCCTTCCGGAGACGTTGAGCCGATAAACGCCTCCCGGATGGCCCAATCGGTACGTTTTTCCATCGATCTGGAAAGCGTGGGCGGCTGTGATCGTAATCTCGAACATGGTCGTAAAGTAACCGGTCGAGGTGTCGATGACCACCTGATGCCGCAACGTGTAAGTCTGAACCGGCGTGCCTTGCCTGAACGTGTTGGGATTCCCGAAATCGCTGTTCCCTGAACCGAAATAGATCGTTCCCGTTCCGGTTCTGTCCACAACCCGAACCGGGCCGTTATTGATCACGCGCTCCGTGGCCGTATCGTTAAAGAATGTAAACAGCGCTGTAGACTCCGAGACGGCGGCACCGGCGGACGTAGTAATCCGGTCGAGGCCCCGCACCAGGTTGAGATAGCCGTACTGCTGAGACTGTTGTGGGGAGGGATTTAAGACTTGTCCGACAACCTCATATCCGATCAGCGGGCTGGATGGCTGTGCGGACAGAAGGCAGGTCGGCAGCAGCAACAATCCCGTGCAGCCGAGCGATGCCGTCATGCGGCGAAACGACGTTTGAATTTTCATGTGGATCTCCTCTCTGAGTTGCGCCGGCGCCTGCTTTGGAGCGAGATCGCCGGTCGGACTTGATCAGATTGGCAGTTGTTCGACATTCCGGCAATGGAGGCGGCCTGAAGATTGTCTGAAGACGTAAGAGCCTGTATAATCTACTCGTTAAGGTCTACCCAAGTCTGTGTCTGTACGGGACTACGAGTTCGACCAATACCGTTTGACCCCGGAGCTTTACGAGTTGACGCGCGCGGGGAGACCGATCCGGCTGGAGAAGATTCCGTTCGACCTGCTCGTTCTACTGGTGGAACACCGCCCCGAGCTGGTGTCGCGCGATGCGATCACAGCCGCGCTCTGGGGCAATGGCGGCTTCCAGGATCTGGACCAGAGCCTCAACACCGCCATACGGAAGGTGCGGATGGCCCTGCGGGACAGCGCCGACGAGCCGCGTTTTATTCAGACGGTGGTCGGACGCGGATATCGGTTTCTGCCCGACGTGAGCGTCAAAGAACGTTCGGTTTCGCCAGAACCGCCCGCGGCGACACCGGCGGCCCTCGACGTGCCGAAACCCCGCGTTTTGCGTCTCCGGCGCCTCACGCTGCTCTCCGGCTTTGCGGCGCTGGTGATTGCCGGCTGGCTCGTCTTGCGGACGCCGCGTGTTCCCGCAGTCATCGCCGTTCTGCCGTTCGCCGACCTGAACGGAGACCCCGCACAGGCATATTTGAGCCGGGGCCTCACCGAGGAGGTGATCACCCAGCTTGGACGGGTGGCGCCCGCCGGCTTCGGGGTAATCGCCGGACCGTCTGTGTGGCGGTACGGCGGTACGCAGCCCGCTCCGCAAAGAGTCGGGTCCGAGCTGGGAGCCGGATACATCCTCACGGGCGCGGTGGAGCACGATGCAACCCATGTGCGCATCTCGGCGCGGCTGATTCGCGCTCGCGACGGATTGCAGCTATGGGCCGAGAGCTTTGACGGACCGAGCGACACGGCGTTGTCTCTCCAGGCGGATGTGGCTGCTTCGGTCGCCCGTGCCATGAGCAGCCGGCTTGCGCCCGCCGCCCCGGCCGCGCGCCACCAGCGGATCGAGGGCGAAGCCGCGGACCTATATCTACGGGGCCGGTTCTATTGGAACCAGCGGACGGAGGTCAGCCTGAAACAGGCGATCGAGTATTTTCAGCGATCGATCGACCGCGCCCCCGGCTATGCGCCGGCATATGCGGCGCTGGCGGACTGCTACGCCGCCATGGTCTATAGCTGCTATATGGCGCCCACGACGGGATTCGCCCAGGCGCGGGCTGCGCTGGAGCGGGCCAGCCAACTGGATCCGCAAGCGCCGGAGGTCCTGGCGTCGGAAGGGTATTTGAACCTGTATTTCGATTGGGACTTGGAGAAGGCCGCCCGCAATCTCGAGCGGGCCATTGCTGGCAATCCGAACTACGCGACCGCGTACGACTGGCTGGGAGTGCTACACACGGCTTCCAGGAGATTCAGCGCCGCGCAAACCGCCTTCGAGCGGGCTCGACGCCTGGATCCCGCTTCTTTGCCGATCCGGACCGATTTGGCTTTCCAGCTTCACTATAGCGGGCGCAATGAAGACGCCCGGCAGGAACTGCAGAACATTCTCAGGGTGGACCCGAATTTCCCACTGGCGCATTTTTGGATGGGACGGGTGTTGAGCTCCGAATCCAACTGTTCGGGCGCGCTTTCGGAACTCGAGACTGCTGCATCCTCGTCTCTGCGCGACTGGCAGCCCGTCATTGCCGCTCACGGCCACATCGCGGGTGTGTGCGGGCAGCCATCGCGAGCGCTTCAAGACCTGCGGCGGTTTGACGATATCGCTCGAAACAGATTTGTGACGTCTTATGGGTACGCGCTGATTTATGCAGGGCTGAGGGACGACGAGCAGGCTCTCATCTGGTTGCGAAAGGCGGTTGAGGAGCGGTCACACTGGTTGGTGTGGATCAAGGTGGATCCACGTTTCGACACCCTGCGCCAAGATACCCGTTTTCAGCAGCTCGTCAGGACTGTGTTTCCGGCGAATTGATTCGGATCGGATCGCGTGGCTTACGGCCCGCAGGAACAAAGTCGTTCCGCTGTTTAGAGCGGTCAGGAGAGGAGCTCGCGTGCAATTGTCGGACCTCCGCCCGCTGCTGGATAAACTCAGGCAGATCAGGAGTTTGCGCCGAAAACTGTAGCACCTACTGTAGCATAGGCGAAGATCCGCCGAAGATGGCTCTTCAGAATTGGTTGTAAGTGATTGAAAGGAATGGCGGGGACGACGGGGCTCGAACCCGCGACCTCCGACGTGACAGGCCGGCGTTCTAACCAAACTGAACTACGTCCCCGCAATGTCACGCAGACAATCTGATGCTAACACGGCCAGTTGTGAAGCTGCAAATCTCGGGACGAACCTTCAAAGGGCAACCTGTCGGAAGGCCCGTCCCCTTGCTAAGGTGTAAGCATGAAGATTCGCCCGCTTGCGTGTGTGCTTTGCACCTTCGCGACCCTGGCCACCGGCGCCGCCCGCAAAGCCACCCCCGAGGAAGCCCGCAAGTTCATCGATGACGCGGAACAGAAGCTGCTCCTGCTGAGCGTTGATTCGAGCATGGCCGATTGGGTCAGGTCCACCTACATCATTGACGACACCGAGACCCTGGCGGCGAAGCTCGACGAGCGCGCCATCGCCGCCACCGTGGAGTACGCCAAGCAGTCCACCCGGTTCGACGGGCTCAAGCTCGATCCGGTCACCGCGCGCAAGATCAAGCTTCTGAAACTCTCGCTCACCATCGCCACGCCCGCCGACCCCAAGGAGAGCGAAGAGCTCACCCGCATCGTCTCCGGCATGGAAGGCACTTACGGCAAGGGTAAGTATTGTCCCAGCGGCCCGCAGAGTTGCAAGGATCTGGAGGAGCTCAGCAAGATCATGGCCGAGAGCCGCAACCCCCAACAACTGCTGGACGCCTGGACCGGCTGGCACGCCATCTCCCGCCCCATCCGGAAGGACTTCGTGCGCTACGTCGAACTGGCGAACAAGGGGGCCGGGCAACTCGGTTTCAAAGACAATGGCGCCATGTGGCGTTCCAAATACGACATGGAGCCGGACGCTTTCGCGAAGGAACTCGACCGGATTTGGGAACAAGTGCGTCCGCTCTACCTGTCGCTGCACGCATACGTGCGCAACCGGCTGCGGGAGAAATACGGCGACTTGGTTCCGGCCAATGGGCCGATCCCCGCGCACCTGCTGGGCAACATGTGGGCGCAGACATGGGACAACATTTACCCACTGGTGGCGCCCGCCAATGCCGACCCAGGCTACGACTTGACCGAGCTCCTCAAGAAGCATAATACCGATTGGAAAGGGATGGTGAAGTACGGCGAGAGCTTTTTCGCCTCGCTGGGGTTCGATCCACTGCCGCAAACATTCTGGGAACGCTCGCTTTTCCTCAAGCCGCGCGACCGCGACGTGGTGTGCCATGCCAGCGCCTGGGATGTAGACTCCGTCAACGATCTGCGCCTGAAGATGTGCATCGAGATCACCGGCGAGGATTTCCTGACCGTCCACCACGAATTGGGACACAATTTCTACCAGCGCGCCTACAACAAGCTGGCGCCGAGCTTCCGCGACAGCGCCAACGACGGTTTCCACGAGGCGGTGGGTGATACCATCGCGCTGTCCATCACACCGGAATACCTGGTCAAGATCGGGCTCCTCGACAAGGCGCCGGATACGTCCAAGGACATCGGCCTGCTGTTGCACAGGGCGCTGGACAAGATCGCATTCCTGCCATTCGGGCTGGTCATCGACCAGTGGCGCTGGAAGGTCTTTTCCGGCGAGATCCCACCCGACAAGTACAACGAGACTTGGTGGCAGCTTCGCCAGAAGTACCAGGGAATCGCCCCTCCCGTGGGACGCCGCGAAGCCGATTTCGACCCCGCAGCGAAATATCATGTGGCGGCGAACGTGCCGTACATGCGTTACTTCCTGGCCGATATCCTGCAGTTCCAGTTTCACCGCGCGCTTTCGCAGACTGCCGCCTGCACGGCCCCCCTGAACCGTTGCTCGATTTTCGACAATAAGGCCGCCGGCGCTCGCTTAAACTCCATGCTGGAAATGGGCCAGAGCCGCCCCTGGCAGGAGGCGCTGGAGAAAATTGCAGGCACACGCGAGATGGATGCCTCGGCGATTCGCGATTATTTCGCTCCCCTGCAGAAATGGCTCGACGATCAGAATCGCGGCCACCCCGTGGGCTGGTAGTTGCTAGCCGCGACAGACCACAAAAAACGATGGTCTGTCCCACCCAAGGCCGCGGTGGAGTGCCGGCCCACTCCCTACGTATACAGATTGTCGATGGGATACCCGGGGTAGTCTTGCGCAGCCTGCGCTTGCATGTCGTTGCACAGGCGCTCCATGGTTTCCGCAACCTTCTGGAACGTAAATGCGGCCTGGTTATTCGGGCCGTAGACGGTCACTATCAGTTTGCACAACTCGCGCAGACGGACATTGCTGGCGCGAAGCTCGCGGGCCAACTCCAGATGCTCCGCCAAAGTGAGGGGGAGTGGAGTCTCAGCACGCATTCCGACCCTCGGAAAGCCAATTCATCCATTTGTAGGCCATGGCTGCTCGAAAGCCTTTGCGGCGCCAAGTACAAGTTCCTGGCGCGCAACGCGCCCGGGCGTCTGGATACAACTTTACAACCGCAAGTCTAACATAGTGCTGGCAAGCTTCCGGACTCCCTCGCGAATCTGCCGGCCGTTCACCGCGGCGTAGCCCAGCAGCAGGCCAGGACGCGCCGGAGGGCGAAGCGCATATAGGGAAACGGCGGGGGCGGAGACCCCCGCGGCGGCGGCTCTCCGGGACACCTCGCAGTCCGTGGCGCTTTTTGGCAGCCAGCCGACCAGGTGCATTCCCGCCTCGGCCGGCGGCACCTCGAGCAGCCCCGCGAGCTCGCGGCGGGCGGCGGAGACCAGTGCATCCTGGCGCTCGGCATAGAGCGCGCGCATGCGCCGGACGTGGCGGGCGAAATGGCCCTCGGAAAGAAACTCCGCGACCAGCGCCTGCTCCAGCGCCGGCGAATGCCGGTCGGCCAGGGCGCGCGCCGAAATGAAAGCGTCCACCACCGCTTCGGGCGCCACCAGGTAGCCCAGGCGGAGCGCCGGAAACAGCACCTTGCTAAAGGTTCCGGTGTAGATTACACGATTGGCCGTATCCAGGCCCTGCAAGGCGGCCAGCGGCCGCCCGGAATACCGGAATTCGCTGTCGTAGTCGTCCTCTACGATCCAGGCTTGCCTGCGCCGGGCCCAGTCGAGCAGCGCCATGCGTCGGGAAAGCGACATCGTGACCCCCAGCGGATACTGGTGGGACGGTGTTACGTAGGCCATGCGGGCGCGGGGCGCCCGAGTCTCGCCATCGGCCACGCTCAGGCCCTCCGAATCCACCTTCACGGGCACCGGGCGAACCCCCGCTGCGAGCAGGGCGCCGCGCGCGCCCAGGTAGCCCGGATCCTCCATCCACGCAGTGTCGCCGGGATCCAACAGGACACGCACGGCAAGATCCAGCGCCTGCTGCGAGCCGGCGGTGACAACCACCTGTCCGGCGGAGCAGGTCACGCCACGCGCCGCCCGCAGATACTCGGCGATGGCCTGCCGCAACGGCCGGTGACCCGCGGCGTGCCCGTAGCTGAGCCACTCGGCGCGCGAATGGCGGAGGATGCGTGACGCCATGCGGGCCCACCGCTCGCGCGGGAAGGCATCCAGCGCGGGAACGCCCGGACGGAAGGCGCGCGCTGTCGCGGCGTCGCGCGAGAGCGATACAGGCGTGGAGGCCAGCACCGCGCCGCGCCGCGATAGCGTCGCGGGCGGCACGCTGTGGCGCGAGTCGCCGGATGGAGCATCCGTGATGTAGAGCAGATCCTCGGGCAGCGAACGCGCCACGTAGGTTCCCGAGCCGACCTTACCCTCCAGATAGCCTTCGGCGAGCAACTGATCGAAGGCGCCCGCAGCGGTGTTTCGGGAGATCCTCAAGTCCGTGGATAGCGAGCGCGTGGAAGGCAGGCGCGCGCCGGGAGAGAGACGTCCTGCCAGTACGGCCGAGCGCAGTTCCTCATATAGCTGCCGGTGCAGCGGCACGGTGGAGCGCCGGTCGAGTTCGAGGCTGATAAATGGCACCATCGAATTTCCGGAAATGGCTCTTTTCAAAGAGCCACTTTGAACAGTATAGTCGAATTCAGGAGTACGCCCCATGCTGCGCACACGCTCAACGATCCAGAGACACCCCGACCGCGACGCCAGAGAGCGCGCCGCGCCCATACTGGCGGAAGGCCACGTGGCACACGTTGGTTTCGTGGACGACGGCCAGCCTTTTGTGATCCCTCTGGGATACCAGTTCAACCCGGCGGAGCCCGACCGCCTCTACCTGCACGGCTCTCCAGCCAGCCGCGCGCTCCAGCACCTCGCGTCGGGCGCCCCGGTGTGCATCACCGTGACGCTGCTCGACGGCTTGGTCTATTCCCGGACCGCCTTGTACCATTCCATGAACTACCGAAGCGTGGTCTGCTTCGGCCGCGGGCGTCAGGTGACGGATCCCGAGGTACAGCAGCGCGTGTACAAGGGCATGGTCTCGCGCTATTTTCCGGGCCGGACCGCCGGGAAAGATTACAGCGAGCCCACCTCCGCGCATCTGGAGGCAACCACCCTCATCGAGGTCGAGATCGAGGAGTGGAGCGCCAAGGCGCGGGAAGGCGGACCGGCCGGGCCCCAGGACGCCGACCCGCAGGCTCCGGGCACCTGTGGGGTGGTGCCGCTTTGAGTTGCTACAATCGCAAGTGATGCCCAACGAGATTTACGCTTCATTCGATACCACGGAAGGACAGTTTAAGATCAAGCTCTTCGCCGACAAGGCGCCGAAGACGGTCGAGAACTTCGTCAGCCTCGCGGAAGGAACCAAGACCGGTAAGCCGTTTTATGACGGCACCGTTTTCCACCGGGTGATCCCGAATTTCATGATCCAGGGAGGCGATCCCGAAGGCACCGGACGGGGCGGTCCCGGATACCGCTTCCCCGACGAATTCCACCCGCAACTGAAACACTCCAAAGCGGGGATTCTTTCCATGGCCAATGCCGGGCCGAATACCAACGGCAGCCAGTTCTTCATCACCGTGGCCGCTACGCCGCATCTCGACAACAAGCACAGCGTCTTCGGTGAAGTTACCGAAGGCTACGAGGTGGTGAAGAAGATCTCAGAGGTCCCCAGCAGGCAGGACCGTCCCGTGAAAGAGGTCCGCGTGAACTCCGTAAAGATCGAGCGCCAGTAGTGAGACAGACGATCGCCTTTTGTCGTCTGTCAGCAATGGGACAGGCCCTTAGGCCCGTCCCCTTCTTCCTCCGCGTCGAGAGTGTGGCCTATGAGACTGGCGATCTTCGGTGGCACGTTCGACCCCATTCACAACGCGCACTTGACCATCGCGCGTAAGGCGGCCGACAATTTACAACTCGATCGCATCCTCTTCGTCCCCGCCGCCCATCCGCCTCACAAGGCCGGTGTGACTCACGCGCCTTACGATCATCGACTGAAGATGGTGGAACTAGCCTGCCAGGGGGAGCCGCGCTTCGAGGCCTCGCGCCTCGAAGAAAGCACGGTTCGCAGTTACTCCATCGATACTATTGAGAAGGTGCGCTCCCGAATGGCGCGCGAGGATGAATTGTTTTTCATCATCGGCGCCGACGCGTTTGCCGAAATCCGCACCTGGCATCGGTGGGAAGACGTTGCGCGCGCCGTGTGTTTCATCGTCGTCAGCCGGCCCGGGCATGTGTATGAAGTGCCGGATGGAGTGAGACTGGAGCGGCTCGACACCATAGGGCTTCCAGTTTCGTCATCTGATGTTAGACGCGCGCTGGCGGCAAACGAGTACACCGCCGTAGTGCCTGAACGTGTGTTGAAGTACATCTTCGAACACGGGCTCTACGGCGCCACTGTGGACTAACCTGGGCTATCCGGATACACTGCTGTGTCGGGTCTGTCTTCCACATCCCGGCGCGTGCAATCTTTGCGCGCCGTCGAAGACTTTGTACCAAGTGGACAAGTCTAAGTGAATAAGAGACCGCTAAAGCGTCTTATTTTGGCGGGAACTTGAGTTTGGCACGAAGCGTGCAGGCGTAGCGATGCGTTTGGCGGTCTACCCGTCCGGCCTGCCTTTAGACCTGGAGGTCTATCTTGAAAAACACTCTCACCACTCTCAGCTTTCCCTTGTTCTTATTCGCAGCCGCGATCCTCGATGCTCAGACACCTCAAACACTGAGCGTCGATAAGAACCCGCTCAATTTCTCGGTGCAAGTTGGCGGATCGGCCGTCACTCAAACGTTGAACGTCATCGGTTCCGGAGGCTTCACCACCTTTCCAAGTACTTCTCCTCCGGGTACTTCATGGTTGAGGGTGAACCCCGTTAACGGTTCGGCGCCCACGGCCCTGACGGTCACGGCCGATCCGTCCGGGCTGCCTGCAGGCCCATACGTCGGTGATCTTTTCATTTTCAGCACGAATCCCGCTGCACTGGCGGTAGATGTCAAAGTCAACCTGACGGTGAGTACTATCTCGGTGAGCCCGACCTCCCTGACATTCGCATTCCAGATGGGTGCCACACCGCCAGCCACCCAGTCGCTCACGCTTTCCGGACCGGCCACCTACAACGCCGTGGCTACCGCAAGTGGTGGAAACTGGTTGCTGCTTTCAACCGGCGGCATAGCGGCAGGAACCGCGATAAGCGGCGGCGCGTCGCCCGGAACCATCACGGTGTCGGTAAGCCCCACCGTGCTCGCGGCCTTAACTCCGGCCACGTACAACGGCTCCATCACCATCACACCCACTTCGGGAGCCAGTAACGGCCCGATTACGATTCCCGTGACGCTGACGGTGTCAGCCGCCCCGCCGGTTACCGTGAGCCCCAACTCTGTGTCGCTGGCATTTCAAACAACGGGCGGGAGCAACAACTTGGCCCAGCAGACGGTTACGCTTTCGACCAATGGGATTCAGGGAGTGCCCTATACTCTCGCGCTATTCTTCGATAACAATCCAGCGGGCCGAATCTTCTTTACAGTCGCTCCCGGAAGGATCGGCACGATCCCCGCCAACGGCAGCGCACAACTAACCTTCGCCTACGACACCACAACCAACCTTCCGGCCATACCACAGCCCGGACAAAGCGGTTGCACTTCGTCCGGGTGCACGTACACGGGAAAGGCAACGCTGCTCACGCCCGGAGGCACTCCCACGCAGCAAGATATTCCGGTGACGCTTTTGGTATCGGAATCGGCGCGAACGGTCCGGCGGCGCAGAACGTAACGGTCAATAGCACCAGCGGCTCGACTGCGTTAACGCTCGCCGCTACAACAGCGAATAACAGCAGCAATTGGCTTTCGGTTCCCGCCTCAGCTACGGCCGGAACCGCGTTTCCGGTCACTGTGAATCCCGCGTCCCTGGCGCCCGGCAACTATACGGGAACCATCACGGTGACGGCTTCCGGAGCGGCCAACAGCCCGCAGCAGATCACCGTTAACTTGAAGGTCACCAATGATCCCGTGATCGTGGCTATCGCCAATGGTTGCTCGACGGCCAGTCTCCCCTGTCCCTTGATCTTCCCGAGCCAGACCGGCCAGGCGCCCGCGCCCGCGCAACTGGTCCGCGTCACCAGCAGCACGGGCACACCTTTAAACTACAGCACTACGACTTCTGGTACCACTTGCGGCAACAATTGGCTGGTGGTCAGCGGCGCGACCAGCGGCTCCACCGACGGCATCTTCAGCGTGGCGGTAAATCCCGCCAGCATTGCCCCTGGCACCAAGTGCGATGGCACAGTATCCATTGCCGCGACGAACCC
Source organism: Terriglobia bacterium (assembly GCA_020073365.1). Classification (GTDB taxonomy): domain Bacteria; phylum Acidobacteriota; class Terriglobia; order Bryobacterales; family Bryobacteraceae; genus JAIQFL01. The sequence continues at coordinate 4,321 of JAIQFL010000382.1, read as the reverse complement.
GACGACCGGGGCCGCCGCGCCGAACAGCCCACTGCAGATTCCTGCGACCCTCTACGTGAGCAGCACGCCACTGCTGGTATTCGGTCCCGGCGCCCTAACTCTCAGCGGGAACCTCAACGGTCAACCGACGTCTCCACAGACTATTACCCTAGCCAGCACTAGCGTCACCGACCTGGTGAGCTACAGTGTGACATCCAGCATGGAGAACAACGGTAACTGGCTGCTGGTGGGCCCACCGTCCGGCACAGCCGGAGCCAATGGTAGCACGCTGACGGTGGTGGCCGTACCAACAAACCTCTCTGCCGGAATATACAAAGGAACCATCACCATCACTGCGACAGGTCCGGACGGCAACCCTGTAGCGGATAGTCCGGTGACCATCCCCGTGATTTTCCAGGTAAACGCGGGTACCATTTCCGCCAATGCCACTTCGCTCAATTTCAGCCAGTTAGCGGGTGGCGCGGCGCCGGCAACGCAGAGCATCACCGTTTCCGGCACCCCCAACTCCATCAACTTTGCCGTCTCGGCTTCCGCTGACAATGGCGGGACGTGGCTGACGGTGGCGGGGGTGGCGGTCACTACTCCGGGCACAGTGCAGGTTTCGGCGAGCGCGGGCAGCCTGCCGGTCGGGTCTTATACCGGCAAGGTGACCATCACGGCGGCCACGCCCCCCGGCGCGACCGGCAGCCCGATTTCGATTCCGGTGACGCTCAACGTGGTGGCCGCGCAGACGCTCACGGCGTCGCCCACCAACGTAAATTTCACCTACACGACGGGCGCGCCCACTCCCGCAAACCAGACCGTGGCGCTCACCTCCACGGGCGGGACTGCTCCGTTCACCGTGAAAGTGGACCAGGGCACTGGCACCTGGTTGACTGTTACTCCCACCAGTGGCAACACCCAGGCGAACACCCCCACGAGCCTGACTTTCGCGGCGAACCCGACAGGGTTGGCCGCCGGGAAACCATACACCGCCACTGTTACGATCAGTTCTTCGGCGGCACTGAACCCCACCACCGTAACTGTAACCCTGACTGTTTCGACTCCCATCCCGCCGCTGGTGACATCGGTCAATAACGCCGCCAGCTATGCCACCGGCGGCGTCTCGCCCGGAGAGAACATCGTGATCTTCGGGACGGGAATCGGGCCCACGCAACTCGCGGCTGGCACCGTGACCAACGGCGTCTGGGACAAGGTCGCCGGGAATACGCAGGTGCTGTTCGACGGTGTGGCGGCGCCCGTAATTTATGCCAGGGCCGACGTAACCAGCGTGATGGTGCCGTACGGCGTCGCCGGCCGGCAAAGCACCACCATCGTGGTGACCTATCAAGGCGTGCAATCCAGCCCGCTCGTGTACAATGTGGTGCAAGCCGCGCCGGGCATTTACTCGCAGAACCAGTCCGGCACCGGCCCGGGCGCCATACTGAACCAGGACAATAGCGTGAACGGGCCCGCCAATCCCGCCGCCAAGGGCTCCGCCGTGGCCGTGTACATGACCGGAGAAGGCCAGACCAACCCCGCCAGCACTGATGGCGCCCTGGCCACCGCCTTGAACCATCCACAATTGGTGGTGAGCGCAACGGTGGCTGGAATTCCGGCGAACGTCGAATACTCCGGGTCGGCGCCAGGTATTATTTACGGCGTCATACAGGTCAACGTGCGGCTTCCGGCAAACACGCCCACCGGCCCCCAGCCGATCGTCATCCGGTTGGGCACTTCAGCTACGGCCGTGAGCTTTAGCACGCAAGCCGGCTTAACGGTGCAAGTGCAGTAGGACAGACGATCGTCTTTCGTCGTCTGTCCAGCCTGGCATCAGCCTGCTCTGACGCCGGCGGCCAAAACCGCCGGCGTTCCAATGTTCAATTACCGAGTGCTTCCGCTCTCTCCGCCGCCCGCCAGGCTGCGTTCCAAATCATCCTGCGCGACCCCCTCAATCTCCACCACCTTCGTCCGGCTCGTCGCCCCCAGCACAATCCTGACGCGGGATCGCGGCACTCCCGCGAGTTCCGCGAAGAATCGGACGCACTCTTCGTTGGCCTTGCCATCCACGGGTGGGGCGGCCAAGTCCAGCTTCCACGCATCGCCGAGCCGTCCGGTGATGGCGGACCGCTTGGCGCGCGGATGCACCTTCACCGTGAGACGCGCCATTCCACCTTCGTCCTCAGGTTAGCCACGCCCGCGGCAACCCGCGTGTCCACCACGTCGAAGGCAATCGCGTCGTCGAGCCAGTCGTGGCTGGAGCCGTCGACGTTCTGCGTGGCCACGGTCAGCGTATAGGTTTGCGGCGTGAGCCAGCACTCGATAGCGAAGTCCACTTCCAGTTCGTCGCCCGGCTGGAAATCGCCCAGGGGGGCGTGCTCTATGCCGGTATTGGTGCCATAGACGTCCATGCCGATGCGCGTGCGAATCAGGATGCCGACCATGGGATCGGACATGGCCTGATGGAAGCGGCACCGCACTCGCACCGTGACCGCCTCGCCGCTCGACAGCGACGACACCTCCTCGCCGCCTGCGTTCAGGATCTGGACCCCCAGGATCTCGCTCGTGCCGTCGCCATGACGGAAGCTGCCGCGTACGCGTTCCTCCTTCTTGTTTTTCGACTCCTGTCTTTCCAGCACCAGCCCGATATAGCGGTTGATCACATCCTTGGGCTTGCCCTGGGCCTCGATGCGGCCGTGGAGCAACAGGATCGCACGATCGGAAAGCTGCTTTACCAGGCCCAGGTCGTGGGAGACGAACAGCACCGTGATTTTTCGTTCGCGGAGCTCCTGGAACTTGCGTACGCAGCGGTTGGCAAAGACGGCGTCGCCCACGGCCAAGGCCTCATCCACGATGAGGATTTCCGGATCCACGTGGATGGCGGTGGAAAACGCCAGCCGCACGTACATGCCGCTCGAATACTCTTTGACGGGGCGTTCGATGAACTCGCCGATCTCGGCGAAAGCTTCTATAGAGGGCAGGGCCTTGTCGATTTCCTGCCGGCTCAGCCCCATGATTTCACCGTTGAGGTAGACGTTTTCCCGGCCGCTGAATTCCGGATTGAAGCCCGCGCCCAGCTCCAGCAGCGCCGCGATCCGCCCCCGCGTGACCACCCGTCCTGCGGTGGGCTGCAGGATGCCTGCCACAATTTGCAGCAGCGTGCTCTTCCCGCAACCGTTGGGACCCACCAGGCTGAGCGTTTCGCCCTGCTCCACCGAAAAGCCAATGTCGCGCAACGCCCAGAAATCCGTGTGCATCGCGCGGCTGCCCGGCAGCAGTTCGCGCAATCGGTCGGACGGGCGGCGGTACAGACGATAAAGCTTGGAAACGTTTTGCAGGAGTACCAAGTTCGATGATAACGTCTGGGACAGACGATGGTCTTCCGTCGCCTGTCAGCCGGTTTTAGCCGGCCCTGAACATTTAGGATGCCTTCACCTCCCGACTTGTCGTAAAGTGTACCTGAGAGGAGTGCCGATCTGTGAACCGCACATCTAGCGTGCTGCTGGCCGCCGCACTCCTCTTGCCGGCCGCTTTTGCCAAGGACAAACCTAAAAAGGGCCCGGACGACATCGGGAACTCCGATCCCGGCAAGGGCGTGAACTTCTACTCCCTCGAACGGGAAATCGCGCTCGGCAAGCAGATGGCCCTTGAAGTGGAACGGGAAGCCCGGCCGGTCTACGACTCGTCCGTCGCCGAGTACGTCAACCGGCTCGGCCAGAACCTGGTCCGCAACTCCGACGCCAAGGTGCCCTTCATCATCAAAGTGCTCGATTCCGACGAGGTCAACGCTTTCGCCCTGCCCGGCGGCTTCATGTTCGTAAACACCGGCCTGGTGTTGAAGGCCGAAAATGAAGCCGAATTGGCCGGAGTGCTGGCGCACGAGATCGCCCACGTCGCGGCGCGCCACGGCACCCGGCAGGCCACCCGCGGCGAGCTCATCAACTATGCCAGCATTCCCCTGATCTTCGTGGGCGGTTGGGCGGGCTATGCGATCCGCCAGGCGGCGCAACTGGCGGTGCCGCTGGGCTTTCTGAAATTCTCCCGCGGGATGGAAACGGAGGCGGACCACCTTGGCCTGGAGTATATGTACAAAACCGGCTACGACCCCATTGCCTTCGTGGATTTCTTCGAAAGGGTCGAAACGCTCGAAAAGAACAAGCCCGGCACGATTGCCCGGGCCTTCTCCAGCCACCCCATGACCAACGACCGCATCCACCGCGCGCAGAGGGCCATTCAAGACGAGTTGAAGCCGCAGCCGCAGTACGTTCTGGATACTTCCGAGTTCCACGAGGTGCACGACCGCTTGGCGAGGTTGGAGGACCGGCGGAAGGGTAGCCAGAAC
>JAIQFL010000381.1 GCA_020073365.1 Terriglobia bacterium | reverse complement strand
GTCGCGAGCGTCGCCATCAGAACAGGAAGGAGCGATTTGATCTTCGAAACCCGCCTGCCGGCGGACGAAGGGGAGGACTGGAATCAGGTTTTGCAGAATGCCCGAACTGGATCAAACTGGCCTTGCCAAACAGCCAGCCGGTAAGGTAAAACAGGTCTGTCCAGGATGATGGTCCGTTGGCCGGTTTTGAAGTGACCCTCTATGGCCGGTTTTGAAGTGACCCCCGAGGCTAGTCTAGCTCTATTTAGAGTAATAACCTTTTGTAGTACCTAGCTGCTATCCACGGGATGCTATCTGGCAAGTACTAACACCTTAGTTACAGCACTAGGACTTGCCTATACAAGGAAGTATCCAAATTACCTTGACATCGCACGCCGTTTGGCAGATCGTTAAGACAGCCTGGAACAGTGAGATGCAGTACATTGCGCGAAGGCATCACTACGTACACGGGCCGCGGAGGAAACGGCATTATGAAACGGTGGCTTCTTTTGGGCGCGTTGATCGGCTTTTCTAGCGCCGAAGCGATGGCCGCGCCCTTGTGCTTAAGCGGGAGCTACCAAAGCTACATGAACCTTAATGCTTCGGGTGGTTGCCAGTTTGGGAATGCGATCTTCTCTAATTTCTCGTTCGCGTATCAAAGTAACGACGGCACCACAAGCGCCAGTCCCAACAAAGGGGCCGCCTCTGTTACGGTTACACCTGAGAATCAGCCGGTAGCGGACGACAATCATCCTGGATTGGCGTTTGGAACCGCTAATTTGACGCCGGCTATTGGTTCTTTTGAGGACTACACCTTCACATTTACGGTGTCGGCTTTGACGGGATTCTTTCTCGACGATGCGTTTCTCAAAATGACTGGCGCCTTCCTCGTTGGAGACGGAGTTGCTACGACTATCGAGACTCTTACGCCTTTTAACAACCCCCAGACGAATTTGAACGGATTCTTCACCTTCGCGATTACTAATCAAAAAACGTCTTCGGTGGTTTTCAATAACTCGTCTTCTCTTACAGTTACGAAAGATGTTAAGTTGTCGAATAGTTCGGCTTTAGTCTTCGACTTATCGAGCGTCTCGAACGATTTCTCTCTAGTGAGCGACCCCGTGCCTGAGCCAGTAACTTCGGTGATGATCGGGCTGGGGCTCTGCGGTTTGGGCTTTTCGATCCGTAAGCGACTTAAGAAAAGCTAAGCCGGCGTGAGAAAGGTCTTCGACTGCGTGGGCATGGCTGCGGTCTTCACCGCTACACTACCATGTCCACGCGGGGGTAAAGACTGATTTACGCCGTCCGCTGCGTTTCCGACTTATCGCCCGAAATGGCGGCCTGCGCGGCTGCCAGGCGGGCGATGGGCACACGGTACGGAGAGCACGACACGTAGTCCATGCCTACGCGAACACAGAACTGCACCGAACTGGGCTCGCCGCCGTGCTCGCCGCAGATTCCGATCTCCAAATCCGGCCGGGTCTTGCGGCCCAGCTCCACCGCCATCTTCATCAGCTTGCCGATGCCTTCCTGGTCCAGGACGGCGAACGGATCGCTGGGCCAGATCTTCTTGTCTTCGTAGTCCTTCTTGAAGCTGGTATAGTCGTCGCGCGAGATGCCCATACCGGTCTGGGTCAGGTCGTTGGTACCGAAGCTGAAGAACTCGGCTTCTTTCGCCACCGAATCGGCGGTCAGGGCCGCGCGCGGAATCTCGATCATGGTGCCGACCAAATACTTGAGGTCCTTCATGCCGGCCTTCTCCAGAACCTCGTCGGCTATCTTTACCACAATCTTCTTCTGGTTCTCCAGCTCCTTGACGCCGCCGATCAGCGGGATCATGACTTCCGGAATCACCTTTTTGCCCTTCTTGGCCACCAGAACGACAGCCTCGAAGATGGCCCGCGCCTGCATCTCGGTGATCTCGGGATAGGTGACGCCGAGACGGCAACCGCGGTGGCCGAGCATGGGGTTGAACTCGTGCAGTTCTTCCACGCGCTTCAGCAGGTCCGGCAGCACCGTCCTGAGGTTCTTCACCTCGGCGCCGAAGCGCGCATACGTGGCCACCAGTTCGCGCTTCTTCTTGATATCGGCGTAGGGCAGGACGGCGATGTCCACCATCAGGTCCTCGCGCTTGGGCAGGAATTCGTGCAATGGCGGATCGAGAGTACGGATCACTACCGGGAACCCGTCCATGGCTTCGAACAGGCCGGCGAAGTCCTTGCGCTGCATGGGCAGGAGTTTGGTCAGCGCCTTGCGGCGGGATTTCTCGTCGCGCGCCAGGATCATGGCCTGCATGTGCTCGATACGGCCTTCGGCGAAGAACATGTGCTCGGTGCGGCAGAGGCCGATGCCCTCGGCGCCGAACCTGCGCGCCGCCTTGGCATCGCGCGGGATGTCCGCGTTGGCGCGCACACCGAACTTGCCGCGGAACTCGTCGGCCCAGCTCATGAAGCTGGCCAACACTCCCGAGCTCGGGTCGGCATCCAGGGTGTTGGCCTTGCCCGCGAAAACTTCGCCCGTGGAACCGTCCAGGGACAGCCAGTCGCCTTCCCTCAGTGTCTGCGACTTGCCGTTCACCGTGACCGTGACTTCCTTCTTGTGCTCGCTGACCGCGATGGCTTCCGCGCCCGCCACGCAGGGGGTCCCCATACCACGGCAGACCACCGCCGCGTGGCTGGTCATGCCGCCGCGCGAGGTGAGGATGCCTTTGGCCACTTCCATCCCATGGATGTCGTCCGGCACCGTCTCTTTGCGTACCAGCACTACGGGCGCGGTCTTGGCCTTCTCCACGGCGTCATCGGCGGTGAACACAATGGTCCCGACAGCGGCGCCGGGGGATGCCGGCAGGCCCGTGGCCAACAGAGTGAGCGCCTTCTTGGAAGCCGGGTCGAGCACCGGGTGCAGAAGCTGGTCGAGCTGTTGCGGGTCCACCCGCAAGATGGCTTCCTCCTTCGAAATGAGCTTTTCCCCTACCATTTCCACCGCAATCCGGACCGCGGCCGGCCCGGTGCGCTTGCCATTGCGGGTCTGCAGCATGTACAGCTTGCCGTCCTGGACGGTGAACTCAAAATCCTGGATGTCACGGTAGTGATTCTCGAGCATGGTAGTGATCTCGCGAAGCTGGTTGTAGACCGCGGGATTCCACTTTTCGAGCTCGTAGAAGGTATGCGGGGTGCGAACGCCCGACACCACATCTTCACCCTGCGCGTTCTCCAGGAACTCGCCGTAGAAGGCCTTCTCGCCGGTGGCCGGGTTGCGCGTGAAGCCGACGCCCGTGGCGGAGGTCTCACCCAAGTTGCCGAACACCATGGCCTGAACGTTGACGGCGGTGCCCAGGTCGTCCGGGATCTGGTTCATCTTGCGATAGTGATTCGCGCGAGGGTTGAACCAGGAGCCGAACACCGCGTCGCGCGCGCCGGAGAGCTGATCGAGGGCATCCTGCGGGAAGGGCTTGCCGGTCTTCTTCTCGACCAGCTTCTTATAGCCGGCGATCACCTCTTCGAGATCCTTGGCCGTGAGGTCTGTGTCGAGCTTCGCCTTGGCCTTCTTCTTCTGGCCCTCGAAGACTTCGTCGAAATCGTGCTTGCTTACTTCGAGCACCACGTTGCCGTACATCTGAATGAAGCGGCGATAGCAGTCGTAGGCGAACCTCGGGTTGCCGCTCTTGGCTTCCAGAGTCTTCACGGTTTGGTCGTTCAGCCCGAGGTTCAAAATGGTGTCCATCATGCCCGGCATGGAGAACTTGGCGCCCGAGCGCACGCTCACCAACAGCGGATTTCCGACGTCGCCGAGTTTCTGTCCCATGCGCTCTTCCAGTTTGTGGAGCGCGTCGAGCATCTCCCGGTGGATCTCCGCCGGAACGGCGTTCTTGTTGTGGAAGTAGATGTTGCAGACTTCGGTCGAGATGGTAAAGCCGGGAGGCACCGGCAGCTTGGCCCGGCACATTTCGGCGAGCCCGGCGCCCTTGCCGCCGAGTGTGTCCTTCATCTTTCCATCACCGTCGGCGGTTCCGTTACCGAACGAATAGACATGCTTCTTCATGCTTTGTCTTAGCTCCTATGAGTTAGTAACAATTTCAGAAAAGTCCGCGATGTTGGAGAACTCCGCCAACAGCGTGTTGAGCAGGGTTAAGCGATTCTGGCGGACACGAGCGTCCGGCGCATTCACCAACACCTTGTCAAAGAAGAGGTCCACCTTCGGCCGCAGCTTCGAGATCACGTTCTCGATGGGCTGCCCTGCGATGCTCCGGTACTCCTCGTAAAGATCGGTCTCGGGCCCGGGTTCCAGCAGCACCGGGTTGACAGCGCCCCCGCCCGGAAACTTGGCCTGCTCCAGAATATTGCGGATGCGCTTGAAGCTGGCCGCCAGGGGTTCGAAATCGGGCGTGAAACGCAGGTTCTGGACACGCACCAGGCGTTCTTCCAGATCCACGAGGTTGCTCCAGCCGACGGTCGCCGCCATCGCGGCGTTCACTTCGTCGTACTTGAAGTTGCGGGCGTCCTTGAAGTAGAAGCGGACGCGGTCTGCGAAGAATGCAATGAGCGCCTCGTCACCTTCCAGCAGGTTGAGCAAAGGGACCTCGATTTTCCCTTCCACCAGGATTCTCACGACCCCTTGCGCAGCGCGGCGCAAGGCCAGGGGATCGCGCGAGCCGGAGGGAATCATACCCACGCGGAAACATCCCCGCAAGGTGTCGAGCTTGTCCGCGAGGGCCACGATCTGTCCGGTGTGGTTGCGCGGGATGGCATCCTCCATGCTCTCGGGCCGGTAGTGATCGTAGATGGCCTGCCAGACTGGTTCCGGCTCGCCCTGAGCGCGCGCGTAGAGTCCCCCGACGATGCCCTGCAGTTCGGTGAACTCCTTTACCAGCTCGGTAGTGAGATCGCATTTGGAGAGTTCGGCGGCGCGGGCGGCGTGCGCAGGCGAGACGTCCGGGCCACTCAGCTCCTTCACCAGCGCGACCATGCGCACGGTCTTTTCCAGGTACGACCCCAGCTTCGCCTGGAAGGTGACATGGGCCAGGTCCGAGACCCGGGTGGCCAGCTTCTTCTTCTGGTCGGTTTCCCAGAAGAAGCGGGCGTCGTTGAATCGCGCCCGCAGAACGCGCTCGTTGCCGCTGCGCACGAAGCCTCCGGAATCGACGTCGATGTTCATCACGGCGACGAACTGCGGGGCGAGCTTGCCCTCGGCATCCTCTACGGAGAAGTATTTCTGATGGTGCCGCATCACGGTCACGAGCACCTCTTCGGGAAGCTGCAGAAACTGCGCATCGAAGGCGCCGATGATGGGCGTGGGGTATTCGGTGATGTAGACCAGGGTTTCGAGCAACGCGGGGTCCGGCTTAACACGCACGCCGCCATGCGGTGGGGCAGGCGCTTTCGGCTGCCAACGGGCGGCCTCGGAGTTGGCAGGCGAAAGCGCCTGCCCCACAACTATGCTCATCCCGTTGGTGATCCTCTGTCGCCGCTCCTCGGCCGAAAGGATTACATAGTGGTCGCGCAGCCGCCGTTCATAATCGTCGATGGTGACGGCGATCTCCCGCGCCCCCAGCCGCCGGTGTCCCGACGTGAGGGCGCCCGACCGCACCCCCGCCAGTTCGAACGGGACGATCTCCCCGCCCAGCAGCGCCACAATCCAGCGGATGGGCCGGATAAAACGCGGACCGCCTTTGCCGGTCCAGTACATGGTCTTGGGGAAGTAGATCTGGAGGATGATGCCAGGCAGCGCCTCCGCCAGGATATCCTTCGTCGGGCGGCCTTCCACCTTCTTGAGGAAGCTGTAATATTCTCCCTTGGGGGTGGTCTCGATGGTGAGATCCTCCACCTTCACGCTCTGCTTGCGGGCGAACCCCGCCACCGCCTGCGGGGCAGCGGATTTCGCCGGTCCCAGCAAGCGTTCCTGGCTGTCGGCCTGCCGCTCGGGCAGACCGTCGGCGCGCAACACCAGGCGGCGCGGCGTGGCGTCCAGGGTTACGGATTCGTGCGGGATTTCGAGCTTCTCAAACATCAGCCGCAGATTTTCGAGCGCCCCCGGAATCATCCAATCCGGGATCTCCTCGGCGCCAATTTCGAGTAGGAAGGGGAGACTTGGGCGAGCTAAAGCATGCCCCACATCTTGGCTCATTGCCCCACCTCCTGTTGCTGATCGGACCACGCCTTGGCCACCGCGACGGCCAGTTTCCGGACCCGCTGGATCACACCTTGGCGTTCGGTCACGCTGATGGCCCCGCGCGAGTCCAGCGTGTTGAAGAGGTTGGAGCACTTCAATACCTGGTCATAGGCAGGCAACAAGGGAAACCGCCGCTTGCCCGGAGATTTCGGATCGTAGGCCTGCAACAGACGCACAGCTTCGCCCTCATGCGTGTCGAACAGCTTCCACAAGGTGGGGATATCGGCCATTTCGAAGTTGTACACGGAATACTGAAGCTCGTCGTTGTAGCGCACATCGCCATAGGAGAAGGCGCGCGTCCATTCGATGTCATAGACGCTGTCCTTCATTTGCAGGAAGGCGGTGATGCGCTCCAACCCGTAGGTCAGCTCGGCGGGAACGACGTCCAGGTCGATACCGCCGCACTGCTGGAAATAGGTGAACTGCGAGATTTCCAGGCCGTCCAGCATCACCTGCCAGCCGATGCCCCAGGCGCCCAGGGTGGGAGCCTCCCAGTTGTCTTCTTCCAGTTTGATATCGTGCTGGCGCAGGTCGATGCCGATGGCCTCCAGGCTGCCCAGGTACTGCTCGATGACATCCTCGGGCGACGGTTTCAGAATCACCTGCAGTTGGTAGTGCTTGTAGAGGCGATTGGGATTGTCGCCGTAACGGCCGTCGGCGGGCCGCCGGCTGGGTTGGACGTAGGCGACCCGGTAGGGCTTGGGACCGAGAACCCGCAGAAAGGTTTCGGCCACCATGGTGCCCGCGCCCACCTCCACGTCGTACGGCTCCTGGATGATACAGCCGCGGTCGGCCCAGTATTGCTTCAGCTTGAAAATGATTTCTTGAAAAGATAGCATCCGTCAGCTCAGGTGGGGCAGGCACTTTCGCCTGCCTTTCATTCGCCCTCTCAAGGACCGGTCCAACGTTCCTCCAACAACGGCGCCGTCACCAGCTTACGTTCCGCGTGCACTTCCATCTGCTGCACCAGAAACCGTCGTAAATCCGCCGCCGTTGACTGATCCCAATCCGTCTTCGAAATCTGCGTTACCGGGGTCCGTAACATCTCCGCGGCCAGGGCCCGCGACGCCGGACTCAACTCCCAGATGTTCCCCGAACCCAGCAAGCCCCGGCAATGCGCGCAAATCAACCCGTCCCGTCCGCGGCCGAAAAACGCACGCTCGGGGGGAGCCCCTGGTTCCGGGTCGTCCAGCAGGCTGCCGCAACCGAGGCACACATGCAATTCCGGCAACCATCCCGAAAGCCGCACTGCCCACAATGAAAAGTAGGTTACAGCGCGCCACACCCGGCCCGCGCTCACGCTTGCGGACTCGCTCCCACCCGATGGCCGAAGGAAATCCAGCACGGCCAGCAGCAGGCGGAAAAACCTCTCGTTCGGCTCCGCGGAAGGCAACAACTGCTCGGCAACCTCCGCGAAGTAGTCCAACGCCACACTTGCCCAGTAATCGGAAACCAGCCCGAATTGGGAACGGATCAATTCGCAGGAATCCAGGTTTACCAGTTCGCGAGTTTCGCGCTGGAAATACGCCATCCGCACGTGCGATAACCGCTCCAGCCCCGCGCCAAAACCGCCCTTGGGACGCCGCGCCCGCTTGGCGACACCCCTTAGCCTACCCTGGTCCCTAGTGAGAAAACTGACAACGAGGTCCGCTTCTTTCAGCGGGTACGTTCGCAGAACAAGAGCCTCACTGACACGCGCTGGCACACGTGGAAATTTCAGAGTAACACAGATGAAAAGGCCGCACTGGTTTTGGGAGATTCCGAGTTGCGGGCCAAGTCAGGGGCCGACTCAAGACGGAGGGAGACAGACGACGAAAAACGATCGTTTGTTCCACTGGATTGCACCAGTTTCCACAGGCGTTGACATTAAATTTATTTAGTACTAATTTATCAGTAGAAAACTGGCGGAGGGCAAAACGTAGTGGCGCGGGAAAAACGACACGGGCGAGGATGGCCGATTGACAACTGCCCAGAGGGCACCCAGCAGGTTGGCAACCTGCCACAGTGGGTGTTGATTGCGGCAGTCGCGGCGGGTCTGATGAACACGCCACTGGTCCGCGCCCAATCGCAAGGCGGCGCGCAAGCCGCGCCATCCTTCGACGTTGCCTCGCTCAAGCCCAGCCCGCCCCCGCCTGGCGACACGTACAACGCCAATCTCGGCTCCATTCGCAACGGCGAGGTCGCCCTCACTAACGCAACCCTGGTCGACTGCATCAAGTTTGCGTACGGCCTGGTCAGCGACGAGCAGACCGCCGGCCCCGACTGGGTCAAATCCAGAGCGGTCCGCTTCGACGTCCTTGCCAAAGCGCCACCCTCAACGCCACGCGAGCAACTGCTGCTCATGCTCCGCACGCTGCTGAGCGAGCGCTTCCACCTCGCCATGCACTCCGAGCGGCGAGCCTTCCACCACTACGCGCTGGTAGTTGGCAAGAACGGCCCCAAGCTCCACGAAGTGCCGCGCGATCCCGCCACCTCCCACATGATTTACCGATACGGCAGCCTCAACCACAACCAGATCTCCATGCAGACGCTAGCCCTCCTCCTATCCCGTCAAATGGGCGAGATGGTGCTCGACGAGACAGCCCTCAAGGGCGTGTACGAGCTGAAGCTGTTGTGGACCCCCGAACCTTCGCGGGGCATCCCCGACCCGCCTGAGAACGGCCCGTCCATCTTCACCGCCGTCCAGGAGCAACTCGGCCTCAAGCTTGAAGGACGCAAGGACCCCGTCGAGGTGCTGGTGATCGACCACGCCGAGAAGGTGCCTGTGGAGAACTAACTGGGCAAGCGCTTCGCACTGGATCCGGTGCGGATGGGAGCCAGGACCCGCAGGGTGGGCCGCGGTGGGCCCGTGGCCGCAGACCACGGGGGCTTGACCCGGGACTCTCCGCTCCGTCCGGGATTCGTGGCGGGCGGAATTCCGGGGGCCGGATGTAGAGCCGGAATCTAACGCGGATCTGGTGCCCGGGGCGGGAATGGATTTCAATGCCCCCCCTGTTGATAACGCCGAAGTTGTTGATTCTACGATGGGCTTGATGCGTGCGATGCGCGGGTTTGGCTGACGGGTGGTTGCCGGCGGGAACTTCGACCTTCTGCCTTTCGATCCCGTGGCCTCAACTCGTTTCAATATGAAAGCAGCTTTCCCAGCCCCGTCCCCCGCCCCGCTATACTGATGAGTGTCGATTAACACTAATCAATTGAAACCACCTATGGTTCACCATCTTCCCATCACGAAAGCCCGCGTGAATCTAGGCCAGGTGGTGCGGCGCGTGCACCTCAACAAGGAATACGTCATTTTAGAGAAGGACGGTATTCCCATTGCCGGCCTGGTGGTTGCCGACGAGCTCGAAGACTATCTCGAACTCCGCGATCCCAAAGTACAGCGCACCATCAAACGGAGCGCGCTGGATGTCCGCGCCGGCCGAACCCGCCCCGCCTCAGCGATCCTTGCCGAATTCCGCAAGGCCGATACCGCGAAAAAAACGAAGCCCCGCCGTCGAGCTTCATGACCCCAGCTCCGTTCGCAGCCCGGACTACCAGCGCCTTCGATCGCGACTTCCGGAAGCTCGCGAGACAGCACCGCGAGCTCATCGAGCACTACGGCCGCGCCGTTGCCATTCTCGCCAGCGACCGTTTAACCGGAGCCGCGCGCACGACATCAAAAAGCTTCAAGGCGTGCCGGCCGCCGAGGGCCAGTATCGCCTCCGGCTCGACCGCTTCCGTTTCCGCTACGACATCGCGGGCCGCGTCGTGACCCTCGTGGCATGCAGTTTGCGCCGCGAGGACAGGATCACGCGCAACATCGTGGAGCGGATTTGGTCAAAAAAAGTCAAAAACAACCGGCTGGGGCTCCTGTCGCGGCGGTCGTAGAACCGGGTCGTGCGCGGGTCGGCGTGGCCGGCGAGGCGCTGCACGTCCTCGAGGGGGACGCCCTGATAGAGGACGATGATACCCAAGGTCACAAGCAAGAATTCGGTTCTTGTGGGCACGCAGGGGAATAACCACCGGCAGCGCGACAATCGCAAGGTAGCCCCCGCGACCCGACACCGCCACGGACGAAAAGAGGTTCCAGCTTCGATTGGCTCGACGAACGCGCGGTACAGATCTTGGGTCCGACCGGCGACATTTTGGTGCCCGGGGCGGGAATTGAACCCGCACTCTCGTTGCCGAGAAAAGGATTTTAAGTCCAAGCTGCTCATTTTCAATCAGTTCCCTCCAGCAAGGCCGAGAGTCCTAGAGCGCTGCTGAGATTGGCCTTCCGATCAGTGGCTCTTGCAGTCAACTTGGACGAGTCTGGCGCGTGGGATTTCGTCTCGAACACGCTCCAGTTCGATATCCACGGTAAGAACGGGGAAGTTTATCGCAAAGAACTCGAACCGAAGCATCCACTTGCCGTAGCCTATCGGCAGATCGCGCATT
>JAIQFL010000380.1 GCA_020073365.1 Terriglobia bacterium | reverse complement strand
GCAACCCAAGCCGTAGGAGTGCCCAAGAACGGCTCCGAGCACCGTCTCATGATGGTCCTGATGGTCATTCCTAGACGACTGGACCGCGCGGCCAGATGTCTTGTTCCGGACGGTGTCACTTGCGCTGACGGAGAGCCGATTGAAGTGGAAGCTGGGGCGGCCGCCCGCGCCGGTTGCCGCCCTTCATCTGATACAAGCCGTGGTCGGCTGCCTGGAGGAGCGTTTCTACGCTTTCGCCATCCTCTGGATACGCCGCGACCCCAGCACTCGCCGAGAGGGACGGACTCTCCTTCTCAGCGGCGAGTTGCTCGCAGACCCGTTGCGCGACCCCGAGGGCGGAGGCTCCCTCGGTTTCGACCAGCAGCATCCCGAACTCGTCCCCGCCAAAGCGGGCGGCGGTGTCGATGGATCGGCAACTGGCCTGGAGGATGTCTGCGAGGCGGCAGAGAGCCCGGCTGCCCACGAGATGGCCGTGACGGTCGTTGATCGCCTTCAGATTGTCCAGGTCGAACAGAACGACAGCAAAGGACCGCTTGGTGCGCTGCGAGCGATGGAGCTCCTCCTCCAGCACCTGGACGAATTGACGATGGTTGGCCAAGCCGGTCAAGGAATCGCTCACCGCCAGGCGCCGCAGATCTTCTTCGACCTGCCGGCGTTGTTTCACCAGGGCCGCGACGGCCAAGGTCATGACGGACATGAACCCGGTGAAAGCCTGCAATAGGAGGAGGGACTCATGCGGCGATCGCCGGATGAACGGCCCAGAACCCTGGAGCGTGCCCCAGATGGTGATCGACGACAACAGCAAGGTGGCCGTGGCCGCTTGGCGTTGAGTGAACCGGAATGACGCCCACAGGAGAAACGGGATACACAGGAACAAAGGGTAGTCCGTGGCGGCGGGCGGCAGGATGCCCCCGAACACGCTCAGGCCGACCAGGACTAGTCCCAGGAGCAGGACGGTGGCCTCAGAAACAGGGGGCCTCCAGCGGGTCATGGGGCGGGTGCTCCAGAGCACCAGCGCCGGCGCCACGACCAGAACGCCCGCCATGTCTCCCAGCCACCAATCCGACCAGATGGATCCGTACCTCGACCACCGGGCAAGACCACCCAAGGCCAGACTGGTGACGCCCATGGTGGCGCTCACCATGGTGCTACCCATGCCGGCGAGGATCACAAAGCGAATGATGTTCTCTTGACGATCGAAGACCTCACGGCCGCGGGCGAAGCGGTTGACCAGGAATGCCCCCACCACTCCTTCGAGAGTGTTACCCAGCGCGATGCCCAGGCATGTGGCCGCGTTGCCGGCCGTCGTCAGGTTAACCAGGAATGCGGCGAGCAGGATGGCGGGCCAGACACGATATCCGAGGACCAGGAATGCTGCCAGCGCGATGCCGGCGGGCGGCCACACCACCGTCGCGCTGGGATTGACGATCGCCAGCGTGAGCCCAAGCTTACCGGCCACGAAGTACACCGCGGCAACCGCCATGCCCGCAGCCAGGTCCTTGACCGATCGTGAATAGAACATTCCAGGATCTTCCGCGCGCATCCAGCCCGCCGGAGATCGATGATGGCAGATTCTACGACATGGAAGCGCCCCTGGGGGACCATTGTCCTTCTGGGGGCCGGTCACCAAAGGCCAAAGCTTAAAGTGCGTAGGCCGATTGACTCAAGAGTACTCAGCCGGATATATGGATGGTGCGCTGCGTTTACCCGCCCGCCCTTCTCACCCGCCAGCAGGTGCCCGGTTTCGCGGATGGGCTCACCGTTTCATCTTGAGATCGTCTCTGTAAGATGGACCATTGTCATCGTACGATCGGCCGATAGGGGAACCAAAGGGGGGACAACATGAATCGACTGCGTGTGCGGGCGGCCGCGATCATCGGCGGAGGACTCGTCTGCCTGCTGAGTGCCGCGCCCTGCGCGCTGTGGGCACAAAGCAATCGCTTGAGCGCGGACGTCAAGAGGGATTACAGGAACATAAGAGACATCTTCATCCGGGCCGCGGAGAAGATGCCCGAAGAGAACTACGGATTCAAGCCGTCGCCCGACGTGCGAAGCTTCGGCCAGCAGGTAGCGCATGTTGCCGACGACCAATACAACCTGTGCGCTCCGGCCAAAGGGGAAACCAGGAAGGCAGCCTATACCCAGATCGAGGATACGCTTTCCAGGAAGGCGGACCTGGTCGGCGCACTTAAGGAGGCCTTCGCGTATTGCGATGGCGCCTACGACGCGCTGACCGACGCTTCCGGCGCGGAGGCCGTCAAGATGGGCAAGATGGGGAGGACCAGGTTTGGCATGTTGAACTGGAACCTCTGGCACACCTGGGAACATTACGGCAACGTAGTGGTGTACCTGCGCATGAAAGGCCTGGTCCCGCCGACCAGCGAGAGGATGCAGATGAAATAGGGTCGCCCGGCTATTGCTGGTTCGCGATCTGCTTCTCGGACAGTATCAGTGTAAGCGGGTGGAGTGGCCAGTGCTCTAGTTCAAAGCGACTTGCGTCACCTTGACCGCGCAGCCCACGCCTACTGTCCCACCGCAAGGGACGCCCGCGGTGCTGTTCCCTTGCCTCGAAAAATAGAGGCTCGACGACTGCTGGAACGATGCGGTACTTGCATCATTGTCCACGATGATCCCGCTAGGGCCGTTGATCTCCGCGATCGAATTTGCAATGGCCAGGCTTCCCGGAGTTCCCGTCACATTCACCGACATGACGCATCCGGCCCCACCGCAGTTCGCTCCGCTGCCCAGGTTTTGCACCCCGAAGAAGATTTGGTCCCTGGAAGCCGCGGGTGCGTTTGCGTTGAAAAACTCCGTCACGGGAGCGCATTCCGCGCTGCCCGTGGCCACCGTGAGGGTCGCGGCATCCACCGCGGCATTCATCGTTCCTGCGGCATTGGCAAAAGGACTGGCGGGAACCCTGCCCGAATTCGTGAAGCCGATGCGCTGGATGGTCGGAGCGCTGCTGCCTGACGATCCGCACATGTACAGCGATCCGGCACTCCCGTTGCCCGTCAGGTAGGTGTTGTCAAAGGCGCCGGCATGGAGATGGTGGGCCGTCCCCGTACCTAGGCTGGCCGTGACCGAGGCGCTCAACGTGACATCCGACTGGATCACGGCTGCGCTGGTTCCGTTGTTGCCCATGAATATGAAGACCTTCCCCGTGGTCGAGTCCACGATCGGGGCGTCGGCAATGACATGGACAGCGGGCGTGATGTTGGTTGAGCCCAGGCATGGAGGTGAACCGGCGCCGCAGGTTCCCGTGGTGCTGAATGTTTCCCGGACATAGCTAAGACTCCCGCCGGAATCCCCCGTGAAGATATTCCCCGATACGGAGTCCAATGCGGGAGAGGTCAGCATCCTCCCGGTATTTACGGTGATCGGCCAATTGCCCGTCGTCACCTCGCTGGGCGTCGCTCCCGTCACACCAAACGCATTGATGATCTTGTGGAGCACCCCGTTATCATCGCCAACATAGATGGCGTCGCGCGCATAGTCGTAGAAGGGGGATGATGCCGAGTCCGGCTGAGCCCCGTTGAGCACGATACTGATCATGCACGCGCCTGCCACGGGACAATGCCCGGCCAGCCCATCCGCAGTCCAGACCGTCGCCGTGGTAGGCGCTGCCGCGGTGTTGATCGCGCCACCATCGAGAGCGTGCCACTTAAGAAGATGGAGGATGGCGCCGCCATTGGCGGCGGTCCGTGTCTCCACGAACGCTACCTTGGTGCCATCACCCGACAGTACGGGAGAAGTCTCTACCGTGCCATTCGTCGCGGTCCCCGCATTATTGAAATTTGTGTTGTAGGACCAATAGACCGTGGGGTTGGCTACACCGCAGAACGGGAGCCCAATCCCCGCGTACAGGTTCCTGTATGCAATCAAGCTGGCTTGCCCGGCCGTCACACCGGCCAGGTTGGTAGGGAAAACCACGTAGTCGTTGCTGCAGTCCGGATTGGCGTTGATGTCAAATGTATATTTCGCGGGATACACGGGGTACCAGTTCACACCGGCCAGGGGTACGCCCGTTGAGCCATTGGCCCCTAATGATTGGCCCCAGTCCCTTTGAAACGCTTTCCTGGATCTCTTGGGGCCTCGTCCGGCTCCGTCTGAACCGTCTCGTTTACCTTCGCGTTCGTCGGCCCGTCCGGGCCTCTTTGCATTGCGGCCTAGGACTTGCAACGAAAAACGGGGTTCCGCCTGGAGTCTCCACGCTCTCTCAAAGGACTCCGGACGGGAAAAAACCACGTGTCGGTGGCTCCAATCCGAAACGATCGCAATCCGTTCACCCGGGCCTTGCGCGTTCGCAGCCTGAGCCATCGCCAAAACTACAAGCGCCGCTCCCGCGACACCCAGCGCCCACTTGCCACTCCACGATGTCATTACTTTTATTATGACTCGTGCCCTGCCCTTATCCAAGTCCAATCGGCTCGGTTGCGTCCTCCTCCAGGGCTGTCTCCAACAGTTACGGGGCCCTTTGTAGCTTCTGACTCCTCCCTATTTCCGACTGTAAGTACTGCCAGTTTGTTCACTTACCGTCGTCCCGTAGCTTGGTCGTGTAGCAGGCGACCGGGGTATTCTGGAAATACTGGTCGCTTGACCGAATTTGAAGGAGGCATCCAATGGGTTCTGCCAGGCGGCTGGGCATCATCATTTTCGTAGCGCTGCTACCGCTGATGTGTGCAGCACAAACCGAATACATCACGGCAACAGCAGTTGGGCAGGGAATGGGTATCGGCAGCAACTTCCAGATACAGATCACCATCAAGGATTATTCGACTCCCGAGGAAACACAGACCCTTCAGGACGCTCTTAAGAGCAACGGCACGGAGGGCCTCTCCAATGCGCTCAAGAGAATGAAATAGCACGGCAACGTGAGCATGCCCCGGACGACCGGGTATGAGCTTTCCTACGTGCGCGTTTTCGACACTCCCAACGGCAGGATGATACGAATGGTCACCAACCGCAAGCTTCGGCCGGGTGAGGCTTGGACGGATGGGCCTTCGATGGATTACACGCTCAGCGCTTTCGAGATCAATATCAACAACAATGGGAAGCATACTGGAACCGTGTATCCGTCAGCGAAGATCAGCCTCAGTCCGGAGGGAAGAATCGTGGTTGAGCCTTGGGAAACCCCCTGGACCCTGGTGAATATCGACGACAAGGTCAAGTGACTAGATCCTGAGGCTAAGTTCAGGCAGGGCGCACAGGGGCAATGTGCCGCAAGGCCGCATTCTGCGCCAAGGGTGCGGCTCTTTTGTGCACGCAGCGGCGTAACTGTCGATAAAATCACCGTAGCACTAGTGTGCGCTTTGCCTTCGCCTTCTCGCGGTCATAGGGGCCGCTATGCACGTTCCGCTTTGGATGATTCCGCAGGCGTATAATTCGCGCCGCGATGCCAACCAAGTACTATGGTGTGTTTTGTGGCGATTGCGGTCATTTCATTCGGGTCGGAGAGTATGAGGCAAAGCATCCGGAAGAGATTGGGACCCATCTGCCGCTCGATCTGACTGAACTCCTATGTACGAATCCGCAGTGCGGCAACACGCTGCTATACCGGCAGAAGGACGTCGCGCATTCCCTATGGCCAGACGGTAAGGAGCCTCAATATCCTCATAGACGCTGAAGCGCCAGACATCTCACGACATGACTGTTGGTAAAATCCCCTTAGCACAAGTTACGCGGCAGAGGGCAAACGGAGTATCATTCGCTGGCTAGGAGAGCACAATGAAGGGAACGGTAAAGTGGTTCAATGATTCCAAGGGGTTCGGTTTCATCACGCCCGACGACGGCAGCAAAGACGTCTTCGTCCATCACACTGCGATAGCCAGCAGCGGCTTCCGTTCGTTGGCCGAGGGAGACAAGGTCGAATTCCAGACCGAGCAGGGCCCAAAAGGACCACAGGCGAAAGACGTCAAGAAGATCTAGTCTGCTCCCTCGCTCCGAAAGAACCTGCCATGGACGCCGCCGGCACTCGCTTGTGGCCACTGCCACCGCAGCCACAGCCTATCGGGGTGGGCATTCGCGGACGACTACTTCTTCGATGCAGCCTTGCTCTGCTTCACGACGTTGCTGTTCAGCACAGTAATAAGCTGTTCCCCGCCGGCGGTCGCCCTTACGGCATTCCCCTGGACCACGTCGCGCGCGCTGATCTGTTTTCCATACAGGCGCTTATTGGCGTCATTATCCTCCTCCAGCGATGCACCGCTGATAGACGTGCCGGCGAACATTCCCTTGGCTCGACCATAACTCACCACATCGGCGGTGATCGGATGAGCGGTAGTGGTGCCACTCGGTCCGGCCGCTACGCTGGCGTCGTTGCCCAGCTTGGTCTTTCCTTTCAAGATCGTATCCATACCCTTTTCCGACATGATCAGCAGGAGGAAGTCTCTGGACGAGACCCCAACCTGGAGGCCTGCGCTGATGCCGCCGATGCTGAACATTGCCGGGGCTGACCACTTGCCCTTGAAATCCTTACCTGTACGGCAGGTCATCGGCCCACGGCCGCCTCCCCCTCCGATGCCGAAGCCGACCTTCTTCACAGCCGGTAGGACCATGACGCAGTTTGCCTTGGCCAGCAGGCTTGAGGGGACTGACTTGCTTTCGAGCATTTCTTGCAAAACCTTGGCGCTGTTCTTGAGAGTGTCATCATCTTTTTCTTTGTCGCCGCCCCAGGCGGGCGTAGTCAACAGGATGACGATCACAGCAATTAACCCAACAAGAGTCCTCTTCATCGCTTCCTCACATCGTCACCGCGGCTATTCCACACGGCGGACGTTCACACAGCAATGCTATGCAGGAGCGGTTCTTGTGAAACTGTCAAAAGGCGCAGGTGGCGCGCCGAGTGTAAGTTCCCGCAGGCTACTGGCTACTCCCCCGCTTTCAGGGGTATTGACCACAATCTGGAGCCGTCGAGGTCAGGAAGAAGCCGCCTTCAGGCGGCAGAAGATTCTAGCCCCGGGCGCAAGCCCGGGGTATCAGAGCAACGTGAAGGTAAGCCCGCTTCCGCGGGCGCAGGAATCTAGCCTCGGGCGCCAAGCCCGGGGTATCAGAGCAACGTGACAGTAAGCCCGCTTCCGCGGGCGCAAGAGTTTAGCCCCGGGCGCCAGCCCGGGGTATCAGAGCAAAGTGAAGGTAAGCCCGCTTCCGCGGGCGCAAGAGTTTAGCCCCGGGCGCCAGCCCGGGGTAGGCGTACGTCATTGACGCCAGCCCCTTCAGGGGCGTAAGAACTTCATCGAGGGTGAGGCGGAGGTGCGATGGCGCACACGTTCACCACCCTGCACACCCACGTCATCTTCTCCACCAAAGACCGTTGTCCCTATCTCGACGACGAGATCCGCTCACGCGTGTTCGCCTACTTGGGTGGGATCGTCCGCGAAATGCGTGGTACTGCAGCCATCGTGAACGGGGCGACGGATCACGTTCACATGCTGGTGCAATTGCCTGCCGACCTCCCCTTGGCCGAATGTCTGCGAGTGGTTAAGACGAACTCATCGCGCTGGGTGCACGAGACCTGGCCTGATCGCGGGAAATTCGCCTGGCAGACCGGATATGGTGCTTCGCCCGTGAGCACATCGAGCCTGCCGGCCGTAACCCATTACATCGAGACCCAGGAGGCGCACCACAAGAAGGTCTCGTTCCAGGACAAATTCGCGTCGTTTCTGCGCAAGAACGGGATCACCTTCGATCCCGGGCATCTGTGGGATTGACCCTTCTTGCGCCCGTTTCACGGGCTTGCCGCGTCTCCGACGACGAACCCCGGGCTTGCGCCCGGGGCTAAATTCTTACGCTCGCTGCGCGAGCTCTCCCCGTTTAAGCCGACTCGGCTTGCGCTGCACCGATTGTCCGATCCTTCACCGATTGTCCGATCCTGCACCGATTGTCCGATCCTTCACCGATTGTCCGATCCTTCTGGGAGCGCGCTTGCGCGCGAAAGAATTTAGCCCACGGCGTAAACCGTGGGACAGGGGATACATACAAGTCGATAGCCCGCTTCAGCGGGCGTAAGAGCTTCTTTCCCCCTGGAGGGGCTCACCCACCTCGATTTCCCGCGGGATCAGCCACTTAGCCAGATTTATAGCTCTCAGGGGTATTGACCACAATCGGGAGCGCCATTGTTGATCCGCCGCCTAGCATAGCCAGTTGGCGAACCAACGGCGCACACTTGTGCTAAGGGCTGTTATCAACAGTTACGGCGGTCCGCACCTCTCAGACGGCTGTGACAGTTCGTGGTCACAATACTGTTCTAGGGAGCGTTGACTCGACGTACCATGTCCGCGAAACGAGGATCGGATCGGAGCGGGTCAAGCGTCTGGTTGAAGAAGCTCTTGATCCCTGGCATCCAGCTGAATCGGGTTCTGTAGGCTTCCTCGAGCCAACGGAACGCTTCGTCTTTTTCGCCCAGAGCCGCATAGATCTCGGTCAATCCCCAGCAGTCCATTGGGGTCGGATTTCTGGCTAGCTCCGCAGCGATTTTGCGAGCCTCCTCTTTACGTCCAGCGAGAGCATAAGTGCGTCCCAGCGCCCATCGCAAAGTTGTGCTTGCAGCCGCTGCCTTTTGGTGCGTAGCTATCGCTTCCGCGTGCATCCCCTTCTGGGCCTGTACTGCACCCAGCACGTAGAGCGCCCAAGGGAGGTTGGGATCGAGTTCGAGGGCTTTCTTGACCTCCGCGATGGCATCGTCATAACGTCCCGCATCCCAATACTGCCAAGCCAACCATGTCGGCCAGAGCGGCGTCAGCGGATCGAGCTCGATCGCGCGTTTCATTTCTGCGTAGGCGTCGTCCCGGCGGCCAAACATTGCCAGATACCACGAATAGTGCACATGCGCTTCGGGCAGGTTGGGGTTCAGAGCCATGGCACGTTTGAATCCTTGGGCTGCGTGCTCGTAGTCCCACTCTGAGTACAGGGCGTTCTCGGCCAGTGCCTCCTCGGTTTCGGCCAGTTCTCCACCGAGCTCTTTCGCCTTCAGGGCCGCGGCCTTGGCCCGAGCGAACGCGTCCGGCATGGCCTCGTGGCCGATGAGGCTGTACCCCAAGGCAAGACCGGCATAGGGCAGCGGGTTGGTTGGATCCTTCTCGACCGCTTGCTGCAGGTACGCGATGCCTTTCTGGAAGCCCTCCGGTGTGAGCTTGTTGAGGTAGAACCTCCCTTTGAGATAGGCCTCGTAAGCTTCGGGATTGACCGGCCGTGCTTGAGATAACTGCGCCTTCTCTTGCGGGCTGAGCTGGATCCTTATCGCCTGGGTGATCGCCGACACGATGTCGTTCTGAAGCGACAACACGTCACGCAACTGACGTTCGTAGCGGTCTCCCCAGAGTTGTTGTTCGGAAGATGCCTGGATGAGGTGAGCCGTAACTTGCACTCTGTCTCCGGAGCGCAGCACCGATCCGCTGATCAGAGCATCTACCCCAAGTTCCTTTGCGATCTGTGAAAGCGGCTTGCTGGTCTTGCGATAGCCCATCACCGAGCCGCGAGCGATCACCCGTTTGATGCCCCCGAGCTTGGCCAGGTCGGTGATCAGTGCTTCGTGCACACCGTCGGCGAGGTAGTCCTGTTCCGGGTCGCCGGAAAGGTTTTCCAGTGGCAGCACAGCCAGCGACTGGAAGCGCGGCACGCCCCCCAGCAGGCGAGTACGAACGCGCTCGTAATTCGCAGCCGCAACAATCAACAGCAGCAGCGCGATGCTAGCAGCGATCACCAACCAGCGCCGCCGGGCCAGGGCATAGCGCCAAGCTGCCCACGAAACCTCGCCCGCTCGGATCGCTTCCAGCGCGGCTCGTACTTCTCCGGCGCTCTGATAGCGGCGGCCCGGGACCTTCTCCAGACAACGACCGATCACCGCACGCAGTTCCAAGGGAACTTTGCTGGGCAGTTCCCTGGGCGGTTGGTCGAGGATCGCTGAACTCAGCTCGTAACCCGTCTGGCCGCGGAATGGGAGCACGCCCGTAGCCATCTCATAGAGCACGACCCCCAAGGCCCAGATGTCACTGTGTTTGTTGCCCGGCTCACCGCGCAATTGCTCAGGAGCCATGTAGGCCAAGGTGCCGGCCACGGTTCCCGGCTCAGTCAGAGACACCTCCGAGCGCGTCACTTCATCCAGCACCTCCCTACTAACCCGCTTGGCCAGACCAAAGTCCAAGATCTTTGCTCGACCGTCACGCGTGACTACGATGTTGGCGCTCTTCAGGTCCCGGTGCACGATGTCGTGTTTGTGTGCGTGCGCCAATGCATCGGCCAACTGTGTACCCAATCGCGTGACTTCATCGGCAGACATAGGGCCGCCTGCCAGCCCTGCGCTTAAGGTGGTCCCCTCGACCAACTCCATGGCGATATAGGCCTGGCCATCCGCCTCGCCAACCTCGTGCACGGTACAGATCTGCGGATGGTTGAGCGCGGCGGCCGAACGGGCCTCCCGCAGCAGGCGAGCGCGCGCTGCCGGATCAGAGAAGGTAGTTGGAGGAAGGACTTTGAGGGCGACGTCGCGCTGGAGTTGCTCGTCGTGGGCGCGGTAGACCACTCCCATGCCGCTAGCGCCGATCTTCTCGACGATGCGGTAGTGGCCCAGC
>JAIQFL010000379.1 GCA_020073365.1 Terriglobia bacterium | reverse complement strand
CGGTTCGGGCTTTGGCGTACAAATGGATTCGCATCATTTTCCGTTGCTGGAAGGACAACAAGCCCTACGACGAGCAGACCTATCTGCAGTCTTTACACAAACGAAACTCGCCCCTGGGCGCCGCCTTCACCAATGTCACCGGAGCGGGGTGGCAGCCCGTTGCAGGCTTCCAAAAATTTTCGGGAAATCTCTCTTGACGGATTATCTCAGATGTCTCCACGGCACTCCTATCGGTACAGCCGCCGGTAGATGTCCGCGTTGCGCAGCACCGCCTGCACGTAGTCTCTGGTTTCCGTGAACGGGATCGACTCCACGAATTCGGCGGGCTCGCGGTACGTGTTCCACGTGAGCCACTCGGCTACCCGCGCGGGGCCGGCATTGTACGCGGCCAGGGTCTGTTCCACCTTGCCGCCGTTTTGATCGAGCATGGACCGCAGAATGGAACTGCCGATCTTCAGGTTGGCCGCCGGCTGCAGCAGCACGCTGCTGGTGAAGCGCTGGATTCCCGCCCGGCGCGCAAACTGGCGGCCGGTCGCGGGACGCACCTGGGTCAACCCGTAAGCGTTGGCAGGCGATCGCGCCTGCGGGTTGAACTCCGATTCCTGACGGATCAGCCCGGCGAGAAGATACGGGTCGAGTTCCCGCGCTCTCGCGCCCGCCATCAGATCGCCCCGGTAGGGCAAGGGAAAGAGCAATTCCCAGTACTTCCTCGGCGCTTGGCCGATCGTCAGGCCGAGGTAATCCCCCGCCAGGGATTTCATGATGCGCATCGCCTGGTGCGGGAAATCCGCCGCTTCCGCCATTTCCATCCCCAGCAGGGCGGGCTGCCCGTCGGTGCGCGAGCCGAAACGCAGCTCGGAATCGGCGAAGTCGGCCAACCCGGCGGCCCGCAGCAGCCGCGAACGTTCGATGCGAAGCGACGTGGCTCGCGTGCTCTCGGGTGTCACGGGCTTGGCCTCCGCAATCTTCAGGTCCGCCAGGAACTTCGCCACGTCGGCTTCGCTGCCGGCGGTAACCTCGGGCCGCGCCAGTCGATCGCGGGCCAACATCGCGTAGTAGTGGTTTTGGAAACTCTGCGACAACCGCTGGTAGCAGGCGCGCGCGCTTCCGAAGTCGCCTGCCTGCTCGAAGTGCCGGCCCAGGAAGTACAGCGCCGCTCCGGTGGTGGCGTGCCCGGGATAGTTCCGCAGATGCTCGCGGAGCAGGCCCGCCGCCTCCTTCCGATCGTGCAGGTAAGCCTGGAACGCCACCTTCCAGTGGCACAGGCCCGCCACCGGATCGTTCGGGAAATCTTCATACGCGGCCTGGTACAGCGGCACATAATCGGCGGGCCGGTTTACCAGCAAGAAGCGATTGGCGGCGGAAAGCAGGGCCTTCAAACGCCACGGCGACCTGGGGTACTCGATGCCCAGGCGATCGACGGCCGCCATCATCGCGTCGTCGTCCGTCGATCGGCGCGCGCACTCGACCAGGTAATACTGGCGCGCGGCGTCCGCCTCAGACTCCGCAAGGTCGAGACCGCGCAGATAGCCACACCCCGAGGCCGTCTTACCGCCGAGAAAATCCGCCGCACCCACGCCCACCCGCGCCCGGTCGCGCGCGGTGCCGTTCAACTGGTCGAGGAGCGCCTGATACTCCTGACTGGCGCGGGCGTATTCGCGGATCTCCATCAGGCGATCGGCGCGCCGCAACAATTGCGCGGGAAGCGGCTGCGGGTAGGCGGCGCCCATGGCATCTTTCCAGGTGAGCAGGGCCGCCGCCGCACGGTTCGCTGCGTCACCGGTCAGGTATTGATAGTAGACGCGCTGGTAGAAGTCGACGGCGTGGGGAAG
This sequence comes from Terriglobia bacterium, assembly GCA_020073365.1. Lineage (GTDB taxonomy): Bacteria > Acidobacteriota > Terriglobia > Bryobacterales > Bryobacteraceae > JAIQFL01. The sequence continues at coordinate 8,780 of JAIQFL010000379.1, read as the reverse complement.
GTCCTGGGTGGCCGCATAGCAATCGCCGAGCGTCACGTCGCCTTCGGGTTGCGGCAGTTCGGAGTAGTGCTCGCGCAGCAGGCGCACGGAACTCGCGGCATCGGTTGTCTGAAGTGCGCGCGCCTCCACCAGCCATGCCTTGCCGGAGAGCGGCGAGCGAATCTCCGTTTTGTGCGCGCCAAGAAGGTCCTTGTTTACTCCGTTGACGTCGTTCGATTCCACCCGCGCCAGGGCCAGATAATAGGCTGCATAGTCCGCGATCTGCGGCAACCCGGCTTGTATCTTCTTGAGATTCGCGACGGCGTCGGCATAGTTCTTCTGCTCGTACTCCCCCACACCCAGCGCGAGCCGCGCCAGTGCCCCCGTATTGTCCTTGGAATGGGCCACGGCGTACGATTCCACCAAGGCCTGCCGGGCCGGTGTGGGAGTCTCGCGCCAATCGCGCACCAGGGATGCCAGGTTTCCGGGCTTCGAGGCGGGACGAACGGCCGGACGTTTCGCCGGTGGCTTGGCGGGCCGCTTAGCCGGCACCGCGGCCAGGGAAGTGGAAAGGACCGCAAGCGCCAGCAGCAGGTGGCAGAGCCCCCCCGGCTTATGGCCTGTGGGACAGGCGCTTTCGCCTGTCGGGCTCAGAAAGTTGCCGATGATGTTGGTGGGACAGGCGCTTTCGCCTGTCGGGCCCGGAAAGTTAGGGGTTGTCCATGGCGGTCCGACAGGCGAAACCGCCTGTCCCACCAGATACCCACCCCACATTCTCCTACACCATTGGGCCGGGATATTCTTTTCCAAGCAATTCCGGATCGTCATTGGCTAGAGTCCGCACCAGTTCCAGATGGAGGTAATCTACCATGCTCGGGCACGGCGACAAATAGGTCTGACGAAATGTCTCGCGCGCCCGATCGATCGGCTTGCGGAGCTCCTCGTAAAGACGGCCTCCGGCACGGCCCGCCTGCACCACATCCGCCTGGTAAAGGCGCATCTCCGCCACCTGCACGCGCGCGAAGCGCTGCGCGCGGAAATGGACCTGCTGCTCCCCGGTAGAGAGACGGTCCCACGCGGAGCTCCCCTGCGGAACAGGCGGGCCAGGCGATGCCGGCGCGATCTGCACCAGTTCGGGCGCGGCAGGCTTCGATAGTTCGCTCCAGACCCCCGCGGCTACCTGGGTCAGCAATTCGATCGCGGACCCCTGCACAGTGCCCCAAGCATACACCAGGGCAGGTACCCCATCCCGCACCACCACAGGGAAAACGAAGACCCGGCCCTCTTCGGCGTGTCCTGCCAATTCCACCAATTCGGCCGAGACTTCAGCGGGCGCGGACACAGCGATCACCGGATCGCGGCTCTCCACAGCGTCCGCCAGCGCCGCGGCGGACGCCAGCGGAACCTCGAAGGACCGGAAGGACTCGGCAGTCGCCTCGGGCACACCGCGGATTCGCCGTCCCCTGGCAACCTGGGAACCCACCTGGAACAAAGCCGTGCCTGTGGAGAAGGAGCCGGCGGCGTCCACCAGGGTAGCACCGAGTTCCTCTACATCGGCCGACTGCCGGATGCGCCGCACGGCCTGGTTCAATTGGTCCGCAAACTCGCGCCGCTCACGGTCCCGCGCTTCGGTGAAAAGACTCTCCACTTCGCTCGACAATTGCGAAACTCGATTCTCCAGAAGCTGGCGCAGGGGAGAACTCGGCGCGCTGGGGGACATTCTTGTAGCTATTCTAACAGGCGTGGGGCTGGCGGCCCGCCTGCCCGGTTATATTAGAGGGACGGGCGGGCCCAGCGGGTATCCCCCCTGCCACATTTCTATGGAAACACTCTCGGGTAAGATTGCAATTGTTACTGGCGGCACGCGCGGGATCGGGCGGGCTATCGCCGAACGGCTCCTTCGCGAGGGAGTCTCGGTCGCCATTTGCGGCCGCAGCCAGGACTCCGTCGAGCAGGCTGTCGGCGAAATGAAGCCGCTCGGAAGGATCTTTGGTCATCCCGCGGATGTCAGCAGCATCGATCAGGTGCGTAGCTTTTTCCACGCAGTCGATGTAGAATTCGGCGGCCTAGACATACTAGTAAACAATGCTGGTCAAGCCGCCTTCCGGAAAGTGGCGGACCTGACGCCGGCAGAGTGGCACCGCAATATCGATCTGAATCTCAACGGTCCATTCTACTGCTCGCATGAAGCGCTCCCCCGCTTCGCCAGGCGCGGCGGCGGTTTCATTGTGAATATCTCCAGCCTCGCTGGAAAGAACGCCTTCACCGGCGGCGCCGGCTACAATGCGTCGAAGGCCGGGCTGAACCTCTTCACCGAAGCCCTCATGCTCGACCATCGCCATGACAACGTGCGGGTATGCTCCATCATGCCGGGTAGCGTGGATACGGATTTCACCGGAGACCCCGACAAGCCAGCGGGCGAGGCCGGAGCTGGCAAGGCCAAGGCTGGCACGGCCAGTTGGATGATCGCCCCGGCAGATATTGCTGAAACCGTTGCCCTGGTGTTGTGCATGCCGGCGCGAACCATGATCAGTCGCGTCGAAATGCGCCCTTCGCGGCCCCAAAAGTAACCCTCCGCATCTGGAAACAGGTACTTACAAGCTTTGCAACTTTGGCCCTCCAATTGCTCACAACGAGATTGCGATGATCCTGTTGGGACACGGAATCGAGAGAGGGAGACGGAGTATGGGGCGCCTGAACAAGCAGTTGGATCCGACACAAACGGGTATTGAGGCCGAAAAACTCGAATCGGAGTTGCGCAAGCGGATTGTCGGCCAAGACGAAGCCATTGACCAGATCATCAATATCTATCAGACCAACCTGGCCGGAATGTCCAGCCCCGGAAGGCCGATCGGCAACTTCCTCTTCATGGGGCCCACGGGCTCCGGAAAAACCAGGCTGGTGGAAGCACTGGCTGAGAGCCTGGTGGGGGACTCTCGTGCCGTGATTAAAATCGACTGCGCGGAGTTCCAGCACAGCCATGAGATTGCGAAACTGATCGGCTCGCCTCCTGGATACCTGGGCCATCGCGAAACCCATCCGCTGCTGAGCCAGGAAGTGCTGAATCAATATCACACCGAACGCTTGAAGGTGAGCTTCGTGCTGTTCGACGAGATCGAGAAAGCCAGCGACGCGTTGTGGAACCTGTTGCTGGGGATCCTCGACAAAGCCACCCTTACGCTGGGCGACAATCGCCGCGTGGACTTCTCGCGGGCCCTCATCTTCATGACCAGCAACCTGGGCGCGGCCGAGATGGGTTCGATCTTGCGGCCGAATCTTGGTTTCGGGGCGGGCGAAGCGGAGCGTCAATATTCGAGTGGCATCGTCGACGGGAAACTGGTCGACAAGGTGGCGCGCGCGGGGATGGAAGCGGCGCGGCGCAAGTTCTCGCCGGAGTTTATGAACCGCATCGATAAGACGGTGGTGTTCAAAGCCTTGGGCGCGCCGGAGTTGCGCAAGATTCTGGGGCTTGAGTTGAACATGGTCCAGCAGCGGATATTCACCCAGGCCAATGGTTCTCCGTTCGTCTTCTCGCTCACCGATGCGGCCAAGGAATACCTTCTGAGCGAGGGCACCGATATGAAGTATGGCGCGCGCCACTTGAAGCGCGCCATTGAGCGCCACCTGGTGCATCCGCTCTCGAACCTGATCGCCACCGAACAGGTCCGGGGAGGGGACTTGCTCCGCGTGGATTACGAACCGGGGCAGTCGCGCCTGACCTTCTTCAAGGATGCCGAGGATATGCCGGCCTATACGATGTTTCAAATGGCGGGCGCCACGACCGCTCCGCTACAGGGCTCGTTAGCGGCCAGCGCCGTGACCGAAATTCCCCGCGCCGCCAACGGGAAGGCGACCAGGCGGTAGGTGACACGGGCATTCTTGCCTGTGTTGCTTGCCTTTGTTGGGTTTGGGCCGTGCTATTTCGCCAAAGCCAACCCACACACGCAAGAATGCCCGTGGTACTTTGCTACTAGTGAAGTATCCAGCCGAAAAAGAAAACCCCTGCCTGATGCGGGCGATGTTCCACACGGTGGCCCCCCGCTACGACTTCATCACGCGCGCCTTCTCCTACGGCATGGATGGCCGCTGGAAACGCGCGGGCGTCGAGCGGGCGCAGTTACCCAATAAACCGCTGGTCCTTGACCTGGCGTCCGGGACAGGCGACTTCTCACTCCTCGTCAAACGCCGCTATCCCGGCTCCCGGGCCATTACGGTCGATATCACGGAGCGCATGCTCCGTTTGGCGCGCGCCCGCGGCCTGGCACATGCGGTCTGCGCCGATGCCGGCGTGCTGCCGTTTGCAGACTCATCTTTCGACGGCGTATTCATCGGTTACGGCTTGCGCAACTTCCCGAATCTGAAGCAGGCCCTCGACGAAGTGGAGCGGGTGACGCGTCCCGGCGGGACCCTGGTGAGTCTGGATTTCTTTCTGCCCAAGAACCTTCTGTTGCGACGGCTGTATCTCGGCTATCTCTACGTGCAGGGCTCTTTCTGGGGATTCGTACTGCACGGGCGGCCGCGGGTCTACACGTACATCCCCGATTCGCTTCGAACCTTCGTGTCGATTGACGACTTTTCGTCCCTGCTCAGGCGCGCCGGGTATCGTCAATTGGCCGTGCGCAAGTACATTCTCGGCGGGATTGGTCTCCATTGGGCGGCAAAGGAAGTGGCTCAAACCCGCCCGGGCGACCGGAAACGGGCATCCGCATGAAAGAACGGCTCGGCGGTTCCGACTATCGTTTCATTGCAGTGTGCCTCGCATTATTCGCCGCGACCACCTGGTTTTCCATCGGCAATTTTTACCGCGCCTTCCCCGAGGCTTCCATCGATTTCCGTGTGAATCGCGGCGATGGGCAGGCGCTCGCGGGCAAATTCCTGTCCGGGCAAGGCTACCGCACCGAGGGTTACCGGCAGGCCTCCAGTTTTAGTTTCGACGATGATGCCAAGACCTTCCTGGAGCGCGAAGCCGGCCTGGAGCGGGCCAACCAGCTCATGGGCACAAAGGTCCGGCTCTGGCGTTGGTCGTACCGCTGGTTCCGGCCGCTTCAAAAAGAGGAATTCAGCGTCGACATCACGCCGCGCGGTGAGTTGGCAGGCTTCGAACACGAGATCCCCGAAGACGCCGCACGCCCCGAGACTACGGCCGAGATGGCTCGGTCGCTGGCCGAAGACTTCCTGGATACGCGCCTCGAGCGAAAGCCGGTCGCGCTCGAATTCGTGGAGGCCTCCGACGTCGCGCGGCCCCATCGGGTGGATCGCGTCTTCACCTGGAAGGAGCGCGATTTCAACTTGCACGACGCCACCAACCGCGTGGAAGTCACGGTTCTGGGGAACGAAATCGGCGGCTATCGCGAGTATCTGAAGGTCCCGGAACAGTGGACTCGCGATTACCAGCGCTTGCGCTCTAAGAACGAAATTGCCCAGGTTGTGGACACTGCCGTCCTGGTGGCCCTGGTGGTCGGCCTCGTCGTGGTGATTGTGATGCGGGTGCGGCGCCACGACATTCGCTGGCGGCGAGCAGCGGTCGTTGGGTCGGTGGGCATGGTGCTCTCGTTCTGCTCCACCCTGAACCAGTTTTCCCTGCAGGAGTTCCAATATCCCACGACCGATTCCTATAGCGCCTTTGTCACGCGGCAGTTGCTCCAGGGCTTGATCACGGCGCTGGGGGCGGGCGGCCTGCTGTTTGTGCTGACTGCCGGCGCCGAACCGCTGTACCGCGAAATGTTTCGCGACAAGGTCTCCCTGGGTAATCTCTTCCGCCTGCGCGCGCTGCGCACCAAGCGCTTCTTTCTCGGCGCGATCCTCGGCATCACCCTGACCGGCATCTTCATCGCTTACCAGACGGCGTTCTATATCGTGGCGTACAAGTTCGGCGCCTGGTCTCCGGCGGATGTTCCCTACAGCGACCTGCTCAACACCCGGTTTCCCTGGCTGTTTGTGCTCTTCGGCGGCTTTCTGCCGGCGGTGTCAGAAGAGTTTCTGTTCCGCATGTTCAGCATTCCGTTCCTGCGGAAGCTAGCCCGGTCCACAGCCATCGCGGTAGTGCTGGCGGGCTTCATCTGGGGCTTCGGGCACTCCGGGTATCCCCAACAGCCGTTTTACATTCGCGGCGTGGAGGTGGGAATCGGCGGCGTGGCGTTGGGTCTAATCATGCTGCGTTGGGGCATTTTACCCACCCTGGTGTGGCACTATTCCGTGGACGCCATGTACAGCGCCATGCTGCTGATTCGTTCGCAGAGCCTCTATTTCCGGCTTTCCGGAGCCGCCAGCGCGGGAATCATCGTGCTGCCGGTGCTGGTCGCCCTGATCGCCTACTGGCGTCACGGCGGTTTCGAATCGGAAGCCGGGTTGCTGAATGGCGATGAAACCGGCGAAGGCGAAGCTCCCACAGAGGCTGCTCCCGAACCAGCCGCCCCCAGCCTGGCTTACCATGCCCTTAGCCCGCCAATGCGGCTGGCCGCGATCGCCGTTTTCGCGATCGGACTGCTCGCTCTGCTGATTCCGGTGATCCGCTTCGGCCAGTCGCCTGTTTACAAGATCACCGAAGAGCAGGCGCGCGCCTCGGCCGACGCGTTTCTGCGCGCGCAAGGCTTCAATCCCGATCCGTTCCGGCACGTGACTTTTCCGGCCACCCACTGGGGCGGCGCCGACAGCCTGGCGGGGAAGTATTTCCTGGAACGCCGGCCGGTGGATTCCGCTTCCAAGCTCTTCGAGCAGTACCGCCCGATTCAGCACTGGGCCACCCGCTACTTCAAATCGCTGGATCAGGAAGAGGTCCAGGTAGCGGTGCATCCCGAGACCGGCAAAGTGCTGGGCTTCAGTCACACACTGCCCGAAGACCGCCCCGGCGCCGATATCCCCGATGATGCGGCTCGCCCCATTGCCCTGGCCTTTGCCGCCGCCGAGGGCTGGGACCTCGCCGCCATGGACTTGAAAGAAAGCACCTCCGAGAAGAAGAAGGCCCGCCGCGATCACACCCTGGAATGGGAGGCGCGCCCCGGCGATCCGCGAAATGTGGACGAAGCCCACTTCCGCGCGCATGTCGAAGTGGCCGGCGATCGCGTCACGGAACTTCGGTCGTACTGGAAGATCCCCGAAACCTACTCCCGCGCCCGATCGCAGCAAAACCTGATCTCGATTGGCGTCGCTACGCTGCGTTTCGGCGTGCTGTCGGCTGGAGTCATCTGCGGACTGTTGCTGCTGATCCCAAACATCCGCACGGGACAGGTGCCCTGGCGCCTCGCCATCCGCATTGCGGCGCCGGCCGCGCTTTTGGCGGGACTGAGCACCCTGCTCTCGCTGAAGCTCACGCTTGCGGGCTACAACACCGCGATTCCGCTGGAGACATACCAGGCCACCATGTACGTGGTGATCCTGATGTCGGTGATCTTCGGGTTTCTGCTCCTGGGCGGCGCCACGGCATTGCTCACCTCCTTCTACCCGGAGAGCGTGGCAGCCCTGCGCGCGGCGAACCGCCGCTTGCTCGGCCTGGATGCCGCCGCGGCGTTGCTGGCGGCCATCGGGATCGGCCTTTTCCTGCACCAGGTACCGGCGCTGCTCACGGACCGGTTTCACGCTCTGGCGCTCTTCTCTATCGACAGCCCGGACCTGATCGTGACCACTGCTCCGGCACTGGTGGCCCTTGCGAACGCGGTACGGTCTACCATCATGTATGCCGCGCTCCTGGGCGCTATTGCGCTGATCTTGCGGAGGCTGACCAAGGAGTGGATGAAGCTCGCTGCGGGGCTGGTGGCGGTGTTTGCACTCCTGCCGCTAGGTATGCGGACGCCCGGCGAGCTCGCGTTGCAGTACGGAATTGCGCTCATGACGATGGCCAGTGCCGTGCTGTTTTGCGCGCGTTTCGCGCGGCGCAACTATTTGGCGTATGCGTTGGTGCTCTGGGTGCTATCGCTCCGCGGCCCTTTGGGGGAACTGTTCGGAAATCCGATTCCAGCGTTGCACGCGCAAGGCTGGATCGTAGTAGCGGTTCTGGCAACATCCGTTGTTTGGGCGTTGTACCCGGCCACGACCCGCAAATCCGAAACAGTGTAGTTCGTGGGGCAGGCGATTCGCCTGCCAATGCCGCTTACTTTGCGAGTCTGCCTTTATTGTGGGGCGGGTTCCGCTGACTCGGGCTGGATCGCCCTAAGGTTTCTGTCATGAGGCAAGCGCCCAAAAACGGCGAGTGCGAAAAAGGGGACGCGAGAGAGGTTGTCTGCGTGTGCGCAGCCGCAACATCTTCACCGAGATTCGAAAACCAGGTTGATGTCCATCACGTGATCCCCCGTACCCTTCAGCGTCACGGCGTCGTACTTGCGAAAAGCACGAAAGTCGACCGTCCGGGAAAATGCCTGGAAAAAGTCATTCGGATAGGCATAATCATAGGGGTCGCCAGCTTTGGGCTTCCAAAGGCGTCTCGCTCGCCCCTCAAGGTCCGGACTGAGTCCAGTGATACGAACCTCCCCAACATGGTAGAGTGGTCCCTTATCCATTCGGATGCGGAGGTCCAGAATGTGCGCCGCGTCATTGTAGGAACGGTCCGGCGATGCTGTGGCTTCGAAGAACCCAGTCCGCTTGACAAACTTCTCCTTCCCAAATGCCTTCACTGCTGCCCAACTTAGCAGGCTAACTGCGGACCAACGCCGATGATGCCGCTGCCGATGAGAGGCTGAGCTCCTGTTACGCTGTATTGGGTTCCACCAAGAACCAATTCAACGTCAGGAGACTCAACCTATGTACAAAGTATGCAGCATTTTCTCGCAGGTGTTGAAGCTGTTTTCGCGCGGGGATTTCGAGCAGGC